>JAVBJD010000002.1 GCA_030756715.1 Conexivisphaerales archaeon
CCCTATCAACCAAAAATGACGTACCGCGCTTAATCAGCTTCATCATGATAAACCTGACCTCCTCTCCGCCTTAAAAAGGCGGAGGTTCCCAGGGTCTCGAGGGTTACTCCCCTTTAACGGGAGCTACTCCGTTATGTATAACGATGTATGAAAGCGGTCTTGCAACGCCCTGAACTATCAAGCCTGTTGCCTTTTCATGTAGTTCAGCTCGTTGAATGCTTTCGCAAATAATTCTCTAAGCTTTTCGAGCTTTCTTTCTGCGCTTCCTTTCTGCAATAAACGTACTTTTATCGTGCTTCTGTTGCTGGGCTTTGATTTTTTGCTTTTCAGTAACAGCCGGTATAGCATCAGGAGTCGGCTCAGGCACCCCACCAGCATCAAGTTTACCGGCCTTCGCCATGAGAATAAAGTTTGAAAAAAACATTTATAAACGTTTTACGTTTCGATCATCTACGCCTTGAAAAGGCGAGGTTTTAGCTAATTGTAATCCTTAGAAGCTTCGAGTTCCCCTATGTGGCTGGAACCTTAGCTGTTTTAATGATTTTCTGGTCTTTAATGATTTACGACATAATAAACGAAAATAAAGGAAAAACTGAAAAACATCCGTGAAGAGCTTGCTTCGAGGATAATCGTTGTCATCATCTTTGTTCTGAGCGTGATCGGATATTATATTCAGAAAGAGCTGGATTAGTTAATTTTCTTAGCAACGGTTTTAGTTATAGTTTTCAGGAATCTGATAAATTGGTTCGAAAGATTTTCGGGAAAGAATAATCTCGATTAAGGCCTTGTCTAACGCTAAACGTTATTAATCAAGGGCTCACAATCTAAACTTATGATAGACGATGTAGACCTAAAGATACTCGGCATGCTTTGCAGAAACGCAAAGACGCCTGTGCGGGACATAGCAAAGGCAGTGGGTGTATCCATAGGCACAGTTCATAACAAGATAAAGAAGCTCGAGAAAGAGGGCTATATAAGATCTTACACAGCAAACGTGGACTGGAACAAGTTAGGGTACAGCATAACAGCTGTTATCGAGCTTGTAGTCAGTGGCGGCAAGCTGCTGGAGATAGAGAAAAAGGTTTCTGAATTTTCAAACGTTGTCTCTGTATATGACGTAACTGGAGAGAGCGATGTTATAATACTTGCAAAGTTCAGGAGCCACGAGGAGCTGAGCACATTCACAAAGACACTTCTTTCTATTCAAAACGTCGACAGGACTAACACTCACATAGTTCTCACGATACTTAAAGAGTCGGAGTGCCTCGTTGGCTAAAGGCTTTTATCTTGGTTTTCTGTGCCACTTTATTTCTATGCCAAAGACCTTAGAAAATAAAGCCCCAATCGTGCTTAGCGACATCAATATAAAGTAAACGTAGCCAAACATTGAGTACTTTACCTTGAGAAAATCTATGTTTTCCCTGTAAAAGTACTTTATGTACAATAATATTATAACTGCAACGCCCACATAATCTAGAGTAAACCCTGCTATGCTGTAGAGCAGATAGAGGCTTTTCAAGAGACTGAACCCTATAGATATTAGCATGCTGAGTGCTCCGAAAAGAGGCATTGCCAGGTACATCTCCATGTGAAAAGTTTTCCTATCCTTAGGAAAGTGAAAGTAATCTTCTAGGGTGTCAATGTACCCCTTGTACCATCTTAACCTCTGTTTTAGAAAATCCGTGATGGTTGCTGGAGGCTCGATATAGACGATGCCTTCAAAAGAGCGTATCTTGATCTTTGCCCTGACAAGCCTTGCCCATAGCTCGACATCTTCCGTTAAGCTCTTTCTAAAACCGCCTATCTTCTCGAGAATTTTTTTCTCAATTACTAAACTATATCCTACGGTTGGAGAAGGCAGATTTAAGCTTTCGCTACCTCTTATTATATAATTAGTCAGGTCGCTTTCCAGGCTGACCATAAAAGAGAGCCAGCTTTTCCTTCGTTTTTTAACGCCCGTGAGCCCCACGAGAACCCTGTTTCCGGAAACGTATCTGTAAGCTGCCCTCTTGAGATAATCCCTTTCGATCTGCGTGTCGGCGTCCACAAAAACGAGCACATCGTTAGAAGCAACTGTAGCCCCAAAGTTTAGCGCTCCGGCTTTTCCTTCAGCGTTAGATTCAAGCTTGTAGACTTTGACGAGTCCTGGGTAAAGTTTTTCATAGTTTTTTGCAACTTCGTAGGTCTTGTCCTCCGAACCATCTTCAACGATCAACACCTCCATCCTCTCCTTTGGGTAATCGCTCTTCAACACGGAATCCAGAGAAGACGGTAAACTTTTTTCTTCGTTCCTCGCAGGTATTATTACAGATATCCTGGGCAAATCTGTTGCTGAGATATTTAACGAACGCTTTCTGCACTTTAAATGCCGGTAAGCGCCGTTAGCTATGACTACGCTCCAGTAGAGAAAAAAAATCAAGAGCACGGCCTCTACTGATGCGTAAAACAAGAACCCTAAGCCCACAACAAACCTTTGTAAACACTTAAATAAAAAGTTATTTTCAGGTATTTAGCGGCAGGAAAAAGTCAGAAAAGCTGTTTTGGCTTATGATTTTTATCGATTTCTTTATCGTAAAATATTTATTTAATAAATATTTTTTAAGGTGTTTTGTATTCAAATTTTAACATAGACTACCCTTTATTTTTTATAAATAATTAAAAAATAGTACTTATTTTAGATAATATGTCTGCGGACTCAAAAATCATCATAAGGTTAAAATATACCGTTAAGTAAGCAACACAAAATGACTGCGGTACCAGTTGCGATTCACAAAGGAAGAAGTGGTAGGAAGCCAATTTACACTAAAAACTCTTCATATATAGATCAGCTCAAAAAACTTTATAACGAAGGTAAAAAACCTTCAGAAATATCAAAAATTTTAAATGTATCTACCCCTACAATATACAGATGGTTAAAGGAATTGGGTCTTATAGAAGACCGTGAAAAGAATGTCGAGATATACGCTGTACACCTCGAGCTTAACGGTTTTGTAAGAGTAAACAAAACATCAGTCGCTAAGAAACTTTTAAAGATGTACCCAAACGCCAGGGTAGTCAAGATGAACACAGGCGTCGGAATGGAAGGCAGAAGGTTTTCGAGCGTTTCTTTCTTCGGTAACAGACCTTACACGTTAACTTTCGTGGTAAAAGACGAAGAATCATTTAAAGAACACGTTGCAAGGTTTCTTGAGGGGATATTTTACGAAAAAAATCCGAACCCAGACCCTAACCTTAAAAAAGCGTTTACTCACTTTATCCATTCATTTGGCCTGAACAAGATCTTTCAGGAAAGTCCATTTAGAAAAGTAGAACTATAAATAAAAATAAAAGCTGACTTAGCCTCCGAGCTTGTACATAGGTATGACCCTTTCAGGTATTTTGTTTTGTTTCACATATTTGATTATACCTTCAAATTTGTTTTTATAAACATCCTTTATAGCTTCTTTTATTTCTTCGTCGTTTCTTCCCTGCCTCATCATTTCCTTTATGTTCAAACCCTTAAGCGAGTACATGCAAGGCAGAAATACACCTTCAGAGGTTACCCTGACCCTGTTGCAGTCGGTACAGAATGGCTGAGAGACAGATGGTATTACCCCAAACTTTACACCGTACTCCTTTATTTCAAAGTACGTTGAAGTTGAGTGAGGCGATCTATCTAAAGGCTTTATATTGTATTTCTTAGAAACAACTTTTATTACATCTCCAGCTGTAACCACTTTGCTCGGAGACCAGCCTCCGTTGCCGTCAAATGGCTCGTACTCAAGAAACCTGACTGTATAGCCTGTTTTTCTTGAAAAATCTATAAAATCAAATATTTCGTCTTCATTGAGCCCTTTAATTAAAGTAACGTTTATCTTGATCTGCTCAAATTGCTCTTTTGCTACTTCAAGCCCTCTTAATACCTTTTCAAGGCCCCTTGTACCAGTAATTTTATAATACCTGTCTTCTTTAAGGCTGTGCAGGCTTACGTTCACCCTTCTGAGGCCGTTTGAGCTAAGCGAAGGTGCCTTTTCTAAAAGCATATAACCGTTTGTAGTTAACGATACCTCATAGAGCTGCGATGCAAAGCTCACTATTCTTTGCAGGTCTTCCCTTAGCAGGGGCTCTCCCCCTGTGAGCTTCAGTTCTTTTATCCCGAAATCCTTGAAAATTAGCCCGATTCTATAGATTTCATCAAGCTTAAGGACATCCTCTTCCTTGACAAAATCTGGGTTGCTGGGCATGCAGAAAACGCACCTGTAGTTGCATCTGTCGGTAACCGAAAGCCTGAGCTTCTCCGCAATCCTCGAGAACCTGTCTACCAGCATCTGCTAATAGAAATGAACAGGTAAATTAAACGTTTTTGTTTATTTTTCTGCCTTTTAAAACATAAATTACAGGTTATTAATGGATCTTCTTATAATACACAGAAAGATTTATATTAAAAACATCTTAAAAAATTTCTGAGCGGTCGTCGTCCAGCCTGGCAGGACGTCAGCTTCCCAAGCTGAAGATCGCGGGTTCAAGTCCCGCCGACCGCATTTATGTCACTTATATTTGAGCTTTAAGATAATCAAGAGAAGTATTAGCAGGGCAGACACTCCGTTTGCAGCTATAACAGGGATTGAAGTTATAAGCAACCCATAGTATAACCAGAGTAGAGCTCCTGTTAGCATGGTAAAAAGCCAGATCAAAGATATCCCCTTTGTGTCCTTTGTGTTGAAAACTTTTATTACTTCGGGAACGTAAGCTACGGTGGTCAAAAAACCCGCAACTAAACCCAATAAAAGAACAAATCCCATAAAAGCCTTCAAAAAACGTGTCTTAAAAACATATCTAAGTTAACGCTTTTCAATCAGCTAATGCGCAGAACAAAATTTAGAATACTTATTTATTCATGAATATAAAATAATTATATAGATGAAAAAGGAGGCTCAGCTTCTGAAGAAAAAGGATGGCAGAATTGAGTGCCTTGCATGTGCAAGAGGCTGTACACTAGGCGAAGGCCAGATAGGGTTCTGCGGCGTTCGAGGGGTCTATGGCGGAAAACTTTACCTCCTTAACTACGGAGTTTTAAACGCTCTGCACATGGATCCCATAGAAAAGAAACCACTGGTTCATTTTCACCCAGGCAGCAAAGTGCTCAGCATGGGGACCACTGGCTGTAGTTGGGCATGCTCCTTCTGTCAGAACTATGATCTTTCACAGAGAAAAAGGGTAGAGGGTTATGAAATTACTCCAGAAGAAGTTTTGAACATCGCGAAAAAGTACGAAGCTGATGGGCTCGCTTACACCTACAACGAACCCAGCATATTCGCAGAATTTGCCCATGACGTGGGAGTTATGGCGCACAGATCAAGTCTGTTTAATGTTTTTGTGAGCAACGGATATTTTACTGACGAAGGCGTCGATTACTTTTCTGAATTCCTTGACGGAATCACTGTTGACTTTAAAGGGAACGCCAATCGTGATTTTTTGAGAAAATACGCTGCTGTCCCTGATCCAGAGCCTATATTCAGGTCTTTAAAAGAGTTAAAAGATAAAAAAATACACATAGAAATAACTGACCTTGTAGTCCCAAAAATAGGCGATAACATAGAAGACGCAAAAAAACTTTCCAGATGGATAGCTGACAACCTTGGAGAAGATACCCCAATTCACTTTTTAAGATTTCATCCAGATTACAAACTTCTTTGGTTGCCAGAAACTCCTGTAAAAACGCTCGAAGAACACTACAGAGCAGCTAAAGGAGAAGGACTGAAATACATCTATATTGGAAACGTACCAGGCCATCCTTACGAGAGCACTTACTGCCCTAACTGCGGGAGTCCCGTAATAAAAAGGTACGGTTTTGACATCATAGAATATAATTTAGACGAAGACAACAGGTGCAAATTCTGCGGCTATAAGCTCCCGATAGTAGGCAAATTTAAGAAAGAGCCGTTTGAAAGGAGGTTTTTCCCTGTATGGCTGTGAGCGACGTGGACAGATCGTTCAAAAGCTTTCTTAATCGGTGCTTTTAAATGAAAAAATGTCTTGAAATAAAAGATGAGTTACGCGAAGGACTTGTGGTTGAAAGGTCTAACAGGTTCGCAGTAAAAGTTTTAGAGGGCTCAAGATTAAGGCTTTGTCATCTACACGATACGGGAAGGTTAGAAGAGCTGATCTTCTCCAATAACGCTGTACTTTTTGTAGATAAAAGAAGAAAAGCAACCGATTGCGAGATCATTGCAGCTAAATCACGCGATAACTGGGTAATAACTAACTCGCTCCTTCACAGAGACCTCGCGCTATGCGTTTTCCAAAGAAAATTAAATCTTGTACCAGAAGTTAAGCTTTACGAAAGCAGAATAGACTTCTTCATACCACCTGACCTTTACGTTGAAACTAAAGGATGCACGCTCATCAGAAGAGGGGTCGCCATCTTTCCTGACGCGCCAACAGAAAGGGGCAAGAAGCACCTGCTAACTCTGATGAAAGCCGTCGAATCCGGTTATAAGGCTGAAATCATGTTTCTTGTTATGAGCGAGGAAGCGAAGTGCTTTTTCCCTAACTACAGGACGGATCCAGAGTTTAAAGAGTTGCTCTTTAAAGCTATGAGAATGGGAGTAAAAGTGAGGGTGCCTGTATTTTCGCTGAAAGGAAAAACAATTTACTACTTAAGGGAAATAAGCGTTTGCAAAGATCAACCTCAGATCTAAAATCCCAAAATATAAAGGAAAAAAGGTATTGTTTATTTACTTTTGAACGATTTTTTATAACATAAATGGTTACAAACTTAACAGAAGAAGCCAAGGCTATATGGTCAAAGGCTATAATGACCAGGGATCCAAGTGAGAAGCTTAGACTTTTACAGCTGTTTTTTTCAAAGATGCCTCATCATAAGGGAACAGAAAAGCTAGAAGTTTCGATAAAAAGGCAGATGGCTTCATTAAAAGAAGAAATAGCTGAAAGCAAGAAAAAGAAAGCTGTAAGGAAAGACGTATGGATAGTAAAGAAAGAAGGCATTTTAGCTGTGGTAGTTGACTTCAATTTTACAGATTCGTTTCACAGGCTCACCGGCGTAAATATGTCAAAGTATGAAGTGTTTTCAAGGCCCGTTGTGGCTCCTATAAAAGCTCTAGATGTAACGCTTCAGACATATTACGCTCCGATCGGCGCTGGAAATTTCAGAAATTTCCTCAAGTTAATAAAACAGGCTGATGTGCTCATCATTGCAGACAAAAGGGCCATCGAGCTGATCGAAAATGAAGGCATAGTGCTAGTAACGAACAAAAGGAGACTTGTTGAAATCAGCAGGATGCCGAGCGGCGGCATAAGGATAATAGGTAAATCAAAAAATATTAACGAAGAAGAGCTCAGGAAGTTTTTGAAGAGCTATGGGCTTGAGAACTGTGTTATAAAGCTTAGCGAAGACGCAACGCTTGACGACGTCGAAGATTACATATTCGGGAGGATGCAAAAAGTTTATGTTTTTCCAACATATGATAAAGAAAAAGACGTCAGAAACGTCCTCAACGCGCTTGGACTTATAAGGGTCTATACCTTGGATTCCTCTGGAGTTGTAGAAGGTCCGCCGCTTTTGGTAAATGAAAACAGCACTGCCCAGGATATTGCTAACAAGATAAGCATAAAGAACATGAGGTTTGCTTATCTTATCAGGGACAATATAAGGATAAAGGTAGGAAGCAACTTTGTCTTAAAAGACGGTGACAAAATAAGGATAGTGCCATAAGATGGTCTCCGCGTGAACTACCCCAATCCTGCGATTGGGACTTTGTTCAAAGGCACCCCTACAGTATGAGTGATACTGTTGAATTCAGAGACTCGTGGAAGAGGCGCGATCATCCTAGGGCGATTCACCTGGGTTCCACAGGAAAGCCGTCTCTAGCAAAAAATTACTTGCTGAAATGTTTAAAAAGTTTTATATTATTCATTCTTTCCCTCGCGGAAAGGGCTTTCCTCCCCATTTATCGCCATCAAGTTTAAGACTTTCAGTCTTAAAATGCCTTATTTTATTTGTAGTAAACAAAAATCAGAACCATAAAGCTCCTCTATAAGGGTTTGTAACTGGGATCTTCTTCTTTATCTTTATCAGCGCAAGAGCTTCTGGATAAGAAAGCAACGGTTTTTTGAAGCCTTCAACGTTCATGGGTATCCGTGGACAGGCTGTCTCAACAAAAGCATCCATGCCTTGAAACTTGTTAACCTTTTCAGGCGTTATTTCGTTCATAATAATCATGAAAGTTGACACGTTGAATTTTTTAAGCTCTCTACTGATGAAGTCTGCTTTCTGAAGGTTTGCCTGTCCTTCTTTTTCACCTACTATTATGCCTATCTTTTCTGCCCTGTTTGCTATAGCTATCCTTGCAAAAGAAGCTTTAAGGTATTTGTTTGCTTCTTCGCGCACGCCAGTTATCTCTTTTGTATGCGGATCAAGCATGAAGGTTTCCTTTTCAGTTGAAAGTTGCAAACCAATAGCGTGAAAAAGGCTTTCTCCAAGGAAAAAATTGTAATCTGTGTTTGGGACAAAAGCTGAATAAAAATTACAACCAAGAACCTGGCCTAGCAAAAGAGTTTCGTATTTGCCAGGTTTAGCTATATCGACCTTTCCTTCTAGCTTTTTTATAAGCATAGTATAAGCAGAATAATAGTTTGAAATCGTGTAGATCCCAATTTTACCGTTAAGTCTGTTTTCATTTATATATCCGATCATCAGCTCTGTTATTTTTTCTATATCTTCTTCGTCAAAAATGTACTGAAAATTTATGAACCTTACATTTCCTATACTCTCAAGCCCTATTGTGTGTCCCACGTTTAAAATCAGGTCGGCTCCTGCTACGTACGCCTTGTTTAGCTGAAGGTCGCAGGAGCCATAAGATGGATCTCCGGATACATAAGCTCTAACTCCCATTGTCTCTAACTTTTTACCAAGATCTAGCAAAACGTCAACTATCCCGTCTGGACCAACAATTATTACTTTTTTTGGCTTCTCTTTTCTTACTATATCTTCTACTCTCTCCCAGTCTAACCAGATCAAGATGAAGCGGGTTTTACCTGTATTATTTCAAGCTTTGTCTTCATCGGGAGCTTTGACCTTGCTATCCTCATAGCTTCTTTTGCTTTGTCCAGGAACTCTTTCTTAACATAAATCTCTAAGACAGAGTCACCGGGTTCAATCCTCGCGGCCAGCCCTACAGGCTTACCAAATGCCCTCCTCATACCTTCAGATAGCCTATCCGCACCGGCAGTGGCTATCATCTTGTTCTCCCTGAGTATTACATGCGGAAAAGGGACAAGCCTTAGAAAGTAGTTATCTTCCCCTATCTTTTCTATTACCTTGTTCGCGGCTACTCTGGCCGATTCTAAAGCGTTCTGCCTAACCTGAACGCTGGACTCTGAAGACAACCTTAAAATATAATCATAACCGCTCGTAAGCTTACCCATCGTGAACTTGGCTATCCTTAAACCTGGTATTGCGTCTATGTATTCCCTTCTCACATAGGGCATTCCTTCAGGTCTTCTATAGTTTCTCCCTTTCAACTTAGCATACCTTTGTCAATATCTGCTTAAAAACGTTTTGCGAACTGTTAAACCTTCGCATAATGGTAGAAGCTCTAATTTTTAGTCAAGAAAAGCTATTGGAGGCATTCTTCTCTTGTGCTCGCTAGATCTCATTAGGCTTATAACTCTGGAAGCGCTTTCTCCATACTTTCTCATGATTTCTTCTTCTGAAACCTTAACGTCTATGAGTTCATGTAGAATTATGTCCGCAACCTCGTACGCGATACCGAGTTCGTCTTCTGCTGTCTGACCTGGCCAGAGCCTCGGGCTGCTCTTTTTGCCCGTAATTGTTTCAGGTATGTTAAAGTGAACCGCGAGTTCCCTTACTTCTGTTTTGTAGACATCACCTATGGGCAGAATGTCCACACCGCCGTCCCCGTATTTGGTGAAGTAACCCAAGTATATTTCGCTTTTATCACCTGTTCCTATAACTATGGCATCATTTATGTTTGCGAAATAATAAAGGATGCTCATGCGTATCCTTGCCTTCAGGTTCCCAAGCGCCTTTTTATCGATGACATCAAAGTTAGAAACATAGGAACGCAAGATTCCATCGATGTACATTAGGCGGTAGTTTATGCCTAACCAAGACGCCAGCGTTAAAGCGTCCCTTATGTCTTCATATGGAGTTGATGATGATTCGGGCATTATTAGCCCCAGAACTTTTTCCTTTCCGAGCGAGGATACAGAAAAATATGCCGTAAGAGAAGAATCAATGCCTCCACTGAGCCCTATTACTGCTTTTTTATCTCCAACTTCTTTTTTTATGAAGCCTACTATTTTTTCTTTTACGTTATCGTAAGGCAACCCCCTTAAGCTTGTCTTTCCAAATAACATATAATAAATTATTAAATATTGATAATTAAGCGTTTATTAAGCTTTTAGCTTGATTAATAATAAAGCCTTCTAGTATACAGAAATTTTTAAAAAACAAAAGCTCATTGCTTGCGAGCCTCATCCATAGCTTCTTTTAAAATTTTCACAAGCATCTCCATTGTGAGCTTTTTAGTAAAAGTGTTTTGAGGAGAAGGGTGATAAGAACAGATAACTGTTACCGGGCCGGCCTTAACATTACATCCGTGCGAGAATTTTTTTGCATCTTCCGGCTTTTCTCCCAAAGAATCAAGGACCTTAAGAGTCCAGTAATAAGCAAAGCTTCCCAGCACAACAATTACCTTAGGATTGATGTACTGGATCTCTCTTTTCAGGAATTTCTCGCTACATGTTCTTGCTTCCTCGGTTATAGGTTTGTTTTCCGGCGGTGCACATTTAACAACTGCTGTTATGTAAGCTTCATTTACTTCTAAGCCATCTTTCCTGTTGATTGAAGTGGGTTTGTTGGAATATCCCGCTCTATAAAGAGCTTCAAACAGGAAATCCCCGGACCTATCCCCTGTAAAGACCCTTCCGGTCCTGTTACCTCCTTGTGCGCTGGGTGCAAGGCCTATTATCATTATCTTTGACCTTGGATTCCCGAAACCAGGAACCGGTTTTTTCCAGTAACCTTCTGGGGCTTCCTTTATTTCTGGCACTGATTCTCTGTACTTTACAAGCCTCGGACATGCCCTGCATGATATTATTTCATCGTAAAATATAGATTCGGACAACTTAACCCAGTAACCTTTCTACGACCCACGACGGCTTGAAAGGGGTCAGATCTTCATAACTTTGTCCTGTCCCGAGGTACATTATCGGTTTCTTAGTGTAGAACGCAAGATTTAGTATGGAGCCGCCTTTAACTTCTGCGTCTACCTTTGTAACTATCGAGTGAGAAAACCCGGGGTTCTGAAGGAAGGTCGTTGCTTGGTTTATCATGTCGTAACCTGCGAGAGCGTCACCTACAAAGACGTTCAGGTCGGATTTTACTACGTTAACGAGCTTTGCGAGCTCGTTCAGTAGCGACTCATTCGTTTGCATCCTGCCTGCGGTATCTATTAAAAGTATTTCATAACTGTTGGCTTGAGCGTACTCATAAGCTTCCCTTGAGAGAGCTGCAGGATCAGCGCCGTATTTTTTTGAATAAACTTCAACCCCTATCCTTGAGCCATGTTCTGCGAGCTGTTCTATAGCACCTGTTCTGTAAGTGTCAGCGGCCACCATCAAGGGTTTGAGCTTCATTTTCTTCAAATAATATGCAACTTTTGCTACAGTGGTCGTTTTTCCGGTTCCGTTTATCCCTAGAAAAACTATCACAAAGGGTCTCCTCGGCGATCTGCCGTATATCTCAGGAAGCGTTTCTGATTCTTGGAATATACCGGCTATAGTCTTTTCAAGAAGCTCTTTCAGTGTTTCGCTTTTTGTGCCGTTGACCTTTACGTTCTTTACCTCTTCGATAAGCTTTTGCTTAAAATATTCAATAACGTCGATTGAAACGTCAGCTTCTATAAAGTCTATTTCCCTTTCCTTAAAAAATTCTTCTATGTCCTTTTCGCTTATCTTTCCTGTAACGCTTGAAATAAAATCGGAGAATACTTTCTTTAACTTATCGAACATTTTGAGATCTTTTAAGCAGCTCGTTAAGCTCGTACCTGGCTTCTTCGAGCTTTTCTTCGACGGTTTTTTTATCCTGCTGCGCGCTGTTAAGTGCTTTTTCCAGCTCCTCTATCCTTTCTTTCAAAAAACTTATGGCTTCGTCCTTCTTTTTCACCATTACTACGCCTCCGCCAACTTTCAGCATTATCTTGCTTGTTGCGTCAGCTTTAGTTTTCAGCAGGACATCTCCGCCGAGCGGAACTACTATTTCAGATTCTTTCTCTTGCGGGAGTATTTCAATTGCCGCTTGAGCTGCCTTTGTTTCTTCTATAGCCTGCCCTATAAGGTAAATGCGCGAAATTATGCTTTCGTAATAATTTTCTAGAACCTGTATAGCGCTTGCGAGTTCGTTGATCCTATTTTCTACATCACTCTGGCTCTGCAATTTATGTTTACACCATAAAATTATTGGTTAATTAACTTATTTATCTTTTTATGCTCTAAAGCCCGACTATCTCTTTCAGGACAGATTTAAAGCCCGATATGATCTTTTTAGATTCCACATCCGAGTTGCCTATGTAGATCCCGAACCCGTTTAAAAGAGATTCCACGATGTTGTTAACAGAAAAGACCTGAATAAAATTATGATAATAGGTAACGGTTCTCTTAGGTGGCAACAGATGAAACACTATTGCATAGTCGCTCTTTGTAACGTTATGAAGTGTCTTTGAGACCGTTAAAAGTATAAAAGCGAGATCCTGAAGCTCTTTTTGAGTGAGTTTCGTTATAGGCTTATAGTGGGTTGTGCTGGTTATTCTTACCTCGTTTATTCTGGAAGGAGACCAAGGGTAGTACGCAAGCCAGTTTTCGTTGCTGTAAATAAGCTTTGAACCTGACTCTTCAGCTTTTATGACCTCGCATATAGGGCATGAGTTTTTCTCTTCAAACGACTTCATGAATTTGTTCATTTCTTCGTTTATCGTCTTAGGAACGAAAGGCAGCCCAATGACGTCAAAGTGCGGGTGTCCTTCCATGTCTGCGCCGTTTGCAGAAAGCATTATGACAGCTATGTATATTATTCTGTTCAGGTCCGCAAGCTTCTTATAGGTTTCCTGTATAGCATAAAGCGCTTCGTATACCTGATCCTTCGAAAGTTCATGAAAAGGTACGTGATCTTTACCTATAAATACCGAATAGTGTTTCCCCTTTGCTGGCTCGCTTTTGTATGGCCAGTCGTTCCACTCACCGGTGTACTTATCGTCCACTAAAGGCTGTGGGTGTTCCCCTACCAAAACGTCCCAGCTCTCTATATCATCCTTCTTTATCCTGAGAAAGCTTGACCTGTTAACGCTTTCCTTAGATATAGAAAAGATAGAACTAAAATCGTTATTACAAACGGGGCACTTAATAGGAAAGGTTACATCCCACTGTATATGGGAAACGCCGCTTATGTTATCGTACCTGATCTGAGGCATCGTATCTATCTATTAACCTCTACAATAAAAGTTTTTTAAGCTCGTACTTCTTTGTTGCCCTGCCTTCCTCGTTTATTTCATATACTATTGGTACGCCGGTCGGTATCTCGACGTTCACTATGTCCTGCGGAGGTATGTTTTCCAAGTACATCACGATAGACCTGAGGCTGTTGCCGTGGGCCACTACAAGCACGTTTTTCCTGTAATAAGTTAGGTCAAGCATCACGGTGTTCTTAAAGAACGGCACTGTCCTTTTCTGAGTGTCTTCCAAGCTTTCACCTCCTGGCGGTTTAACGTCATAGCTTCTCCTCCACAGTTTTACCTGATCATCACCATAGATCCTTGCCGTCTCTGCTTTGTTTAGGCCCTGTAGATCACCGTAGTGCCTTTCATTTAGATGATAATCTTTTATTACGGGTATATCTTCCCCCAGCTCTTTCAGTATAATTTCGAGAGTTTCTATGGCCCTTGATAGCTGGCTTGTGTATGCAACGTTGATCTTGATCCCGCTCTCTTTTATAAGGTTCCCGGCGCTCCTTGCCTCTTCTCTGCCTTTTTCTGTAAGCGGTACGTCGACCCAACCCGTGAACCTGTTCTCCATGTTCCAGAGAGATTCCCCATGTCTTACTAGTATCAAATAAACCATGCAAAGGTTTTGGTTGATCAGAAAATAAACTTTTTTATAAAAGCCAGGAATAAAAGCAAAGGACGTGCTTATCGTTTGCTGTATTTTAAATAAACGTTTTAAACGCATAAAAAAGAAGCTATTGTATGGCTTTAACAGTATTTTTCGTAAGGCACGGTCATGCTGAAAACAACAGGGACGGATTCTTCCCTGATGACCAGAGATTCGATTACAAGCTAACTGAGAAAGGTGTGGAACAGGCTAAGCAGGCCGCTGAACTGCTTTATGACTCAAAAGCAGAAGCCATTTTTTCGAGCCCCGTTTACAGGGCTTACCAGACCGCGCAGATAATAGGAGAGAGGCTTTCTTTAAATGTTATTAAGGACGAAAGGCTTAGAGAAGTTGAGCTAGGCAACCTGAAAAATGCTCAAACAAAAGAAATATTTGAAAACGACCCGGACTGGTTCATGGAATATTTTAACGTCAAAACCGTTTACGGTCTGGAAAAGTACGATAGCATAAGAAGAAGGATGCTCGATTTTGTAAAGAGCCTCTTTGAAAAGGGTTACACAAGAGTTATAGCGGTTAGCCATCTAGAACCAATAAGAGCTCTCGTAACTTTGCCTTTAAACGTAACTGGAAAAGAAGTCAGGAAAATAGAGATACACAACGCATCTATAAGCACTTTGAGGTTCGAAGATCCAGGTCTAAATGAAATTAGGATACTTTCGGTAGACTGTGTTCCTATAAACCGTTTCTTTTCATGATTAAGGATCTTTAAGCAAAAAATAAAAGCCTGCATTGAATAATTTTTTCATGCAAATTATACTGTACGGAAGCCTCTCCAGAAAGCTGGGAAAGGTCCTTGAAATAGACGCTGATGGCCAGAAGACAATAAGGGATATATTACAAGAGCTTTCGACAAAAGAACCTGAACTTAAACCTGACAACCCGAACATACTTGTTTTTATAAACGATGCAGAAGCTTCCTTGCTCGGAGGCCTCAGCTACAGGCCAAAGAACGAGGACAAAATTGCTGTATTGCCAGTAGCGCATGGTGGAGCGCAATGAAGTTATACGTAGATAAGCAGCCGAATGAACCCTTTCTGTTTAAGGTGCACATAAAAGCAGAATGCATCAAGAGGATTGAAGTCCTTTATCTGATCGCGATGCAGACCCTCTTTGCTTTGAAGAACAACGAGCTATTAGCAAAAACGCCGGAAATTGACTTTTTGATGAGGCTTGCCAGATCAGACCAGATATTTAAAGCAGAAAATGCATGTAGCGGCTCAGCTCATACGGTTTATGTTGTAGAATCTGGAGAAAATGAAAATCTTCAGATAAAAGAGGAGGATCTTGACGAAGCTGAGCTTTCTGCTTTAACGGTCTCAGAAAAAAGCTGAAAACGCTTATGTAAACAACATTTCTTCTGGTATATTAAATGATTGATGATAGATTTTTGAATCGTTATTCGAGGCAGATAGTGCTTAAAGAAATAGGTTTTGAAGGCCAAGAGAAGCTTCTAAAATCAAGGGTTACAGTCGTCGGCGTGGGAGGGCTTGGTTCAATGGTAGCTTCGCTCCTTGCAAGGATGGGCTTTGGTGAAATCCACATAATTGACAGGGACATAGTGTCTTTGAGCGACCTGCACAGACAGATACTTTATGACGAAGACGATCTGGGCCTGCCAAAAGTTTATGCTGCACAAAGAAAGCTTCAAAAGATAAACTCTGATGTAAAGGTTTTCCCGCATGCTATGAGCGCGAATAATTATGAGCTCATGAAAGACGTAATCGATAGAACTGATGTAATAGTCGACGGCCTTGATAACATGAGGGCCAGGTTCAACGTCAACCTTTTGGCCGTTACGCTAAAGAGGCCGTATGTGTTTGCGTCTGCCATAGAAAACTATGGAAACCTCAGCACTGTAATACCAGGAAAAACACCATGTCTGAACGAGTTCTATGGTGAATTCAGAGACAGAGAACTGCCAACGTGCGCTACGTCCGGTGTAAACCCGGCGATCGTCACCTCGGTTGCTTCTTTAGAAGTTAATGAGGCATTAAAAATGATTGTTGAAGGCAGTTCGCTTTTCTCCGGAAAACTGGCGTTGCTGGACCTCAATCAGGGAAGCTTAGAGGCGATAGATCTAAAAAAGGACGAGGAATGCGAGGTGTGCAATATGAGAGCAAAACCAGAAAAAGAACCGGTTATAGAAATAAGCTGCAGCAAGGATGGTTTCTCTACAGTTTTTGTAAACAACTACGCTGGCAACATAGATACAGAAAATATTTCTCAAGTCCATGGAGTTAAGATTACAGCAAAAAATGACCTTTACGTCTCTGGAGCCTATGAAGATTCTTCTTTTACTGTATTTAACAACGGTTATGCTGTTTTTCAGTTTAAATATTATGACGACCAGATAAAAAACAGGGTTGAAAGAATCTATGGAGAGCTCGTTGGGAGATTTAATAATAAGCAGGCTTTCTGAGGTTTACAGCATTAAAAAGGATGAATTTGCGCCTCTTAACTTCAAAGATCCATTCCTGATAATTGTTTCGATCATACTCAGCCAGAACACCACAGATAAAAACGCGCTTAAAGCAATGGAGAATTTAGTTTACAATGGACTTGAAAAACCCGAGGACTTTTTGAAAGCAGGAAGAGAAAAAATAAAAGACATGATCAGGGTTGCAGGGCTTTACGATCAAAAAGCTGAAGCCATAATCAGGCTTGCTAAGTGGAGCGTTCAAAAATATGGAGGAGACCTTTCTCTGTTAAAGAACGAAGATCCAGATCAAGTCTTCAATGAACTCACGAGCATCAAGGGAATAGGACCTAAAACAGCAGACGTTTTTCTCGTTTTTTACTTAAGAGCTAGGACCTTCCCGATTGATACGCATATAAGGAGGGTTGTAAAGAGGCTCGGAATAGCTGACGGTAGTTACGATAAGATGAAAAAAAGGCTGCTGGAAATTTTCCCAGATCCCATGAAAGCTCACATACTTTTGATAAAACACGGGAGGACTACATGCAGGGCCAAAAACCCTAACTGTGAAAAATGTGTACTAAATGACGTTTGCAGATATCATTTAACTTTAAAGACCGAAAAAAAGGCTTAGATATATTAGTCTGATAATGTTTCAAAAAGCAAGGCAAAGGCTTCGTTAGCGCTTGCTGCATGCTCGGACGAATTGTTAAGTTCTGAATACAAGTAAACAAGGCCTTCTGAAAAGTTCTTCGATATACCTGCCGGAACCCCCCAGCTCACAGGATCAAGCTTGACCTTCTCGAGGACTTCTCTGGCGTTCCTGAATTTGCTTGGTTCAAACGAGTACATCTTCATGTCGTTCTCGACCCAGACGTACCTGTGGCTTTTAAGAAACGCCACAGAGCTTTCAGGTGAATAAACCGATGGCCCTGTTCTGATTTCAAAATCTCTTTTTTCAAATTCGAGAAAGATAGCGAAGCTGACCCACCCGCGTTCTTCTGATACTGCAGACCTTATTATCCTGTAACCTGCAGTTCTTAGAGCGTTCCGTAAAGCGTCTTCAGCCTTATAGTACATCCCCCACTTTATGTCCTCGACGAGATCTGGGGCTCTGAAAGAAAACATAACTACGGTACCAGTCGAACTGAAATCAGGTGTGATCTTCTTAGCCCTGAAATAATTAATTTTGGGGTTAATAATAAACTCAAGAGATATAACTTTAAGTTTTGCAAAAACCCTGTTTTTTATCGCTAAAGCCAAGTTTCTTTTTTGATCTACAGGGTCAAGGATTATTACCGGCGTATTAAAAACCTTCTTGGGGTCATAATCATAAGGCTCAAGAGCAATAACTTCTCCCTGGGACCACATAACTATGTTCTTCAAAAGCTCAACAAAAGAACCGTACTTTACAGTTAAAACTTCAGAAACATAACCGCTGAGCCCGCCCACCTTTATTTCAGCCCCATAGAGACCGTTGTTTTTCAAAAATTTCTTGAAAACTCTTATTTCACTTCTCAGCTCATCGTTGAGTTTTTTTATCAGATAGTCATTGTGATACCTGCTTCTGTCCATGCTCGTTATCCACTTCCCTGGAGGAACGTCAGCGCAGGGAACCAAGTTAAATTTTATACCGTTGATGGTGCCTTCTATATAAGGGTGCTCAGCATAATTAAGCCAGTAGTTTAAGCCTCTTACGACTTCTTTAAGGTCCTCGAGACCCTTTTTCCCTATCTCATCAGCGCCAAGTTCAGGATCGTACAGGACAAAAAAATCTATGTCTGCGTCTTCTGGGAGCCAAGTATCCCTTGCGTAAGAGCCTCCAAGCACGAACTTTAAACCTTTTGCCTTCAGCCTTTCAGAGATAACCTTTTCAGCTTCTTTTAATTTGTTCCTCTGTTCATGAGTCGGCGTGACTTCTGTCTTTATGATTTCGATTACTTTTTTTACCCCTTCGTAATCAGCTTTTAAATCCAAATTCATACGCTGAACCTGAATACTATTTTAAACTATTTTAACGTTATTTTGCGATAACCTTTACTCAAAACCATAAGCTATTTCTTTTAAAGCTGTTTCTTCTGGTTTTTGAAGTTTTTTAAGAAGAAAGCCTATGCCCAAGCTATCAGCAATTTCTGGGTTAAAACCACCTTTTAAAGCCTCGCCCAGTATCCTCCTGGCTGTTTCGAAGTTTCCCCTCTGGTAATGGACTACTGCTACACAAACCTTAATAATGCTGTGTATTTCTTCTTTTTCGGACCCGTTTGCTTTATGCCATATCTCCTCAAGAACTTCATGAGCTTCCCAGCACCTTCCGTTTTTTATCAGTTCTTGCAGCGTTCTTCCGCATTTTTCAAGCTCACATTCTTCGACCTTTCTTAGTTTTAAAATATCCCCTATCTTTTCTCCTAAAAAAGAATCTGAAAAATAATCAACTTCTACAAACTTACCAACCCTTACGTCGTTTGCCTGAATTTCATTAGATCTTAACAGGGATTTAAGAGATTGAGCTTGAGCGCTTCCATACCTATCGTTTTCAAAAATGGAAAGGCACCTCATGTTTAAGAATTAGGATAGCCTGTTTAAAAACACATGCAGCTGATATGCTGACCGAAAAATCAAGCGTACAAGAAATGCATCAATCACTGTATAAATTCTTTATGAACAGCGCTTATTGCTTTTTTACAGTCTTCGCTGTTGATTACAAAACCTATGTTTAGTTCGCTTGACCCCTGAGTTATCATTATTATGTTAATCTTTTCTCTAGCGACAGCTCCAAAAAGCCTGCTGGCGACCCCGGGCGTACCTTTCATACCTTCGCCAATTATTGAAACTGCGCACACGTTGTCGATAATTCTGTAATCCTGTATTTTTTCACCCATGAACTGAATTTCAATAAGGTTTCTATACTTGTTTACGTCTTTCCTGTCAATTATTATGTTCACTTCTGAACCTGATGCGTTCTGTGTCACCGTGTAAAATTTAAGGTTTGAAAGCAAAAAACTGTTAAGAAGGTTTGGCAACAGGGACCTTAACCCTGTCCCGATTATAGTGAATATAGCCAGACCATCCAGATTTGCAACCGCTTTAACTACATTAGTTGAAATCACCCCTTCGCCCCTTATTTCTGTGCCGTTCTCTATCGGCTGCTTTATGTCGTTAATGTAAAGCCTTACGCCTTTTGATTTAAGAAGTTCCATCGCTTTTGGATTAAAAATGTTAGGGTTAAACGAAAGGATTTCCAAAGCCTCATTGTAAGAAAGAATATCTATTTTATTGGCGTTACTTATTATACCAGGGTCTGCGCTCATTAACCCTTGAGCGTTTGTCCACAGGTCAAGCTTCTGGCTCTCAGCAGATATAGCAAGTAAAGTTGCCACAAGGTCTGAGCCCCCTTCAGGAAGCCTGACTACTTTTTTATCAGAAGTTAAGGCCGTCAGACCTCCCACAAGGTTTATGCTTTGAGTATCAATGCTTTTGATAAAGCTCTTTCCTCTTTGAACAGAAGAGTTTATCATAACTTCATATCCTGATATCTGGTCCACTATGAGCCCTGCTTCATACCCGTGGAATACGTTTATCGCTTTGCCTATTTTGGATGATAAAAATTTCTTGATAGTAGAAAGAGTCATATCCTCAACCGAAAGATAAATCTGCCCTTCCAAGGCCGGGTATATTTCCTTTATTTTTGAAATCAATTCAAAGATTTCAATTGATCCATTAAAAGATTCAAGAACCTTTTTTTCGTCATGAAAACCATTAACTCTGAACTTTTCATATACGTTCTTAAAAGCTAATGCGGCTTCTGCTTTGCCGCTCAATGCCAATTCGATGGCTTTCCTTATGTCGTTTTTTACGTTAGAAGGCACTGAAACAATAAAAACCCCAGTAGCGTTGTACCTTTTTTCGATGAGCTTTTCTATGTCTTCATAATTAGATACATCAACTGCGCTACCACTAATCTTTGCTATTTCTTGCACGAAAATACAGAAAAGGGTTTTAATATAAATTTTTTCATAGCAAAAAATTTTAACTGATAATAAGTATGAAAATAGTATAATATGTGAAATTATATGAATAAAATTTCTTTTAATTAACACCCCTGTTAACTTTCCGTTACATTCTTTGAAGAAAAGCTTTTATATAATAAACTGAAAATAAGTTAAAGTGAAAGAAAATGTCAGTGAATTATTCTAAGGTTCGTTTGAAAATAGGTGTAAATGAGATAGAAATTTATGGAGTAAAGGAAGACATGGAATACCTCAGTCAGTTAGCTTTAAAGATCTACGAAGGTATTTCTAAAAATGTACCTCAATCACAAGGTAAAGTGACGATCATAGAGAAGGAGGAAGAGCAGTCAAAGCAAGCTGAAAACATAATCCAGCTTCCTGATATACAGCCCGATCCAAATTCTTCTCTGCCAGCAAACATATTGAAGCTCTTTGTAAGCGAATGGGGCAAGAAGCCCAGGAGGCTTTCAGAAGTAAAGGAAGTGCTGGACAGCTTTGGGCTTGTATATCCCAAACAGACGGTGGCTGTTTCTCTTTTGAGGCTAGCTAAAGAGGGTAAAATACGCAGGTTTAAGAACGAGCGCGGTGAATACGTATATATTTCAGTTCCTTCAAAGATACTGCAAGAGGAGCAAGGTGAAACGGCATGAGTTCAAACGCATTAAAGGTTGACATAAGCTATGGAGAAGTTTCAGCTACTTTCAGCGGCAACCCTGATGAAGTACTCATAGCTGTTACTAAATTCCTATCATCTAACCTGCCGGCAATAGAAATAGCGAAAAAAGTTATTCTCAATTATGATTTGCAGGACCTTATTCAGATGTTTTCAGATTATGTAAAGATCACTGAAGAGGGTCCCAGAGTTCTCGCAAGGGAAAACCTTAGCATCAAACAAAAGATAACATTACAGCTTGTCGGGAACAGGATAGCTTATTTGCTTAACAAGATCCCGCAAGAACCTGTAACGATTCAGGATCTCATAAACGTGCTTGGGCTCCCAGGTAAATCCATAAGCAGCAGGCTGAGCGAGCTTGTTAAAGCCGGTCATGTAACCAGGATTCAGGATGCAAAAACTACCAAGTATCAGATCTCGACCATGGGGATCAAGTGGTTATCAGATACCTTAACAGGAAAAATTAAAGCCGATTAAAAGAGTTCTTTTTGATCAAGTATTTTTATATTTCCTTCTTTATATTTTTCCAGTATCATGGCTTTGAGTTTATCCATGTTTGTCCCCTTTAACGCTGATATTTCAACGTATTCTTTTATGTGACCATCCTTGAACTCAAAGTCGTTCTTTTTCTGGTCAACCTTGTTAAGTACTGCAACTACGTTATCCAGGTTTACTTCTAGTTCTTCTAGTACGTTCAAGCTAGCGATATACTTTCTCCAGAAAAGCTCTTCATCTAAGCTGTAGTCAAGGACAAGGAGTATTAGATCCGAGTACTTTAATTCTTCAAGAGTAGACTTGAAAGATTCTATTAAGTAATGAGGAAGCCTTTCTATAAAACCTACAGTGTCGCTCAAGTACACGTTTTCCATGCCATTAATTTTCCTTATGGTTGTTGTTAATGTTGTGAACATCTTGCCAGTAACTGTTTTGTTTTCGTTTGTAAGAGCGTTAAAGAGTGTGGTCTTGCCAGCCCCTGTGTATCCCGCAAGAGCAACTATAAATTTATCCTCTTCTATCCTCTTTTGTCTCTGAAGGCTTCTTCTCATCCTCTCACGATCAAGCTTTTTTCTCAATCCATTTATCTGACGGTTAAGGAACCTTATGTATTTATCCACTTCATAAGCGCCGTAACCCATCGGTCCCGTCTGTTCACCCATTTTAGCGAGCCTCACAGTCTCCCTTATCCTTGGCACTTCATATTGCAGTTCAGCCAGCTTTACCTGAAGTTTTGCTTCGGTAGTCATGGCCCTTTTCTCAAAAATGTCCAGGATGAGCCTGATCCTGTCGATTGTCTTTACCCCTAAAAGCTTTGAAAGGTGATAGATCTGCGAAGCAGTGAGCTGTTCATCTACTATTACCAGCTCAGGCTTCAACTCTTCTGCCATATTCTTTAATTGTTCAGCCTTTCCAGTTGGCAGACCGTATTTACCTTCTTTCATGCTTTTTACTTTAAAGGTGGTCAAGGGTCTGTAGCCTGCAGAAAACGCAAGCTCAAGAGCTTCTTGCTCTGAGTATTGCTCTCTGTAAGTTACGACTATTGAGGTTTCGTTCACTTTCTGAGTTTCACCTTTAAGCTGAACTCTATCTTTCTTAGAGTTTGATAATCTGGCATTATCTTTTCCTGTTCAATCTTGGCCAGAAGGGAAGGCTTTATACCTATCTTCCTGCCCAGCTGTTCCTGAGTCAGGTTCATCTTTTCTCTCATTTCTTTGATTACTCTGCCGTAACCATCAATGAGCTCGTACTCTTCCTCTTCTTGGTTCCTTGAAACCCTGTTAACGTTTACCTCCTTTGCTCCAAGCTTCTTCTTTTCATTAACGACTTTTCCATACTTTGCGCATTCATCACAAACTTTTAAGTACGCACCATCTACCTCGATCGTTATGGGCTTACCGTATATCGGCTTACCGCATATTTCGCAATTCATTCTTTTACCTTAATTATTGTTTTAGTGTATATATACGATTTGCGCTGACTTCTGCTCTAATATGAGCCCTTAATATGTATACTTAGCGTAAATACCAAAAAGTTAATTAAACGGCGCATAAGAACATTTAATATGCCGACACACGGAAGTATTACAAAAGCTGGGAAAGTAAGATCACAGACCCCAAAATTACAGGGTAGGGAGAGGCATAATCCTCCGCCGCGTATATCGTTAAGGTCTAAATATGAAAAAAGGGTTGAACTAAAAAGAAACCCGGGTCAGAACTGGGTATTTTTAAGAAAGTAATTTTTACGGTAAAACTGATTCTAATAGTTCCTGTAGTTCTATCTCTGAGACGCCTTTAGTAAGGCTCATGCGCCTTTTTTCCAGTACCTTTTCGAGCTTATGAATAGCGTCTACAAGAGAGTTTCTAATGCCCCATCCTTCTCCTGTTACGGAAGTCTTTACATATGGCCCGTTTACCTGGATCCTTATTATAACGTGAGGTTTACCTCTTTTCTGCTTCTGGTCTCCGCTCACGTATATTGTAATGCTTGAATTCTGCAGAATTCTTGAATACTTTCTCGTTAAGCTCAGCATTCTGCTCCTTATAGTTTCAGGATCATACTCGAGCTCTTCTATAACCCCCTTTCTCGACAGCTGCAAAAATATAGAAGGTTCATTTACGTTCATTGAAGCTATCTGCCTGAGCAGATCTTCTTTAGTTACTATTCCGCTCAGGTAACTTTTGTTCGTTACTACGACAGATGAAAACCTGAACCTTTTCATAAGCTCAAATGCTTCAAATGCATTTGAATTTTCCTCTACAGTCTTAACATCTTCAGTCATTATTGATTTTACAGAACCCTGGGCTATTTCCTTGATCTCTCCGATAGGGCGGTCCCTTTTTTGTCTGAACTTTGGCTTAATGACTTTCTGTATTATGTCGTGTAGCGTAACAATTCCTGCTATCTTCTTCCCATCCATTATTATGACCCTTGAAACTCCTGCATTTCTCATTGTAGATAAAAGCTGCCCAATTGTTGAATCTACATCTAAAGTAACTGGATCGGGGGTCATTATGTCTTTAACGGCAATGTTCCTGAAAACGTTGCGGCTCTGCGTTATCACATCATCTGCAAACACGCCACCTCCTAGTGTCCCATCTTGCAAAACATAAGGCAAAGTTTTAAAACCGCTCTCGACCATTAGCTTGCTTACCTCCTCTATGTTTTCGTTGCCAGAAAGCTTTGGAGCAACCTTCATGAGAGTCTTGACCTTTGTAGTTGTTGGGTCGTAATTGATCTTGTAAGCCAAACTCTCGTTTATTATGCCTTCATAAAAAGATCCGTTTGAAACAACTATGAGGTCTCTCTGCTTTTCAAAGAGGTCCTGTATTTCTGATATCGTGCTGTTTTTATCAACAGTTATAACGTCCTTTTTTAGAACAGACTCTAAGCTCATATACAGATTATTGACCTGATACAATAAAAACGTTTATTCCTGTTCGAAAGCTTTTAAGATCTTTCCCTGAAGAAGCTCAAACTGCTTGTAAAGATCTTCAAGGCTTATGTCTTCGTTAACTATCATGAAATCTGCTGTAGCTATAACTGAACCTATGCCCAGCTCCAGCTCAAGTTTATCTCTTTCCTTGAAGTCACTGAAGTCTTTAGGATCGTCTTCTCTACCCCTGTTTTTAAGAAGAAAGAACCTTCTCTTTGGGCTAGCGTGCAGAGCCAAAACTATCATTTTTGCGTTTTTGCTAAAAAAATCGACCTCTGTAGGGGACCTTATTCCATCTATTATTATTAAATCCGAATTGCTTTTTTCTATCTTTTCTAGAGTTAGCTTTGCAACTATATCTTTACCGCCTTGTTCTCTTAAGATCTTTACCACCTTTCTCTGGCCTTCTTTGCTTAGCCCGTAACCCATTTCTATACTTTTTTCCCTTATGACGTTTCCCATAGAAAAAGTGGGAATCCCAAGCTTGCCAGAGATATAAGAAGCTAAAGTCGTCTTGCCCGCACCTGGCATGCCCGTTATGCCTATAATCCTGACATATGCCAACTCATACCCTTTATGACAAACTATATTTTAATCATTCTGTTTGTTCGCAATTTTATAGGAAACCGTTTTTATTAGCAAGCAAATCAGATTCAGGCGTTGAAAGTTCTGACTACTACGATAAGGGGTTTTGAAGAATATTCTGCAAAAGAAGCAGAGCTTCTGAATTGCAGTGTTGTTGAGCTCAGGCAGGCAAGGGTTCTGCTAGAAGGAAACGAAAGCTGTATATACATCCTGAATAATTATGCCAGAACCGTTAACAAAGTCCTCATACTTCTTAGCAGAGAAACAGTTGATGGCCTTGAAGATATATACAGAAAAGCCTTATCTTTAGATTATACCTTTATAAGTCCAGATCAATCTTTCGCAGTAAGATCTGAAAGGAGCGGAATTCATGGTTTTACTTCCATCGACATCGCCAGAACTGTTGGACAGGCTGTTATAGACTCCTACCTGAAAGATAAAGGGAGCAAGATCAAAGTTGACCTGGAAAACCCCGACGTTGAAATAGAGGCCGACCTTATAGGAAACGAGCTTTTTATAAGTTTGAACACTACTGGCAACGGACTTAACTTCAGAGAATACAGGACGTACAACCACCCCTCTTCGCTAAAGCCAACCCTGGCATCATCTTTGGTGATTATGTCTCAATGGGATGGTTCAAGCTTAATAGATCCATTTACTGGAGGAGCAACGATACCAATCGAAGCGGCGCTTTATGCGTTTTCATCGCCCGTAAAGCCATCCGGTAATTTCAGCTATAAGAAACTGAGCTTTTATGACAAATTTCAGGAAGAAATGGCTTTGAAGAAGATCGACAAAAAGTTTGATATTAAGGAAAAGATCGTTGGTATTGAAATATCTCGCAAGCATTTTACAGGGGCCTTAAAAAATGTGAGTTCTGCGAAACTTAACGAGTATATTGAAATCATTCGTGGAGATTCTATAAACATAGATTTACAGGACCGCTTTAAGTTCCTGATATCAAATCCGCCTTATGGCATTAGAAGCGGGAGAAAAGAAAAGGTTCTTAGGATATACGAACTATTTGTAAAAAGGCTCGATAAGGTGCTTGAAGAAGGAGGAGAAGGCGTTATGATAACAACCGAATACAAAAAGCTCTCTGACCTCTTAAATCAGAGAGGGTACAGGATAATTAAGGTTAACACTGGGCTTCACGGAAAGTTATGGGTCGGCGCGATACTTTTCAGATCTTAACCTAATGATTTTCTTAAGATTGCCATTTCCGATATGTTTTTAATTACTTCTTCATCGTTCTTTTCAATGAAAGCAACTAGAGTAAGGGTAGACAGCAATCTGTGCTTTAAAACATCGTATCTTTCGCTTGCTTTTTTGAAGCTAAAATATGACTCTATAAAACTGATATCGTTCTTTATCTGCTGAATGATACTTTCATCTACAAGCATTTTTTCCTTAAGGATCCTGAGGTTTTCTTCTGAAAAATAGTTCACGGCCGCCTTAAGGTCTAGGTCAAGGTACCTGTAGCTTGAAATGAGCGTGTTCCACTCCTCTTCGTTAAGCTTTCCTAAAGAAGAAGTGCCGAAGATTTCCGGCGGAAGACCAAGGCTGTAAAGCGCGCTTACAAAAGTTATAGCTCGCGGCAAAGTTATCTTGCCCGTGCTTCTTGAGTATCCAAAAAGACCTATGTGTAGCTTCCTTGCTCTCCTTCTTGGTACAAAACCAGAAATCCCGTTTATAAGTGGCGCCAGGCCCTCTATGATGTTCTGGTAAGAACGCGTGTAAGTTTCTATAATCTTTCTGAAAATTTTCTGCTCGTCTGCGCTGAGTTCTTCTTTTTCATAAGGTTTGCTTATGTTGAGAAACCTTATTGCGCTTCTTGCTTCTTCTAAACCATAATCATACCTGAACGCAGATTGCACTGTATAAGTCCATATTCCTCTGTATTCGTTGAAAACGTTTTCAACGTTAGACGGGCTTAGATGTCCTCTGAAAGGAAGGCTCCCCACACCTATGATGGGGTATATTGGTATATGGCGCTCTTCTTCTGTCTTCTTTAGTTCACTCAGGGCGTTTTTAGCAAGAAGTACAGAGGTAACCATGCCGTAGTTCATCGCAGGATCTGACCTCGCAATGAAAACCCTCAGGTAAGGTACTTTTACTGCATCGATGTACCTTTCGATTATCAATTTTATGTTAAGAAGAGAGTCCATGTCCTCTATCAAAGGTATGACTTCGATCCATTTAGGTTTGGTTTCACCTATAAGATCCCTGACCTTCAGGTTTTCAGTTAGCTGCATCCCTTCTTTGTTTACGACCGCTTTTTCATAATATCTGGCTAAAGCTATGAGCTGTTCAGCGTTTGTAGTGAAAGGTAATATTGTTTCAAAAACAGGAACCGTGACGGCTTCCCCATAAAATCTCTCGCCAACGTCGTGGTTTATAGGCACACTTTCAAGAGTTTCAGCAAACACCTTTCTGTCAACGCCTTCTATAAAAGGATTTGGCAGCCTGTAAGTTAAGTAAATGTGCTTTCCTAGGACGTTGTCTTTAAAATATTCAGGGTACATGGTTAAAAGTTTTCTCACGACGTGAGTGTCTACATCTTTGCCTTCTGCGTCCCACATTACTTCTTCTACGCCATAAGAAGAGTAAGCTAGATACGCTTCATAGACTTCATCATCTCCTTCTATTGAACCTCTGCCTTTAACCCAGCCAGGTACGTTTGCATTATCCGGATGCTGGGTTGCCATAGTTCGTGGTATTTTTCTCATGTTTCTATAAGATTGTTATAAATGTGTATTTAGCCGTTTCTTTTAGCGTCGTCGACAGCATTCAAAATTTTCTTTTTTAGTTAATGTACTATGATCCCTGATTCAGAAGTTATAAAAAAGATTGAGCTTCTACCTAAGCCCATCCGTTAAAATGAAAAACCCCTTCTTTCTGCAGATATTTTGGTTTTGGCAAAGCGCCTGGTCGACCAAGTAGTATCATCCACTGAGGTTCAACGTAGTCCGGAATCCTGAACATATCCGAAAATATATCGGGCCTTACCAAGGGGATCGCCCTCCAGTGCGCCCCCAAGCCTAGACAGTTTGCGGCAATCAATACATTTTCCGCTGCAGCAGCAAGGCTCTGCATTCCCATAAGCCTCTCGTTATGACTATCGCTCCTGAGCTTTTTGATGTTCAGAAAACCTATGAGGATCACTTTAGCAGAGGAAACGATCCTGTAGGTCCTTTCAGCTTTTTCTTCGTCAGCTTTCCCACTCTTAATGTACTCTTCCTTAAGCTTTGAAGCAAGTTTTTCTATGGTATGTTTTTCTTTCAGTATCAAGAACTCCCAGGGCTGCTCGTTGTGCGGGCTGGGAGCGCTGATAGCCGAGTTCAGAAGCGCCTCGAGCTCTTCTTCTTTAATATTCTCATCGGTGAACTTCCTTATGCTTCTTCGCTTTAGGATGCCTTCCAAACAGTCCATTGCTTTTTTTATAAAGGTTAAATAATTAAGTTTTTAATACATAAGTGAAATTGAAACTAGGTTTTATTGGATTGGGTAAAATGGGACAGGCTTTAGCTCTTAGGGCTATTCAGTCAGGGTATACTGTTTACGGTTATAACAGGACCAAATCAAAAGTTGATTCCATAAGGGACAGGGTAGAGATACTCCCATCAATAAGCGATGTAGTAGAAAAAAGTGACGTAATACTTGTAAGCGTAACGGATGATGAAGCCGATGAAGACGTGATACTCGGGAACCACGGCATATCAGATTATATAAGGCCTAACAAAATGATAATAGACTTTAGCACAATTTCGCCTATAATGTCAAAGTATATAAACGAAAAGCTGAAAAGGAAAAACGCTTACAGGCTCGAGGTACCTCTTATTGGCGGGCCAGATAAAGCACTGAGGGGCGAACTGATAGCCCTTATCGGAGGAGACAGGTCAAAGTATGAAGAAATGTCAGACTTGATCAAAACTTTTGCGACCAGAACAATTTATGCCGGCAATATAGGAGATGCGCTGTCGCTTAAGCTTGCGTTTAACCTCTTAGTTGCGGGCTATGCTGAACTGATAGCTGAAGGGTTAACCCTAGTGCAGAAAATGAAAGTTGATCCAAGGTTGTTTATTTACCTTATAAACGCTAGCGGCTACAAGACAGAATTCAGCGAAACTAAAGGACAGAAGATGCTTGTGAGTAACTATGAACCTACGTTTTATCTAAAGCACATGAAAAAAGATCTGGGACTTATTTCAAAAGTCTCGGATAAATACAGCATTTACCTCCCTGTTCATTCAACTCTCTGGAGCACGTACACGGGCGCCACCGAGTTTGGTTTTGCAGAAGATGATTTCAGCGCAATCCTAGAGTATTTGCTAAAAATTAATAAGCTAAAAGAATAGAAGAAATATGAGCCGGGGTGCCGGAACGGCCACGGGTGCGGCTGCAGACCGCATTTATGTGGGTTCAAATCCCACCCCCGGCTCGTTTTAAATTTCAAAAAATTAACCTAGAGTTTGAATTACCTGGTTTAAAAGGTCTTTAGCTTTGGATACCTTTTCCTGCAAGTTCTTTAACTGATCTTCTAGGCTCTTAACCTGCTGAGGTTGTTCGCATCCAGGCATAGTAACGATAAATCCTTCGTTCTTCAGTTTTTCATAACTCTGTTTTATTATCTGGCCAGCTTTGGTCTCGCCTTTCAAGTGTTTTCTTATAGTAGCCTCTGTTACTCCTATTTCATCAGCTATCTGGCTGGCAGTCATCCCGGCCTTGTCCCTTGCAAATGCTGCCGCAGCTACATAAAGAGAATCGACCCATGTTAGCCTTTCATGCGGATTGCCGATTGCGTCAACAGTTTCTTTTGAAAACAAAGAAATTGTAAGCAGAGCGCTTTCTAGCTTCCTTATGTCTTCCTTTCCCACAGGTTTTAATGGTACAGATTCTGTGCTCATATTATATTTTTTAAAAAACTTATTTTTAAATTTTTAAACTAAATAGCAGTATCGAAAAACAGGAATTTTTACTATTTTTACTGAAACATTAAACAAAATAGAAAAACAACGATTTTCAAAAATTAAAGCATCTCCAATTTAATCTATAAATTTTTAATATTCTTCTTGAACTTCATGAACCCCTTTTTCCGCTTCTTCAACCGCCTTTTTCATTTCTTCTTTAACTTCTGCAGGAAGATCGCTTATCTTTGCGCCTGCAGGTGAAATGTTCAGAGATTTATCCCAGAGAACCTTTATACCGTCATCATTTATTTCCATAGGGTGCCTAACCATTGAAATCTTCGAATCCCTCATCTTCCAGACTATCACAGACCTGTAAAGCCTGCCTTCTACCTCATCGAGATCTATTCTTACAATGCCGTCTACAGCGTGCTCAACGCCGGGTCCCCCGAAACCTCTTTCACCTACAGATATCTGGCTAACGAAAAGCGCGGTGTTACCAAGACCAGCAATAACTCTTTTTAGTATCATAACAGTACCTCTGGCAAGAGCTGGCTTCGTAAGATAAAGCGTGCTTACGGAGTCTATCGCAACTCTTTTTGCGCCCGTGTCCTTAATGGCAGCCCTTAAAACGTCAACAAGTTCTTGAACGCTTTCAGGATCCTTTACCAAATATCTTTCTCTCTGAGCTGAAGAACCTATACCTGCTGTAAAAGCGTCAACTATTGCAAACGAGCCCTCCTTTTCATATTTAGATATGTCCCATGAAAAGTGAGCAAAGCTTCTCCTGACTGATACTGGGTGCTCTTCTAGCGCAACGAAAACCCCGTGTTCTCCCTTTAAAAGGCCGTTATAAAGGAACTGCTTTGCTAGTATTGACTTCCCCGTACCAGGCCCTCCGGAAACAAGAACAACGTTCCTTTCAGGTATTCCTCCATAAAGTATTTCATCAAAACCTGGAACAAAAGTTCTTACTCTGAAGATTTTCATAATATAATAATCACGTTACTTTTTTATAATCGTTTCTGTACTGATTCCAGAAAGATAATGGTAAACGAAAAATATTAAATTTGTAGCTAAACCTTTGTAAAATACGTATATTCGTTAGCCATAAAAGAACCTTCGCCAAGCGACCATAATCCTAATGCCCTTACTTTTTCTCCTACTTTGAAGTCCTTTAACTTTGATGACAGTTCTGATGATGCCAATATTTTTCCTTCGCCTGAATCATCTCCTATCATCATTTCATACTTGTCAGGTGTCCTCATTACAAGTTCAGAAAGCACTATAAAATCAAGCGAAACGTAGCCTTTTTCTGCAGAAGTTACTTTTTGAAGCAAAGGTTGATAGTTCAGTTTTGCGTTATGCTTCAGACATTCTTCAACTATAAAAATTGGGAACTGAAACCTAGCTTTTTTTAAGATTACTGATTCAGAACCGGCGCACTCACTGTTAAGCTTAGACGGCCTGACGTTACCAAATTCATCCAAAAGCAGAATGTTTTCTCCAGCGCCATAAACCTCCATGATAGAAGGCGCTAATATCACTGTATATGGTTTCAAGAATGATACCTCTTGCCCGTAATCGCTTTTCCTGATTAGCGCAGGTGCTGCTGTTATCGTGAGGCCTTCTTCGATTGGCACTTCATATTCGTAGTCCCACAAAACTGCCCTGTACCTAGTTATGTTTTTTACAAAAAAGCTGACCCCGCTGCCCTCGGACCCGTCTTTTTTCTTGTATGAAACCTTTTTTACCGGGCCTTCAACTATGCCCCTAATTATAAAATTCTTTGCGTTTGGGCTTTTTAAAAGAAGTTCCTCCAGCTTTAAGACTTCGTTTGTCGTGCTAACGCTTGATTGTGAGTTCAGATGAACCTCCAGCTGTTCTTTGTTGCCTTTTTTAACCTGAGCGTTTTTCAGTATTATTTTTGAGCCCAGTGGTATGCTCTTGAAAACATCTTCTTCTCCCCAGTATATACCTCTCATCAGGTACTCATCATAAATGTAAAAAACCGTCCTTTTTTCGTACTTTTTATAGGACAAAAGGTATGCGGTTAAGTTTACCCCTTTTTTCTCAGCCGTGATTTCAGATAACTTAGTGTATTCCTCCAACTTTATCCCAAGTTCGTTTAAAATTAGGTAAAGGGCACCGAGATCTGTAAGGTAACCCGCACCTATCTGCTGCTTTTTTTCTTTTATAAGTTCCATTAGCTTATCTTTTGTCAGATCTTTCCTTGACTCTAAAACTCGATCTATGATTCTGGTCAGTTTTTCATTTTCAGCATTCATTCTTTTTCCTTTATTTCCTGAAGATATCTTAAAGCGTCCAACGCTGCCTTTGCTCCCATGCCAGCAGCAGTGATTGCCTGCCTGTATACTGGATCTGCTATGTCTCCAGCCGCAAAAACCCCATTAATGCTTGTTCCTGTTTCTCCGTAAAGTTTTATGTACTTGTTCTCAGTAAGCTCGACCTGCCCCTCGACCAGCATCGTATTCGGTATGTGACCTATATCAATAAAAACGCCTTTTGCTGGAATAAGGGTAACTTCGTTTGTAATTTTGTTTTTTACTTTTACCCCTTCAACTCTGGTATCACCCACGATCTCCACTACTTCGCTGTTCCACACAAACCTTATGTTAGGCAATGAAAAAGCCCTTTTCTGCATTATAGCCTGAGCTCTGAGCTTATCCCTTCTGTGTATGAGTGTGACGCTTTTACAGATCTTCGCCAAATAGATAGCATCTTCAACTGCTGTATCTCCTCCTCCAACAACAGCCACATCCATGTTCTTAAAAAACATGCCGTCACACACAGCGCAGTATGAAACCCCTTTACCCTTGAACTTTCTTTCTGAAGGCAACCCGAGTTCTTTTGCGGAAGCGCCCATAGCTAGTATAACTGCATCTGCTAGGTAAGTGTCATCTTCAACCTTGATCTTAAATGGCCTCTCCATCAGGTTAATTTCCGTAGCGTCCTTATCTATAATCTGTGCACCAAGCCTTTCAGCCTGTTGCCTCATCCTTTTCATCAGTTCTGGACCAAGGATGGGCTCTGGAAAACCAGGAAAATTTTCAACTTCGCTTGTAAGCATCAGTTGGCCTCCTGAAGAATATCCGCCTATCAGTATCATGTCTGCTCCTCCCCTTACAGCATATATAGCTGCCGTAAGACCTGCAGGGCCGCTCCCTATTATTACTACTTCGTGCTTTTCGGTTTTACCTCCTTCAAAGCCCGACAGCTTAAAACCCATGGTAAAGATAACGTCTTTCTAAAATAATAAGCGTTATGGAATAATATTCTCCTTTCTGGTTCCAAAAAGCCTTTAAAAGGCAAAGTTATGACCTAAGATGAGAAGAGATGAGCTACGTAACAAAAATGGTTTGTTCAAGGTGTGGAAAAGTTTACGACCCTAAAGAAGGTCACGTGATGTGTGATAAAAAAGATCTGGGCAGACTGGACGTATTTTATGATTACGAAAAGATAAAAGAGAAGCTAACGAAGGAATCGCTTTCGAAAAGGCCCCACGACACATGGAGATGGAAAGAACTGATGCCGGTTGATGAAAAGTTCGCTGTCAAACTCGGAGAAGGCGGTACGCCTTTGATAAAGGCCACAAGGCTTGCAGAAGCTTATGGTTTGAAGGAGCTCTATATAAAGGACGAAACCAGAAACCCAACAGGTTCGTTCAAGGACAGGTCCATGTCTGTCAGCGTCGCAAAGGCAGTTGAATTGGGGGTGAAGGTCGATACAACTGCCAGCAGTGGGAACGCTGCGGCAGCGCTTGCTGCTTACTCTGCAAAGGCTGGAATAAAGACAGTTGCGTTTGTTCTTTCAACTGCCAGCGTTTCTAAAGTGGCCCAGCTGAAACTCTACGGCGCATCGGTGATAAAGGTAAGGGGCATAGAAAAAGGGGAAGATCCAACAGTAAAGATGATGCTTGCTGCTGTAGAAGAAATGGGCTGGTATCCTTCACCTTCTTTCGGTCCTTTTAACCCATACCAAGTTGAAGGGCCTAAAGGCATATCTTTTGAAGTTGCAGAACAGTTTGAATGGAAGCCTTATGACTGGATGCTCGTGCCGACAGGCAGCAGCTGTCTGCTAGCAGGGATTTGGAAAGGGGTAAGGGACTTAAAAGAGATAGGTTTTGTTAACTACTATCCTAGGCTTGTCCCCGTTCAACCTGAGGGAAACAGCCCTCTGGTAAGGGCAATCAAGAACAACATACCTTTTGAAAAGATTGAGGCAGAAAAGCATCCTCATACAATCGCTTCAGGATTATCAGACCCATATCCTTGGGATGGTGACGCTTCATTAGAAGGCGTTAAAAAGACGAGAGGTACGGGTGAAACTGCCAACGATGAAGAAATCGCTCAGGCTGTTAAAGACCTTGCTAAGTACGAAGGAATATTTGCCGAACCCAGTGGTGCCGCTGCTCTTGGCGCTTTAAGAAAGCTAATTGACAATAAGGTGATTGATCGCAGCGATCGTGTAGTAGTTCTGGTCACTGGCTCAGGGTTCAAGGATCTCGCGTTCGCACAATCCCTTTATAAAGAACCCCCTGAAATAGATGCAGACATAAATCAGCTAAAAAAAGCATTAAAAGAAGAAGGAGTTCCTTTTTAAAAAATTAAACCTTTTCTTTTTTATAGTATTTTTCTGCGTCTTTTACAGCTTCGTATATCTGATAATAAGTGCCACACCTGCATATAACACCGTTAAGTTCTTTTTTCAGTTCCTCACCATCTATATCAGGATTCTTGCTCAGAACGTAATGCGATGTAACTACAAAAGCAGGAGTGCAGAACCCACACTGCATAGCTCCGTGTTTAACGAAGGACTCCATGAGCTTCTTTGCTCTTTCATCAGAATACAGACCTTCTGCAGTTATTACCTCTTTTCCATCAGCTTCTACAGCAAGCGTCATGCAGCTCTTTACAGGAATGCCGTCAAGTAGAACTGTGCATAGCCCGCACTCACCTCTCCAGCAGGCAGCTTTAACGCTTGTTACGCCAAGTTTTTCTCTTAACACATTTAAAAGCAGTTCATTATCTTCTACAGCTACTTCTTTGACTATACCGTTAACCTTAAGTGAAATGGTCCTCATTTCAGGCACCTCCAAAAACTTCTTTTAGAGCACGAGCGGTAAGTATTTTTGACATTTCTTTTCTATATTCTGCGCTAGCCACAGCATCTGACATAGGTTGCACGGCTTTATATACCACGTCAGAAGCTCTCTTTATGTTTTCTGCAACAGATCCTTCCCAGTTCCATTGAAGAGAAGAGTTATCAAAATAATAAGGCCTAGGAGCTATAGCCCCAACCGACAAGGCCAATTTTTTCTTTTCATGATGCACTGTGACGGCAACTGTAGCAATGGCAACTTCGCTGGCGTTAATAAATTTCAGATATGTTCCCATAACTTTTTCGTCGTTAGGTACGATTATCTTTGTAATGATCTCATCTTCTTTCAGAGATGTCCTTCCTATGCCAAGAACCAGCTCAGAGGAAGGCAAGAAACGTTTACCTTCAGAGCTCCTGACTTCCAGTACTGAATCCATAGACATAAGTGCAGGTAAACCATCTGTACTCGGCATTCCAACACTTATGTTTCCGCCTATAGTAACTGTATGCTGTAGAGTCCTGTCTCCCATAAAGGAAGCCGCCTTAGCCAGCGCAGGGCATTTTTCTTTTATAAGTTTCGAATTTTGCAGTTCTATTGCAGTTACCATGCTTCCTATTTCAATTCCATTTTCTGTAACGTTTATCTTCTTCAATTCATCTATGTTCTTCAAGTCTATTACGTATTCAGGAAAAATCTGCCTTTCTTTCATCAAATTTACAAGCATTATACCCCCTGCCATGACCTTTGCTCTTCCTTTGTGCTGCTTTAGCATGCCCAGCGCTTCTTCGATATTTTTTGGCTTGAAATAAACGAACTTGGGTAGAGTAAAATAAGGCGTTGTAAAGCTCATATCTGTTCAACCTCTTTTATGCCTTCTTCAAAAAATGATTTCAAGGCTTTATCTATCAGTTCTGGTTTCTGTTCTTTTATCGCCTTCCATAACTTTTCAGCTGTTATAGGCAATTCGTTAATCTTAACTCCCGTTGCTCTGAATATCGCATTTGCTATTGCAGGGGCCACAGCAACCATAACGTGTTCTCCAACACCCCTAGCGCCGAGGGGTCCATCCTTTTGCGGAGTCTCTATAATATAACTCTCCATGCTTGCAGTCATGTCTTCAAAGTGAGGAACATAATAGGTTATGAGGTTTGGATTTAGAACTTTTCCGTCTTCGCCGAATTTTAACTGCTCAAACAACGCTGAACCGAGTCCCATTATAAAGCCCCCGTCCATCTGGCCTTTTACAAGCAGAGGATCTATTGCCTTCCCAACATCATATACCTGCACGGCTCTTAGCACTTTAACTTCTCCTGTAAGCAGGTCTATCTCAAGCTCCACACCTGTACCGCCGTATGTATGAAAAACGGTGTTAGATCCATGGCCGTTTGCGTCCAAGAAAGTGTTCAAAATCGGTGCATAGCTTCCTCTTCCTATAACGGGCGAACCAACGGTCGTCCCATCCGGATATGTATAACCCATAGCAAACTCTCTGATCTCCTTTCTGATCCATGGGTGCGTTTTTGAGTAAGCATAGCCTTCTGATATTTCAACATCGTCAACCGGCACCTTGAAGACCCGTGAAGCCGTTTCCTTTATCTGATTTTTTGCGTCCTCGATAGCCCTAAGTAGAGCTATGCCGTCAGAGAAAAGCCCTCTGCTTCCAACTGTCTGCCAAGTATATGGGTTTGTATCCGTGCTAACCATTTCTAGCTGGTTTATCTTGATTTTTTCTAGAGGAACCCCAAATGCCTCTGCAGCTAAGATCGCTAAGGATGTCGGTGTTCCCTGACCCATGCTGCCGTTCCCTGTTAAAACGTCTATTGTTCCGTCTTCGTTTAACTTCACCACAGCTGAAGCTCCGGCGTTAGGCGGCTGAGAAGGCGCCTTTACCAAGAGCGCTATACCTTTTGCTCTTATTTTCCAAGGTTCTGAAGCCCTTTCTACATGGTTGAGGTCTATTGCTTGGGCCAGAACACTAAGAACTTTTTGAGGGTCGCCTTCGTCTTCTCTAACCCGTTCCCCCGTTGCCCTTACAGACTCCCCTGGCTTTAGCAGGTTCTTACGCCTTATTTCAACAGGGTCAATTCCAAGGACGCTCGCGGCTCTGTCTAGAGTAAGCTCAAGTGCCCAGTGGTTCTCAGGATGTCCAAAACCCCTCATAGCTGTTGTTGGAATTTTATTTGTATAAACAGCGTAAGACGTAACGTGAACGTTCGGAATATCGTAAGCCCCGTCAGCAGAATAACCTGCTGTCCTGGCTACATTTATAGTATAATCTGCGTAAGCTCCAGCATCCAGGTAAAATTCTGCCTTGTATGCTACAAACCTTCCGTCTCTTTTAAATCCGGCCTTAACTTTTGCTATGAAGCCGTCCCTCGCTGGAGCAGAAGTCATCTGTTCTGCCCTGCTTAAAACCAGCTTAACGGGTTTTCTGCCTGCAAACTTTGAGAGAAGAGCCACTAGCGGCTCCCAGCCTAGCCCTGCCTTTAACCCAAAACCTCCTCCTGCGGGTGGTGCATGAATTATTATCCTGTTAACGGGCAACTTTAGAGCGTCGGCCATCAAATACCTTGTTGCAAAAGGCGACTGTATGCTTGTCCAAACCTCGACATAATCGTCAAATCTCCACCAAGCAAGCACGTTTTGAGTTTCCATTGTAACGTGGCTTATCTGAGGAAGTCTGTATGTTTCTTCAATTATAATTGTATCTTCCTCTTTTAGTGCATTTTCGACATCGCCGTGTTTAAGCTCAAAAACGTTTGCGATGTTTGTCCCTGGAACTGGATGAAAACCTGGAAAAACTCTGTACTCTCCAAGCTTTTCGTGAATCAAAGGAGCATCCTTTTCAAGAGCCCTTTCAACCGTAAGCACGGGCTCTAGCGGTTCGTATTCTACTTTAACTTTTTCTGCGGCTTCTTCAGCAGCTTCTAGAGAATCAGCTATAACTGCTGCAACAGGATGCCCTATCCACCTTACTTTATCTACAGCGAGCACATCCCTGTCAGATAGATAAAGTCCAAGCCTGTATGGAAAATCCTTTCCGGTTGCAACGTTTATAACGCCCTTTACTTTCAAAGCTTCCGATATATCGATGCTCTTTATTTTAGCGTGCGGTAACTTGCTTGTAACAAGCTTTGCATAAAGAGTTCCAGGAAAGTTAATGTCGAAAGCGTATTTCAGGGTCCCAGTTACTTTCAACCAAGAATCTGCTTGCGGGACCTCTTTTCCAACATTTTTATAAGTCATGTAAGCTTATAATGAATGTTTGCTTATTTAAACTTTTTAACAAAAATAACAGAATTTAGACGAATTTCTATTTTTTAGCATTTTAAGTGTACAATAGGTTTTTAAAATGGGCAAAGATTGTTTAATATGGCTTTTTGTTTAATCTTCTAGCATCTTTATGTGCTTTACAGGGTTCCCTTCAAATTTAAAAGCTCTGCTTATTATCATGAGTTCTGGCCCTGTAGTGCTCCGACCTACAATAAGACCATTAGTATTTCCAACAATTCCCGAAGCTACAAAAGGTACCCCACCATTTATGGAGCCCACATCCACATCAACGCCGAGCGCCTCTTTGGCTTTTTTAAGCTCTTCCCCGTTTGACATGGGATGCAGCAGCGCTCCGTTATTTGTAGCCATGCCAACAGCCCCAACCTGAAAGTATCCCGCTATAGGCATCCTGATGAACTTTACTTTTAATACTCTAGATGCCTGCTCAACTTCCCTGTCAGAAAGAATGGGTGAGGCTATACCGCCATAGTCATTGACCAAAAAAAGGTTTCCAACTGATGTGTAAATAGAGTCGAGCCTTTCCACTTTTCCGCTTATCGATCTTTCTATCCCTGCTACTTCATCATCAGTTGCGAACTTGGTCACAAGCGCCCCAGAAGAATTCATAACCATCAATGGCCCTAGTAGCCTTCCGCCCCCAGCACTGGCGTAATAAAAGTTAACCCTAAGCATTTCGGCCATCAATTTTCCCTTTCTTTCAGGGTAACCTTGAGGAATCAATAATGCTCGCTCAGATACCTTTAGGAACAATCCAACGTTTGGGTTTCTGTATACATTGTAAAGGTATATCGACAACTTTTGTTTCTGTAATTTTTCCCCTTTTAAACGTTTATTAAATTCCGCAATGTTTTTTATTACTTAAGTTAAAGTTTAGGTTTGATGCAGGAAGCCTTAAAAATAGCTTTGATCGCTGTTACTGCAATATTTTATTTGCCCGGCGCAATCGAAGATTTCCTCCATAGAGAGGTTGATGATATATTTATCTTTCTTCCTTATCTTTCTTACATAGTTACTTATTTTATATTTGGAATAAGGGTTGCCTTGTTTGGGGTTTTTATGGGCATAATAATAGGAATAGCGTCCTACATATTATTTAGGTATAATTATATTGCAAGCGGTGACCTCCTCGGCCTGCCCGCTATATTTTCTGCTGTGTATGTTCTGGACTTTTTGCCCGTGTTTTTATCGATTATAACCATTTTTGACCTCATGAGGGTTTATCTAAGGAAGAAGGGGCTTAAGATAAAAAAGGACAAAATTAAAAACGAAGAAAGGAAGTTCTGGTTGCCAGAAAAACAAGGATCAGAAAATAATGAAAAACAAGATAATTCAAAAACAGAATTTTATCAGTATGGCGTTCCTCTACTGGGTTATGCATTTTTAGCGTATTTCCTGTCTGCTGTTTTATATTTAATCATAAACTTCTTTACATAGAGACAAACAATCTTATTTTTCGATCGGCTACGACTTATTTTAAAATGGGCCCGGTGGGACTTGAACCCACGACCGCCCGGTTATGAGCCGGGCGCTCTGCCATCCTGAGCTACGGGCCCTTTATCTTGGTTGTTGTTTTTTGTTTTTAACTTTGTCGTTTATTTAAGCAACACACCTGAAAGGGCGCCGTTCTTTGATGGTTTTGAAGTTATCCTAACTTTTCCTAGCTCTGTAGCTACAATAGCGCCTTTTGTAATAACGCCCCTTCTTTCATAATCTCTGTTAGCTGGGTTAGAAACGACGGATAAAATTTTAACGTTTTTAGTTCCTTCTGGAGTTGCAACGTTTACTTTATCTGTTCTCACCACATATGTTACTATATTTCCGCCCCTAACTCTTCTACTTTTAGTTATAAGCTCACCAACTTCAACGACACGTGGCTGCGCTTTCCTTTCTCTTCTCCTTTTTCCCCTGTACGCTCTCCTTTTACCTCCCGTAATCTTTCTTTTGGTTAAATTTTCAATGTTTGGCATTTATCTCGCTTTTTCCTTTCATTTTATATAAATATAACTTTTTCGAGCAAAACTCCATGATTGCGATTTTTATGACCTCCTCTAAAACTTGAAAATGCGTAAATTTGATCAGCTTCTTAATGAACGCTTTGTTTTTATAATGGGATAAAAAATAAGTTAAATGATGGGAAATAATAATTTGCGAAGCTACATCAGCAATCTTGAAAGCAAAAAAATGCTTAAGGACGTAGGAGAAGTTGAAAGGAAGTTTGAAGCAGCAATCTACGAAAAAAACATAAATTCGCCCATCAAGATGAAGCCTAAGGATAAAAAAGGTTACATAGTATCGAACCTCATAATGTCGGAAAAAACTGTTTCTATAGCTTTTGATACAGAGCCAGCGAACATTCATGACGAATTTATAAGATCCGTTGTGTCCCCCAAAAAAATTGTAACGAAAAACTTTGAGGTAAGCGGTTATCAAAAGATTTCAGACAACGACATCCCGGCGATATGGCATTTTGAAAAAGACCTTGGTTATTACGTCACATCGAGTATAGTTATTGCTAAGAGCCCAGATAATAAGATTCTCAACGCCAGCGTGCACAGGATCAGGCTCTTGGGAAACGGTAAAGGTGTCATAAGGATGGTTGAGGGAAGACATCTGCACGCTATCTGGAACATGTGGAAAGAATCAGGCAAAGATGCCCCGGTAACTGTAGTTATAGGAGTTCATCCAGCAGTCGAAATGGCCGCAGCTTACCAGGCTCCTCTAGGAACGTTTGAAATGGAAATCGCCAATTCTCTTGCTGAAGGGTTAGATTTTTATGAAAGCCCATTGCACAAATTGCCAATTCCCGAATCTGAATTTGTTATAGAAGGTTACATAAGCAGAGAAGAAAGGGATTCTGATTGCATGGTTGAAATGCTGGGAAATTATGACCATACCAGGCAACAACCAGTTATCAGATTTGAAGAAGTTTACAGCAAGATAGACCCAATTTACTGGGATGTCCTGCCCGGGGGAACAGAGCACAGATGGCTCATGGGTTTTCCTGTTGAAGCAAAGCTGAACAAAGATGTGAAGAGCTCAGTTCCATCGGTAAAAAAGGTTGTGCTGAGTGAAGGCGGAAGCAAATGGCTTCACGCAGTTATACAGATAAACAAAAAGCTAGAAGGAGATCCTGTTAACGCTATCATAGCGGCTTTTGCTGCCCATCCTTCTCTGAAGCTTGCCGTAGTTGTTGACGATGACATAGACCCTGCTAATCCAGTTGATGTTGAACGAGCTCTTGCTACAAGGTTTCAAGCATCCAAGGGCCTGCTAGTGATCAAGAACGCTAAGGGTTCTAGCCTTGATCCCTCGAGCGATCAAGAAATGCTGTTAACAGATAAGCTAGGGATAGATGCCACGATACCTTTAAGAGCAAACAAAGAAAGATTTAGAGAAGCAACGATACCTGGCGAAGCTAAAAATGAAAGTTAAAGCAGAAGTTATAGTTGAAGGTTCAGCTCTTATAAGTTCAACACTAAAAATTGTTGAAAACCCGATATCTTTTTTAGGCATGGTCAATCCAAAAAGGGGAACCTTAAAAATTGATGATAGAGAAATAGAAATAACGGGGAAAGTTCTATCCTTTCCATACATGATTGGAAGCACAGTCGCTCCATACATTATTTACAGTTTAAAGAAAAACAAAAAGGCCCCTTTAGCTATAATAACTTCTTCAGTAGACGCGCTTTTGGCTTCAGGTTGCGCTATAAGCGACATACCCCTTTTGACGATAAGCCAACATGATTTTGATCTTATAAAGAAGTTCAACGATAAGGCTATTACCGTAGATCCAGTGAGCGGGGATGTTTACATTGATGAACAGTGAGATTGATTTAGAAGGCTTGCTTTCGTTTATATATGAAAGCTTTATAAAAAATGATAAAATAGTGCCAGATGAGGTTCTACGTTTTGTAAACGATAGTTTACTTGCTGAAGATATAGTGAGATCTTACAAAAATCTTACTAGCGAGACGAACTATATCAAAAAAGGAAATTTTATAGTTGTCTCTGGAATCGATAAGTCTGGCAAAGAAACTCAGGCTATCTCAGGGAAAGGATGCGTTAAACCGCTAAAACAGTTTTTAACTGAAAAAGGGTATAACGTGCTTACAATATTGCAACCGTCTTATGAAACAAGGCTTGGAGGTTTGATCAAACATTATCTTACTGAAAACAAAAAAACAATCAAGCTAGCCTGGATGCTTTGGAGCCTGGATAGAGCGCAGCACAAACAAAAGGTAATTGAATGGCTCGCCGGGGAAAAAAACGTGGTTCTTGCAAAGCGCTGGAGCGAAAGCAACGTAGTTTATCATGCGGCTAAAGGGATAAACGCAGAAGAAATACTAAATTTTGAAAAAAATGTGCCAAAGCAGGATCTAACACTAGTAATAGACATCAAACCTGAAACTTCTGTAAAACGAAATCCTGAGCCAGACACATATGAGAATTTGAACCTGCTCAAACTCGTATGGGAAAATTATATGAAATTAAACTACTTTTATCCTTATGGCGATAAAATATACATAGAAGGCGAAGCCGATCCGTGCACTGTGAACAATACTTTACTTTCTATAACAAATGATTACTTAGAATTGATGACTTAAGATTCCTGAATCAAGTACTGTGAAAATTTTCTGAGATCTTCTACATGGTTTATACCTTTAGCTATCTCCCTGACTTTTTTTCTCGTACTGAGATCTATCGTAACGCCGCCATATGATAATTTTTCTGTCACAGACTTGACTAGGCTTTCTCCTTTTTTATCATAGTCCAGCATTATAACAATTTTTTTATAATAAGACAGTTCAGATGCAAGGTTTCCAGTGCCCTTTCCACTCCCGCATAGCTGGAATATTTTACCCTTATATCCAAGGCTTTTTATAGCGATATAATCTCTTTTACCTTCTACTACAACAATGGTTCCTTCATCATCTAACTCTGAAAAGAGCTTATACAAAGAAAAAGCAACTTTCCTTTTGCTCTCCATCTGCCATTTGCCTAACTGTTTTCTATCTTTCAATACTATTTTGTGCCCCCTATTTTATTGATAAAATTGTTACTAAAATTTTTTCTCAGTTTTAATCTAAAAATGGCCGATAAAAACTTTCACTATGATTTTGTCATCTACTTTTATTAATCGAGCAAGCAAAAAATATACAATGCGAGATCATGTCTTGCCAAACTACTTAAAGTTTGTTGAAGGATACCCGGCTATACTGATCTTTAACAAATATCTTGCAATAGCGGACCTCCATGTAGGTTATGAAATATCTGAAAGAGAACGAGGGATATACGTGCCGATTCAAAAAGAAAGATACATAAAAAGAATCCAAGAGTTGAAGAGCATTACGGGTGCTGAAGAACTGATAATTGTTGGAGACGTAAAAGACAGCATATTGATGCCGACAGCAGAGGAAATAAACGAGCTTGTATCTGTCTTTCAAGAAGTTTCTAAACTTTTCAAGATAACGATAATACAAGGTAACCACGATGCATACATAGATAAGATTCTTCATAACTTTGCAGCGTATGCCGGTTCGGAAGGCATAGTCCTAAAAAATGGCAGGGCTAAAGTCGGTCTAGCACACGGACACGCTAGGCCTTCTGATTCGTGCTTGAAAAGCGATGCTTTAGTTCTCGCGCATCTTCATTTTTATATAAAATTCGAGAACAGCAAATATCCTGTTTGGCTCGTTGGAAAAAAAGGAAAACAAACGCTTGTTCTAATGCCTCCTTTTAACGATCTGCTGTCTGGATATTACCAAGAAGATGTTGATGCCAAAGTTCCGTTTACGGATTTCAAGCTTCAGGATTTAAAAGTAATAACGCTCGATGGCTATAATCTGGGAACGTTAAAAGATTTAAGAAGCATAATAGAGGAAGAATCGGATTAATTTCAAACGTTCATGCATAACGCTTGGGTAAAGCCTTTAAATCAAAATGCTTTTTAATATGTTGTTTGCATTATTTTGATATGAATAGCGACCAGGTTTTGGGTGCAGTAATAATGATTGTAAGCATATTGGTCATATTCGTATATGGATATTTAATTTTCATGTATCCATTAATCGTTTTGCAGATAACTGTATTCTTAGTTGTTGCGGTGCTTCTCGGGATTCTTGCTTGGATCGGATACACCCTTCTTACCACCCCAGCTCCTAAACCGATCGAAGAAACTTCTGAAAACAGTACGCAAAACTCTCAAGCCGAACAAAAATGAAAGATTATGCTATCATATATGATCAGAGGCTTAAGAAGCTAGCCGCATCGCTTTCAAAAATAAGCGAGGCCCCCGCTTATCAGGCTGGAACGAGCGTTGTTTATGATCGATACATGGTGCTGTGGAGCTACAGAACAAACTATTCTCAAGAAAGGAGCAAGCTCGAAAACTTGTTAAGAGAGCTTAATGATTCAGGATACATAGAGGTTCTTTTGTTACTGCCCGCACCGTACCAGAAAGGTGGAGATGTATCACAATTCATGCAGGAAGTTTCTGGATTCGATTTTGTTGGTAGAATAATATTCTTTGACCTAACGCCTGTAAGCAAGATAGGGCTTACTCCAAGGCCCTCGGTTAACCTTTCAGCTATCCCAACGCTTATAAAATATATGAAAGAAAACGGGTTGAAGGCTAAAGTTCTTACATTTAATCAAGAGCTTACAACTCAGGCTAAGATAATAGAAAGCACAGCTGGTAAAAGCGATGATAGCGTGATGATCATTGATAATTATGTGGAAGATCCCGAAAAATTTGTTCCTGTGCTGGAGACGTACAAAGAAAAAGGTGTGAAGACCTATGTTTTTTCCACATTTTTTGCTGTGTCCCCAGAGTCAATAAAAAACATGTCCGAAGTTATAACAACCAACGCTATATACTGGGATAACGTCATAACGCTAGATATATCATCAGCTATTGCAGAATTTGTAGATGCTGTAAGTTGAAATGCGTAATAGCTGTTGACGTTGGCGCATCAAACTTAAGGTTAGCTACTTTTTCAGGCAGAAAGATGAAAAACAGAATTTCATTCAAGCTTCAGAGCTCTGTAAATCCGATAGACTATATAGAAGAATACATAAAAAAATTTTCAAAAACATGTAGCCCTATAGGCATAGCTAGCGCCGGGCCGATAGACATTAAAAAGGGCTCTGTTAAGCTGATAAATTATAACAATTTAACGATTAACTATGTAGAATCCTTAAAAGGGTACGGCGACGTATATATAACAAATGACTGTATAGCGGGACTATTGGCTGAAAAACGTTTTGGCGAAGCTAAAAAAACAAAAAATGCCGTTTATTTAACTTTCAGCAGCGGTATAGGGGCTGGCGTTATGGTAGACGGCCACATACTTATAGGTAAAGATGGGAACGCACATGAGATCGGGCACCTTGTACTAAATTATGAAGATGATACAGTTTGCGGGTGTGGGAAAAACGGCCACTGGGAGGCTTATTGCGGAGGAAAATCTATGCCTAAATTCTTTTATAAAGTAACTGGCAAAAAAGTTATTTCTCCTGAAGAAATTTTCAAAATGTACTATGAAGGACAAAGCGAAGCTGTTGAATTTATAGAAAAATGTATGAAGATAAACGCAGCAGGACTTGCAAGCCTAATAGACGCTTATGATCCTGAAGTTATAATATTGAGCGGGAGCGTATACCTTAACAATGAAGATGTTTTTATGAAAAAGCTACAGGAACTAACAAAAAACTACGTGATGAACCGGATGCCAGAGCTAACAACAGCTAGGCTTAGAGAAGATTCAGTTATATTTGGGGCTGGAATTTTGGCGACATTAAAAGGTAAACTTCCTTAACTTTTAGCCTATTTCGCTTATTTTACTTTTTATATGAGAGCTACAAAGGTCTTCAATTAAGTCATCCACATTTTCATAAAACCTAAATTTTCCGTTTTTTCTGCTATCCGGATATTCGCCTAACTTTTCAAGTTTATCTGATGGCATGCCAAAACCTTTTAAGATAAAAACTTCCTTTCCCATAGCATATCCAATCAAAGCTTCGATCATCGTTCCTGAACTGCCTCCGAGCGCAATCAAAAAATCGGATGATCTGACTAAGGGGACGGACCTGGCTCTGTACTCTTCACCTGTTTTTATCAGGATTACTCCTTCAGGCGCTGAGATATTTTCGTTTTCAATCGGAAGCAAAAGTACAGTTTTCATAGAAAGCTTTACCGCCTGATCTACGACGGTTTTCATTAGGCCCCAGTAACCACCCAGTATCAATACTGCATCCTTACATCTTTCATTGAGTAATCTGACAAGCTCTTTTGTTTCTAAAGCTAAACTTTCTGGAATTTCGCCACTGTGAGCCGCTATTCCTATTTGCATGTGTTATTCTTGACTGATGGTTTTATAAAATTACCTATATGTTTCAATTGTCAAGGTCTGCATTAAGCCTGGGACATCAAACAGCTAAGCCGTGTTATTCTCTTTTTCTTGTTTGTTCTTCTGCAGACTTTCTATCACAAGCGGTGCTACCTCATCGAAAGCATACTTAACTATATCTTCAACGGTACCTTTTGAAAACATCGTTATAACGCAGTTCCTTGTCAGACCGATTATTTGAGAAATGCTTTTAGCTCTTACAACGATGTACCATAGTAACCCGTGTTCTTGGTACATTTTAAAAAGATCCGTTTGAGAAAGCGCGTCCCCGTACAATGCAAGAACGTTTACGTTGGGTATATCAATCTGATCAAAATATGCTACGCGAGTTTCTTCCAAGCTTTTGTTATAATAGTCTAAAAATATGTTCGGATCTATCCTGGCTTCAACGACAAATCCTGGCCTTATGAACACTGCTTTGCTGAATTCGTTAGCCAAGTAATTGGCCAAAGGCTTTTTTGCGAGTATGAACAAAAAGTTATAACCCTGTATCTTTCTTATAAAAAACTGAACCTTCATAGTTGAAACTTCGGGCTTGAACCCTTCCTTTGTGCCAACTTTTATAACCCTGTCATAATAAATTATACCGTCGAGAGAATTATCATCATAAGTGTTTACTGAAAATTCAAAGTTTAACTGGACGTGCGTTTCTTCATCTTCCCTAGTTATTTTAAAACTTGATAGCTTGTCAGCTATAAAAGCCAAACTCTGGTCTGTATTTATTTTAAAAAGCTTTCCTGCGAGCATTTTAACGTTTATGCTTATGGCTTTTAAGTATATATGTTTGTGGGCGGTTTAAACTCCTGTTGTGATGTTTCTTTTGCAAGCTCGGCTTCAATCGTTTCTGCTCCTTTTATGAGCGGCGTAACGTCAATTTCGAATCCATAGTACTTTGATAGCGTCTCAACAGCTATGCTGGCGGCTCTGGGGTCAACCCTGTCTGGTGATGCGTATGCAAGAAGCGCTACTGCTGGGAAGTTCTTTATTTCAAAGTAATTCAGGAGTATGGCAACTGGTCCAACTATTATGTGCTCATCTTCAAGCGGCTTCGCTTCAGAAAGCAAACCCCGGAGCTTATAGGCGCTTGTTGCAGCGATCCTGTATTTACTATCGTCGGTCTTTAAAGTTGAATCAAGTCCTCCCACTAAAAATACTTCTTTGACCCCTTTCTTTATTATTTGATCTGCAAAGCTTCTGTAAAATTTAAGTTCTTTATCTTTCTGCACCGGGACATCTACTTTAAATATCGCAAGGTCATTATAAGTAAAGATCTCATAAGGGGTGCTTATCATTCCGTTAATAAGGGTAGAAACCGGCGCTGAATCTTCATAATCAACAATACAACATCTTTTAACTGGCAACTTTTGAACAAGGTATTTTACGCTCCAGTACCCCGTTGCCCCTATTCCATGAAAACCGCTTATCAAAGTTTTGCCCTTTAGTGACGCGTTCTTTGGATATATCGATACGTAATTATTATAACTCAAACTTTTCACCTAATCAGGTCAATTTTAATCTACCGCTTATTAACTTTTTCCATTAACTTCTTCTTCATACTTTTTTAAAACAAGCTCTTCTACTTTCATAAAATATATCTGCGTGGGCTTAGGCATCCTGTTAAGGTTTTTCTCTATGGCCGCGATAAAATAGTCAATAGCCCTCTTGCTAACCTTGATGTTGAACTTCATGGGAAGTATGGGATCCTGTTGAATTTCAAGCTTATCCTTTAATTCTTCTGGTGCTGTTTTGATATAGTCCTCTAAGATTATATTGTACCATTCAGAAAGAACTTCAGGAGTAAGGCTCTCTTTCTGCTCTATTATGTACTGGGCCATTTTAAAAACCATATCTTCGCTCACTTTAAACTCTGCCATTTTCTATAAAACTTATATTTAAACAAATAAAAGACAACTTTTTTAAACCTAAAGCCAATTTAATTCGAGTTTATTTATACCACGTGCAGGTTTAAATCGTATATAAAAAGCCCTACATCCAGAACTCCTGGCGTTTTAACAAGATCTTCGTACAAGCCTTTGAGATCATAGCTTTCTGGATAGTTTATGTCAAAGATGTAATTGCCATTTTCAGTTATAAAAGGATATCCCCTTGCATCGACCCTTAAGTTAGGCGTTAAACCCAGCTTTAATATCTTACTCTTAACAAGTGTATAAGCAAACGGCAAAAATTCTAGAGGTACGGGGTGATCCAGTTTCTCAACAACCTTTTCTTTTGATACAAAAACGTGTCTTTCTTTAGAAATTTCCCATACAATTCTTTCTTTAGTGAGAGCCCCTCCGCCTCCCTTTATGACATACCCGTTATAACTCGATACCTGATCCGCCCCATCTACTACAACGTCAAGTGTATCAAAGATAGGCTCTGATATCAAAAAGAAGTCGGAAACTTCAAACTTTATCTGAGCAGATGTTGCAACGCCTATAGGCTTTATGCCTTTATCGTTTAACCTTTTTCCGAGTTCTTTCAATACCTTTGAAGCCGTCCTTCCGCTTCCCAAACCTATTATGGGGGTGCGCTTTAATGCCAAAACCTTCTGTTCTAAAGCACCTAACGCTAGATCGAGTCCCTGCATGATTAAATTATTAACGTAAACATATTAAATGTTTATCTCGTCCAAGATATTTGATACTTCGTCTTTTGTTAAGTTAAGCTTGTGTAATATCGTATACCTTTCAGGTCTCAAAGAAGGAGCCAAAGTAACTGCTTCTAAAACTTCTTCTCTCTTTACCCCTATCTGTAAAAATGACACCGGTAGACCGACTTCCTGCATTTTAGCTTTTATTTTCTTCCAGTTCATTCCATAAAGGTAAGCTATGAGCACAGTGCTTAAAGCGACTTTTTCTCCATGTGTACCTTTTTCTGGCGCTATAATATCTAAAGCGTGAGATATCAGGTGTTCACTTCCGCTTAGCGGTCTACTGCTTCCAGCTATGCCTCCTGCAACCCCCGCGCTTATGAGGGCCTCCATTAAGTTTCTTACAGAAGAATATTTTAGATCCTCAATCCCCTTAGTGCTGATCATTGCGTGTTTGGCGCTTTCGTAGGCCAGCTTGGAAGCGTATTCCCCAAAATATTCTCCTTTTTCAATCCATGCAAGTTTCCAGTCCCTTGTAGAAGTGAATTTTCCTAAGAGGTCTCCTAAACCGCTGAGTATATACCTTTTTGGAGCCTTCATTATTACAGAAAGGTCTACAATTACTCCGCGGGGCGGTTTTACCTTAAGCGAGTATGGGTGTATTCCTCCCTTTAACGAAGAAAACGGGCTGGCTATTCCGTCGTTTGATGCTGAAGTTGGAATGCTTATGACTTGAATGCCAGCCTTATAGCCAAGGTATTTTGCAACGTCCAGAACCTTTCCTCCACCGAAACCAATCACGGCCTCAGAGTTAACATCGAACTTTTCCCTGTAAATCTTTTCTGCTTCTTCGTATGTTGAAGATTCAACTATCGCTTTTTTATAATCAAAACCGCTTAAGGCTGAACTTATTTTTGATTCAAAAATGTTGCTTACGTTCGGCCCAGTTAGCAGAAATGCCCTTTTTTTGATAAACAAAGAAAGGTTTTCTTTATTAAATGTTTCATCGCCTATTATCACTGCTTCTGGAAGCTCCATTATGTGGCTTAACTCTGCTCCCCCCTGTTTGATATAAATTCTTCGACCTTAATCAAGCTTTGTTTGTACAGATCATCAAAAACTAACTTTCCGTCTTTTTTCAAGTAAACCCCGTCAGAAATAACGTCTTTTATAATCTCCGGATTGCCCTGATAGCCTAGAGCAGATATCATGTCCCATGAAGGATAAATTTTGCTCAGGTCGAATGTTATAAAATCCGCATTATAGCCGGGTTTTATCGTACCAGAGCTTACCCCTAAAGCCCGATTGCCGTTTAATGATGCCATGTGCATTGCGTCTTTAACTGAAATGCCTAAGCTTGTGGTTGAAGCCCTTGACAACAGAGTTGCGAGCCTTATCTCGTTAAAAATGTTCAGTGTCTCTGAGCTTCCTGGCCCATCTGTGCCAATGGTTATCTGTATGCCTTTATTCTTCATTGCATTTATTTTTGCTATACCGCTTCCCAGCCTCGAGTTGGAAAATGGACAATGAGAAACAAATATGTTGTCTCTTGCCAGTTTGTTGAATCTAACAGGATCTAAATGAACTGCATGCGCAAGTATAAGCCATTTATCCAAAGCGTCAAGCCTTTCTAAAATTTGTATGGGATCATCGTTGTTATAAACCTTTTTTATTTCCTCAATCTCTTCTTTGTTCTCAGCGAAGTGTATCTGGTACTTGAAGCCTTCTAGGCTGAAAAGCTGCTTTAACAATTCTTCGCTAACTGCATAGAGAGAGTGAGGTGAAATGAAAACTTCAAATCCTTCGCTTTTAAGATCGCTTGATATGCTTTTTATGTTTTTTAGCCTCTTCCAGCTTTCCTCTTCCATGTAAGGCACTTTGTCCATAAAAGCAAGGCCAAGCTTTACCTTGATAGGCAAGCCTATCTCTTTAACCGCCCTGACCATCGGTTGTATGTCATAAAAATCAAGCACAGCTGTGACGCCAGAGTTTATCAGCTCGCCAAGGCCTAGGACGTCAGCGTAGTACAAAAGTTCATAATTTAATTTTGACTCTATCTGCCATACTTCTTGCAACCAATCATAAAGAGCTTTGCTTTCTCCTATACCTCTGAGCGCAACCATTCCTACGTGCGCATGTGTGTCAGCAAAAGAAGGAGCTATAACTACGTTACCCAGGTCATTAATTTCATCTGCTTCCTTTTTTAATTCATCGGTTTTTCCAACTTTAACTATTTTTTTATCCTCAACGAGAACAGAAAAATCGTTAAAAAGTTTGTTTAAATAATCAGTTAATAAGTACTTGCCTTTAAAGAGTTTTTTCATTGTTTCTTAGTGTATATTTCTGCAAATTCTACTTGGTTTATTTCTGGAATTATATCCAAAATGTCACTGGCAATCGCTCTTTTTATATACTGCAGCCCGTCTGTCAGGAAATACTGCTCTGGAATTTCAATCCTTACCTTGTTTTGATCAACCTTGTACGTTGGATTCTGGATATCTATTCTTCTCCGTATGAGCCTTTCTATTTTCTCGTTCAGGTCTGTTATTTCTTTAACTATTTCTATCTCATAAACTAACGTTTTACCGGCCAGCTTGTCATTAAAGTCTACCTGAACCCTGCCGCTGTTGATCGATATGACTGTTCCTATCTGGCCGTTATATTCAATTTCATCCCCAACCTTAACGTCCTTTGCTCTATCTCCGAATTTTCTCAGTGGTATAACCTTTATCTTTGATGGATCGCGGTTACCAAAAGCTTTTTCTGGAGTGACTTCGATCGTGACTTTATCGCCTACGTTAAGTTTCTGAATTTCCTCGTCAAGTGCTTTAAGTATCCAGCCCTTTCCGACAGCAATCAGCTTTGGCTCATATTTTGTTCCTTCTTTGTAAATTTTGTTTGCCTTTGCTACTTCTTCTACAGTAGTTTCTATGATTTCTCCTGTTTCCTTTATCTTTGTTGTGTAATTTATTAATATCAGAGAGTTTTGGTTCAAACGCTATCTAACCCCTTTAACTTTTCCTCTGCCACCTCTATAGCTTTTTCAACATTAACATTTATGCCTTGCGCTATCATTGAATGGCCAACAGCGAGTATAGTTGGCAGTATCTTTGAGCGCTCAATTATTCCCATGTTACCTATTCTGAATATCTTCCCTTTGAGTTCACCGAAGCCACCAGTTATAACTATGTTGTAATTGTTTTCTAAGTATTTTCTGAATTTTACATCATCAACACCCTGTGGGTACTTTATTGAAATTACTACGTTTGACCTGAACCTTTCCTCAACAAACGGTTGGAGCCCCATAGTTTCAAATGCCTTGTAATAAGCCTCTGCACCTATCTTGTGTTTTTGAATAATTTTGTCCAAGCCTTGTGCAGAAATCTTCTGCAAGGCGGTCTCAAGCGCGTAGAAAATTGGAAGCGCGGGCGTAAACGGAGTTTCAAACTTAGCCAAGAAATCTACGTAAGAGGCATAGTTAAAATACGTTGTTAAAGGAGGATCTTTTCTTACATAGTTAACAACATCGTCGCTAACACCTACCAGAGCAAGTCCTGGAGGTGTAAAGAGACACTTTTGGCTGCCCGCTATCACGACGTCCGCGTGCCATTCGTCCATCGGTAAAATATCTCCACCAAACACCGATATAGCATCTATAACGTAAAACATTCCATATTTTTCAGCTATGTCACCTATTTCTTTTGCGTATCTGTATGTTGTTCCGGGTGAGGTGTCATTATAAACTAAAAATATTCCTTTTGCGTCTTTGTTTTCAGAAACTGCATTTTCAATTTGTTCAACAGAAGGTGCAGTTCCAAAAGGCGCGTTTACTCTGACAACTTTCCCACGAGCTGCTTCGATTTGCTGCGCGAGCCTGCCGCTGAATTCACCGAAAACGGGTACTATAGCTTTATCTCCTGGTCTTATGATGTTCATGACAGCAGATTCCGCTCCGCCTGTTCCTGATGACGATAAAACTATGACGTTGTATTTTGTCTGAAAGATCTGCTTGCTTATCCTTTCTATATTTGCCATAAGCTGATGGAATTCCTCTCCTCTGTGATTAATTACAGGCTTACTCATTGACATAAGGACATCGTCTGGAACATCTACAGGACCTGGTAGCATTATTGATTTCCTTTTAATTTCCATTTCAGTCACCTTGTCTTAACCTTAAAATTATTCGTTAATAAACGTTTAACTTTTATTCAAGAAGGAGTGCTTTGAAAGCAATGCAATATTACTATATTAAATTTGTTTTGTGTTTATATATTATTAATTAAAAAATCCTAGAAAAGTGTGCTATTAGATAGTGAACTCTAGCTGAAGCACTTCGAGTTTCTTACCACTTTCATGAGGATATATAACCGTAGCGTTGTAGCTATCTCCAAATATTATAACTATAAGGTCCTGATCGCGATATATTTCTGCCTGAAAGCCCGCTACAAAGAGCGTGCCCAGTGAATTTATTCTGTTTATTACATCTCTGAGCAGATCAGAAAAACCATCTTCCAGTAATTTTTGACAGTTCAGAGCTCCATGATCTTCGTGGACGTCAACTTCAAATTCACAAAGATCGGAGGCGCTTTCCGAAGCGTTTTTAAGCTCTTTTTGAAGGTCTAAGTTTTCTTGAGTTGGAACGGCTTCAACTGATAGTAACGCGCTGGTATTGCCGTTTTCTCTCATCCTAGATATTTCCTTATCCAGCTTTTCCCAACCAGATGATGCCACTTTAAACATTTGTTTCCCTCATGCTTAAGTACAAGTGCTTGTTATTAACCTTTGTGAACTACCCCCGCCTTTGCAGTTGGGGCTTCTGCTTCACTGGCAAGACTCTTGACCTGCGATCGTGGAAGTCTCACCGTCCTCAAGCATACCGTCTGCGTTCCACGGGCAAAACCCTTTCGGACAAAAATACTATATCAACTTCATTTTATAAATTTGTCTATAATGGGCTATCCGCCTCCTCCCTCACGTAAAGGAGACTTTGCCTCCATTAATCCGCATAAAGTTAAATTTATTTCAAAAACGATAAGAAAAATGGTAGAGCGATCAACGTTAGGTTTGATTATTGACCTTATTAATATAGAACCAAAGCCTCGCATTTTTCATTACTGACAGGTGTGCTATGCGTTTTTGGGGAAAGATTAAATAATAAGCCCGTCAATGTTTTCAAAAAGTTAAAAACTGAAGGCAAAATGCAGATAAAAGTGTTAGGTGCCGGAGGAAACATAGGTAATTCCGGCATTTTGATAAAAGATGATTCAACTAGTTTACTCTTAGATTACGGATTAAATCCAGGTAAAAATATAGTACACCCATTACATGTAAGGCCAAAGGACGTTACCGCACTTATTACGACTCACGCTCACCTTGATCATATAGGCTACGAACCTTACCTTTACATAGACGGGAACGTGCCTCATTATGCTACTAAAGTCACAATAGAGCTTACAGAACTTCTCTTATACGATCTACTGAACATTTCTGGCGATAAACTTCCGTTTACACAGCAAGAAGTAAAGAAACTCGTAAGGATGAGCAAAGCGGTAAATTATAACGAACCGTTTAACATAAACAATTTGGAATTAGAATTTCTGAACGCTGGGCATATTCCAGGAAGTTCTATGGTTTATGTAAAGGGAAGCAAAAAAGTTCTATATACAGGAGATGTAAACCACATACAAACAAGGCTCTTGGAACCAGCTTCTTATGATCTACCAGAAGTAGATTATTTTGTATCCGAATGCACTTATGCCATGCAGGACCACCCTGAAAGAGACCAAGAAGAAAAAAGGCTTATAGATTTTTCAAACGAAATAATAGAAAATGGCGGAACTGTCCTTATTCCGGCCTTTGCTGTCGGAAGAGCCCAGGAGCTTGCTGAAATATTTTATTCCTATGGGTTTAAACACGACGTTTATATGGACGGAATGGCTCTCACGGTCAACGACATACTTTTAAATAATCCACAATTTTTAAGGGACCCAGAATTTTTAAGAAAGGCTCTAGGCAGAGTAAATTACGTCAACGGGTGGGAAGACAGAAGAAAAATAATAAAGGAACCATCCGCGATAATTTCGCCCGCAGGAATGCTAATGGGTGGAGCTTCTGTATTTTACAGCAAAAAGATTTCAAAAAATCCTAATAACGGCATAGCAATTGTAGCTTATCAGGTTGAAGGAACACCTGGCAGATCATTGGTTGAAGACGGTACTTTAAATTTCAACGGAAATCATTACAACGTTAATGCAAAGGTAAGTAAGTTCGACCTTTCTAGCCATTCAGGTAGATCACAACTGCTGAGCATGTTCAAGTCATTAAAAGGTTCCCCAAAAATAATTCTCGTACACGGCGAACAGGAAAGCTGTGAAGCTTTTGCGTTAGAGCTAAATAGTATGGGGCTAAACGCTACATGTGCAAGGACGGGTGAAATAATTGAGTGAAAAAAAGATAAACAAACTTGAAATCGATCTGTATTTTCTTAACGGGTACGTTACGAGATACATTGACAGTTATAAAATCGCGGCATCTTTATACAATATGATCCTAAAAGAGCACAATGACGTTGACCTTAAGGTAGATTTCAAACAGTTTGACGGTGATTATATATTAAGAGAAATAAAAGAAATAGTTCCCAAGAATCATCATTATGTATTTATAGTTTCAGGCTTGCCAATGATCGATTCCTCTGGATCAAGGATTTTTGGTATTGTCGACCCAAAAGAAAGGGTCGCCGTGCTTAGCGAAGACAGGCTGGTTTCAGATCCAAAGCTTGCCAAAGAAAGGATAATGAAAGAAGCGGCGCACCTTATAGGCCACTTCTGGGGTCTTGGACACTGTTTAAATCAAACATGTATTATGAGCTATGCAAAATCATTAAAGGACGTTGACAATAAATTGCCGATGCTCTGCAAGTCTTGCCAAGAAGACTTTAAGAAAGCTTATAATGAAATGATTAAATGATTCTTTATAAGAATTAATAGTATTGTTTTTATATTACTAATGGGAATATCTTTAAAATTGAATGACGAAACAGAAGCTATTCATGGGCACGATTATCATGACGAGTTTGGCTCAAGGATACCCTCGATTCATCTATCAGCTATGTTCGAACAAAGGGGAGAAGCCAACAAAAGCGATAGAAACGTAGATCTTAAGTACTCGAGGGAAGAAAATCCGACAGTCCGTTATCTTGAAAAGGTTATTTCAAAATTAGAAAAAGCAGAAGACTCGCTTGCTTTTTCGAGCGGAATGGCTGCTATAGCTTCATTATATTTAAATTCTCTTTCTTCAGGAGATGAGGCTGTTGTTACGTGTGAAGCTTATGGTACCACCGTTAAGCTTCTGGAGTACCTTTCCAAGTTTGGCGTCAAGGCTAAAATAGTCTTACCCTCTGCTGAAGAAATTGCGTCTGCAGTAACAAAAGATACAAAATTAGTTTTTGTTGAATCAATGACAAATCCGACGCTAAAAGTCATAGATCTAGATCATGTGAAGGATTCAATAAAAGGCAAAGCAGAATTTGTGATAGATAATACATTTCTTAGTCCTGTTCTATTCAAGCCCATAGAAAGAGGTGCTGATGCTGTTATAGAAAGCCTCACAAAATATATATCAGGGCACAATGACGTCATAGGTGGAATAATTGCAGGGAAAAAAGAAAAAATCTTGCAGCTCTGGGAAACTAGAAGGATGACAGGATCTATTCTGAGTCCGTTTAACGCTTATCTTACTTTAAGGGGCCTCAAGACGCTTTATGCCAGAATTAGAATTCAGCAAGAGAGCTCCCTTAAAATCGCAAAATACCTTCTGAATAACCCTAAAATTGAAGAGGTGATGTATCCTTGCTTGGAATCAGATCCTTACTACAATCTTGCAAAGAAGTATTTTAATGGATGTGGAGGCGTTATCAGCTTTAAAGTAAAAGGTGGAAAAGAAGAAGCGATCACGGTGCTAAAAAATCTGAAGTTAATAATTCCGTCTCCAAGCTTAGGAGGAACAGAATCCATAATGACTTATCCTGTTCTTTCTGCATCCTCTTCTCTTAATGATGATTGCAAGAAAAAGCTCGGCATAACAGAAAACCTCCTGAGGCTTTCAGTTGGCTTAGAAAACCCTGAAGACATAATAAGCGATCTTGAAGAAGCTTTGAGCTTTATATAGATCATTTAGAAGTATATATTGCCTTTATGGTGCCATTTTCCATAGATTCTATCTTGCAGAAGAATTTCCTTTCAAGCTGAACAACTTTGTCTATTTCATCTTTAAGCCCAGTTTCCGCCAGCCCACGCAGTTCACTGCCATCATCTGTTAAAACGCTTATTTTAAGAGTTATATCTGACGGCAACCAGTGCAGATGCGGAAATTCTTTTGCTCTCATAAGATCGTTATCAGTATACTCAGCGTAGTCTTTTTTGAGGACAAAGTTGCCCAGGCCCATAAACCTTACATTTTTGCCTAGGTTTGATTCGTAGTCATTTTTCTCAAGAATTATTTCTGCCTTGCTAAGCGTTATCTCTCTTATTTCACTCTTTCTGTTAGGATGCTTATAAAGCTGAACAGTTTTTGGCACTTCCACATTTTTTAATGAAATTTTAACGTATGGCTCAAATACAGCAAAATATCTGTTAGCCACAGGGTCTATCAGCTTCCTGTTTATCGCATAGAGGTTTTCCATACTTATTATAGCGTCGTTTGTATTTATTCCCATTGAAAGCACCAGCTGCTTAATGGCTTCCGGCATTATACCCCTTCTTTTTAAAGCCCTTAGAGTGGCTAATTTTATATCGTCATAACCGCTGTAGATGCCGGTTTTGATTCCTTTTTCAATTTCAGATTTGCTGAGCGGCTTACCTTCTATCATGAGCCTCCCGTAGTGTACAGCATATGGGTACTTCCATCCGAATGCAGAATAAAGATATTTCTGCCTGACCATGTTTACGAAATGTTCTTGTCCTCTGAATATGTGAGTTATTCCCATAAGGTGATCATCTATCGCTGAAGCCCAGTTGTAAAGAGGCCATACCCTGTATTTGTTTCCAACTATCGGATGCGCATACCTTTCTGTATCTATAATTCTTAGAGCTGGCCAGTCCCTTACTGCTGGATTGGGATGTGAAAGGTCTGTTTTTACCCTTACAACGGCTTCGCCCTCTTTATACTCGCCTGAAAGCATCTTTTCCCATCTCTTAATCTGCTCTTTTACTGAGAGTTCTCTGTCAGGACATGGTTTCTGCTGCATTACGTATTCTTTGAACTTCTGCCTGTCACATTCAGTTATGTAAACGGCTCCTATTTTGATGGCTTTTTCGACGTAATCATAATAAATGGGCAACCTTTCGCTCTGATAATATTCTTCATCCCATTTTATGCCTAACCATTGAAGGTCTTCTTCTATATATTTGTAGTATTTTAAATCTGACCGTTTTAACCTTGGATCGGTGTCTTCAAACCTTAAGATGAATTTTCCTTTATAGAGTTTTGTATACTCATAAGACAAAATAGCTGCTCTTGAAGAACCTAAATGAAGTACACTATTCGGATTTGGCGCAAAACGAGTTACAACTCTACCTGTTTCTGCTCCTTCAAGAGGGGGTAGTTTGATTTCTTGCTTCTTTTTCTCCTCAAACTCTCCAGCTAGCTCTTTCTGTTTTTCAGGCGTCAAGTTCGTTACATAATCGCAAACCTCTTTAACTAAAGGCAATATTTCCTTTAACTTTGGTTTTAAATCTGGTCTCTCAGATACTATTTTTCCTATGACCGCAACTTGATCAGCTTTACCTCCGTGCTTTGCCGCGTTTTGGGCTGCATACTTTATTATTAATGATCTTAACTCATCATCGCTGTCGCTCAACCAAACTGTTCACCATTTTAACCAACTCAGAATTTGCATCTCCAGAACCCAGATGCCCGATAGCTGATAAAGCATTATCCAGGTATCCCTTAATAATCTTTTTAACGTCCTCTTCAATCCCAAGATTCCTGATCATTTCAACTGCTTCGTTAATTTCTTTTTCATCTGCTTTTTTACCATAAACCTGCAAAATCTTATTTTTGAGCTCTTCATCGGCTTTTTTTAAAGCCAGAAAGATTGGCAGAGTTGACTTGCCTTCTCTAAGATCCGATCCGACAGGCTTTTTTGTCACGCTTGGATCACCTACAAGACCTAGTAGGTCGTCAGTGAGCTGGAATATTATCCCAAAGTTTTCACCGAACTTTATCGCATACTCCTCAAGGTCAAACCTCCCTGCTGCATAAACCCCATAGAGAGCTGATAATATAAAAAGCGAAGACGTTTTCTTTTTTATCAGTTCATAATAGAAATCTTCGCTGAACTGTGCCGGAGGCTTTATGTCCATGTTTTGCCCTTCACAAAGATCTATAACGTACTTGCTCAACGCCGTTACTGATTTATGAAACTTTCTTTCGTCATCCTTAAAAGGTTTAACGTCGTCAAGAACTTTGTATCCCATGGCAAAAAGCAAGTCTCCTGCAAGTATAGCAACAGGTTCTCCAAATACTTTATGAACGGTAGGCACCCCCCTTCTAAAATCATCGTTGTCCATTATGTCATCGTGAATTAGCGTGAAGTTATGTACAAGCTCTACTGAAGCCGCAGCAGGAATTATATCGACGGCGTCGCCCCCTAAAGCCTCGTAGACCCTTGCGACCATCAGAGGCCTTAGCCGTTTCCCGCCAGCAAAAACTAAATGAGCTGATGCCCTATAAACTTCAAAATTCTTTGATAAAGTATCTTTAAGGTATTCATCCACTCTTTTCAAAAGAACTTCTTGTTTTATCATAAATAACCTACCTGTCTGGCCCACTCTGCCAGAGGACCTAAAAGAACCTTTCTTTTTCTCTTTAGTTCTTGAGCATTTTTCGAACCAGTCAAGAAAAGTGCTAATCTGTATTCATTTATGCTGTTAACCAAATATTCTTTAGCCTTTTCGTATCCATTCTTTAACAATTCTTTCAAAACGCTGCCGGCCATAGCCCCTGCGTCAGCCCCAAGCGCGATAGCTTTTGCCACTTCAAGCCCGTTCTTTATACCGCCAGAAGCTATTATCGGGAGGTCTGTTACGCTTCTGACCTCTATTATTGAGACGGCAGTAGGAATTCCCCATTCACCAAAAACTTCTGCTAAATTGTAATTTTCCATTTTCTTTGCTCTCTTTGCTCTCTCTCCTTCGATTTTTGCCCAGCTTGTCCCTCCGGCTCCTGCCACATTTATGGCAGAAATACCGGCCAGTTTGAGGTTTATTGCAACTTCTTTAGAAATTCCTGAACCAACCTCTTTAACTATTATAGGAACGTTTATTGACTTTGTAAGATCAGACAGCTTTTGTAGAACGCCCTTAAACTTTGGTTCTCCCTCCGGTTGGACGGCTTCTTGGAGGGGGTTTAAGTGTATGGCCAAAGCGTTTGCCTTTACCATTTCTACTGCTTTCTTTATCTTATCTACATCGTACACTAAAAGCTGAGCAGCTCCAAGGTTGCCTATTATAAATATGTCCGGAGCTACTTCTCTTACCACAGAATAAGTATCAGCTAATGAAGGATCCTCTATGGCTGCCCTCTGTGACCCAACGCCCATACCAATTCCTAGTTCATGAGCCAGAGTAGCAAGGTTTCTGTTTATTTCTTTAGTCTCTTCGTTACCACCTGTCATGCTGTCTATGAAAAAAGGTGCTGAGAGTTTAAACCCCAAAAAGTTTACAGTAGTGTCAACATCCTGAAGATCAATTTCAGGTAAAGCCTGGTGAATCAGGTATACGTATTCAAACCATCCGGAAGTTTCTTTATATTCAACTCCGCCTTTTTTTACTATGTTTATATGTTCCGCTTTCCTATTCTTTACTTCCATCAGACATCACTACACTACCCTCAAACTTATAACCCTTTATTGCTTTAATAATATTTTCTTTGTCAGCGGCATTTATAAAAGCTGAATTTATACCCTTTTTAGCCAGTATGTATGCGACGTAAAGCTTGTAGCTGATCCCACCTGTAGCATCAGGAGAATTTTCAGACAACTTTAACAAAATTTTTTCAAACTTTTCGGCTCCGTTCCCTACCATGATTGGAACGTCACCTATATATACAGACCCTTTTGATTTTACTATGCTGATTTTTTCTATAATGTTTCCATTTTCATCCAAAATTCCCGGTGTGCCCATTATAAAAACAACTTTTTTTACAGGAAACTTATCGCTTAATTTTAAGGCTATCTCGTCTCCTCCTATAACCCTGAATCCCTTATTTCTTTCATAAATTACATCGCCATAAGTTAAAGGATAAACAGACTTTTCGATCATTTCTAAAATTTCATCCCTGTTAAGTACTTCTAAAAGCTGTGCAGGAAAATAAAATGTGGAAATGCCTTTTTCTAGAAGAAATTTTTGAACCTGAACGCTAAGCTGTTGCATTTTGATCTTTGTAAAACTTACACCTTTATTTGATTCGCAATAAATAAAGCTAGAAAGACCGTAAATTGCTGCTGCAGGGTGGCCCCATGAACCCCCTCCATGTATCAAAAAGTAGCGTTCTTTGGCATCAGCTAAAGCTTCTGCGATGTTTTTAATTCCATCTTCATTTATGCTGAACGGTTTATCCTTGAATGTTATGGATGAACCACCTAGCTTTATTATAAATAAAGACATTTGACTACGCTATTATTTGCTTAAAACTTAACCTTTTCTAACTTTAATTCTGTGCATTTATACAGAGCTTTATCATTGAAGCTTTCTGGAAAAAGCCATAATGGAGTTTTGTTAAGGTTGACACATCATCGAATTTTACCGTCCTGTTCGTAATCGCTTTTTTTAAAATTAATTTCATAAGATCCAGGAACTCCAAGTTTGGCCTCTTTTGTTTTTAAACCGTCTACGGTTCTAACGGGCAACCCTATAAGATAACCTCCTCCTCCAGCTCCCGTTATTTTTGCTGATATCCCTTCTTCATCAAGCTTTTTCAATATAGAACTTATTTTGGGCGTAGATACATCGATAATCTCCAAAAGGGCTTGGTTTATCTTGAAAAGCGCTTTAACCTTTTCAACGTCTCCGTTTTCTAAAGCGTCTTTCATTGATAATGATATGTAATCGGCCATTTTTATGAGACCGTCGAACTTTTCCGGCTCGTTTTCTTTTAAATAGCCTACCTTGCTAACCAAAATGCCTGTATTCCTTCTCTGTCCAGAATCTATCAGTAAGATTTTATCGATCTTTGAACTTATGGGTAAATGCCCTTCTCCTCTTTTAAACAGTAACGTTCCCCCGTTTAAAACGGTCCACACATCGATACCGCTAGGGTTTTTGTGTACGTGCTTTTCGAGTTCCATTGCTTCATCGAATATCTTTTCCATTGTAGGAGTTATGCCTGCTAGTCTGTAAGAGGCTATTACAGCCGCTACGTGAAAAGAAGCTGAAGAACCGAGCCCGGCTGACTTTGGTATAGAGCTCTTAACCTGTATTTTGACCTTGCTAAGTCCTGTTATTTGTTTGACTTTTTCAAGCGTATAATCAGCGTGAATTATTTTACCGTTAGAGTATATGACGTCCTTAGCGTTATCCTCAACCTTTAGCTTTAAGTAAAGGTTTATAGCCCCAGCTATAGCCCTAGCACCATGAACTACGAAATGCTCCCCTGATAGAATAACTTTTGCAGGAGCAATGGCTTGACCAGAGTTCAACCTACTAACAAATAAATCAGCCGCTTTAAAAACGATCTGCTATTTCTTACCCAAACCAGCTAACAGCGGTTACATTTTATGATTTATAGAAACCTACAGACGCATAGCCAACCACTGCAGAATAATCTCCTGTTACGTCTCCGCTGTTTGCGTGCTTGAGCAGTTTAACGCTGTTATAACCCATCAGGTTGCTTAAATGTATGAGCACGGATGCTGGGCCATAGCCACACATAGTTATGTCATATCTTCTAAGAACCCTGTAAAATTCATCCAGGTCCTTCTTGATTATAGCATTTATCGCTATTTCGTCTTTTTTGTTAACGCTATCGGCCGGCTCATAATGCGTTAAATCAGATGAAGCTATTATATAATAGTTCTTTTTATCTTTTATTTTTTTATAAATTATCTCAGCCACTTCGACAGCGTATTCTTTTTCCATCAAAGTCATTGAAATCGGCAATATTTTAAAGTCCTTTTTTATGTACTGTAAATACGGTATCTGAACCTCTATGCTGTGTTCTCTCCAGTGAGCCGCATCATCCATATCAATTATGGATCTTTCTGAAAGTATTTCATTTCTCAAACTTGTGTCTACCTTTACCTGCCCCAGAGGGGTTTCCCATATTTCGCTTTGAGGCAAAGCTATAGGGCTTCCTATCCCGTAATGATTGGGCCCGAGAATTATGAAAGTTGAGCCTTCAGGTAATGCAGAAATTTCTAAATACGCGTGGGCTGCAACGTAACCGGAATATTCATAACCAGCATGAGGAACAAGATAACCTATTGCTTCTTTTTGCTCTTTTGATGGGGGAAGCTTTCCTGGACCTATTTTATCTGACTTAAAGGTTTCCTCTATTAAGCTTATGAGTTTATCCTTATCGCTTGGATAAAAATAACCTGCAACTGCTGGTTTTCTAACTCTCCACATAGCTTCCTTCTTCAAACTTTGTTTCAAAGTCTGATGGGTTGTACTTCATGGCTTCGTTTGGCTGCATAGCTCCTGAGTTTATCAGATAGCTTCTGGCGAGTAACCAGAAAATCATAGCGAGGGATTTTCTGCCTCTGTTATTTCCGGGTATTATGAGATCTACAAAGTTGCAGACGTTGTTTGTATCACAGATAGCCACCACTGGTATGTTTACCCTAACGGCCTCTTCTATAGCTTGCTTATCAACAGCTGGATCCACAATGAGCACTACATCTACGTTCTTGTAATCTGGCAGATATGGATTTGTAAGAGTACCTGGCAAAAGCCTTCCGAGGACATAGTTAACTCCAGTGAGCTCGGCGAATTTTGATATTGGTGTAAAAGCTGCCTCTCTAGTAGAGTAAACAAGAACCCTCTTCGGGTCATACCTTGACAAAAACTTTCCAGCTATTTCTATCCTCGAGAGTATCTTGTTAAGGTCAAGTATGTTTAAACCGTCTTCCCTACGTCTAGCAACGAACTGTCTCATATGTTTTGTTGCAACGTTGGTTCCGATCCTTATTCCAGATGCTATAAGAGCGCTCTCTGTAAGCTGTACATTAATCTTCTTGTTCTCTGAACCTTCTTCACTTTTATCTTCAGGTTGCTTTTCTGCCATTATATGCTCGGCCTCCAAAGAGGTATCTTTTCATTTTCTTCATTTATCCTGGCTAACCTTATAAGCTTTGACATTCTTTCTCCTCCAACAACCCCACTTTTCATCAAAGATGATCTCATACCGACAGCTATATCCGCAAGATAACCCTCGCACACATCTCCACTTCTGTGCGAAGTAATAACAGCATAGTTGTTCTTGTGAGCTGTTTCGGCAAATAGTTTTGCCTGATATAACGTTCCAACTTGATTTACTTTGAGAATAACTCCATTAGCCGCCCCCATTTTGACGGCTTTTTCCAGCCTCCTGTAGTCTGTGGTAAAAAGATCGTCGCCAACTATTAGCGATTTAGAGCTCTTGGTAAGCTCAGCAAAAGATTCGAAATCTTCTTCAAAAAAAGGATCTTCAACGTATTTTAAGTCGAACTTGTTTATTATATCTTCAACGTATTTTAGCTGGTCTTCTTTTGAAAGTTTTTTGCCCTTTCTGGAATAATTGTAAACTCCATTTTCATATAGAGTTGAAGCCGCCATATCGACCCCCATTATTATCCTTACTCCATAATCTTTTGAAACCCTATCTATGGCTGTCCTGACAACTTCTAAAGCTTCTTCATCTTTAAGTCTTGGAGCCCATGCGCCCTCGTCGCCTTTACCGCCTGCAAACATGGGATCCCTTTTTTCTATTTCTTTTCTGACTTCTCTGTGTACCTTGATGTTTAAAGTTATTGCTTCAAAAACGTTTTTAGCTCCAACCGGGGATGACAGAAATTCTTGTATGTCCGGAGAGCCAGGCCCTGCGTGTTTTCCTCCCCCTAGGACATTCCCCAGAGGGTACGGTATTCTAGGTTCAAACCCAATGAGAGTGTAAAAGGGTTTACCGGACGCTAAGGATTCAGCAACTGAGGAAGCCACTGAGACGGCAAAGGCCGTTGAACCGCCTATTTTTTCAAACTTTTCTGAACCGTCTATTTTTAATAATGCTTCGTAAACAGCCTTAAGGTCTCCAGCGTCAACACCGATTAGTTTTGATTTATCAAAATTTTTTATTACTGTAGAAAAGCCGCCTTTTGGTAAATGAATGACTTCTGTCTCCCCTGTACTTGCTCCAGCAGGTGCAGTAACTGTAGCGCTAAAATTTTTTATATATACTGTAGCTTCTACTGTGTCGTCCCCTCTGCTAGTAAAGCTTGGACGAAGCTTTACGTCAGTTATTTCCAATTAAATTTCGTCCTCCTTTTCATTCAACATAGCAGTAGCTTCAGCATAAGGTAACATCTTGTTTAAAGATTCGAAATTACTTAATATCATTCTTCTGCAACAATACCTTTTTACGCCCAATTTATCCAGTGCCTTGGAAGGCTCCATACCCTTTGCAACAAGGGTATTAAACTTTTCATATTTATCGCCCAGTAAAGCTCCACAGCTAAAACATCTTATAGGTGAAAGCATCGAACTAGTTAAAAAGGCTCTGAATATAAGTTTTTCTAATTAACCTAAAAACTTTAGAAATTTGAATCAATACAAAGCTTAAATAAATCATAATACATTACGATGAACCCTGCATCTCGGTTCATACTGATCATACCCGCCTATTAGGATCTCCTGTTGCTCTTTGCTCTTTCTTATTGTGAAACTAGCAGGTTCCCCGCATATCGGGCACACTGCTGTAAGTTTGATAACTTCATCGGCTATCGCTAAAAGCAATGGCATCGCTCCAAAAGGTTTGCCGAGAAAGTTCTTATCGAGACCTGCTACAACCACGCGTTTACCTTCGTCTGCAAGCTTGCTTACAACTTCAACAATTTCAGACCCAAAGAATTGAGCCTCGTCTATCCCTATGACTTCATATTCTTTTCCTATTTTATATATATCATAAGGGTCTGAAACCTTAAAAGCCTTCATCTTTCTCCCGTCGTGGCTTACAACATATTCTTCCCCATATCTGTTATCTATAGCGTGTTTGAACAGCGCTATCTTCTTTTTTCCAAGTTCATACCTTCTGAGTTCTATCAGCAATTCTTCTGTCTTCCTGCTAAACATAGGTCCCGTGTATACCTTTATCCATCCCTGCATGAGCTTACTTTTTATTTTTTATTTATATAAGGTCTTATACGTTCATTTTTACATACTTGTCAACAATTTCTTCAACGTCCATGAGCCTCACGTTTATTTTTGACTGATGCTTAGTGTAAAAATAATGTTTGGCACTGTTGCTTACTACGCTAGTATATCCGAAAGTCTCTGGCAAATATGACAAAGAAGGACATATATCAAAGTATATTTTGAGTCCTGAATCAGCCAAAGCCTCTTTTTCCTCATCAGCAAGTTTTGAAAAGCTTATCCTGTCTACAAACACATAAGCAGGTAAATTAAAATGCTTGCCCTGGACGAGATAAGCCAATTTTTTCATTTCTTCAACAGAAAGCAAAGGACAACCAAGCACAATAGCTTGGGGCTGGACGTCATCGTTTATCTTTGACAGGGCTTCTTTTAGCTGGTTTTCTTCTAAAGTGATAACTTCTGCGTCTTTTGTTTCTGGTTCTATGACGAACATTGGCTGAGGGCCATAAGTTCCAACAGAAGCCGATAGCGCTTTAAGTTCCTCTTTGTTTGCTGTCCTTATCCCTTTTATACCAACTATTTCCTTCGTTAGCTTACCTATAAAATAACCGAGAGCTCCAAATTGTACTGCTCCCTTGATCTCAAACGAGAGCCTTATGACCTTCTGAGGCTTTCTGTTTTCGTCTAGATGCATACCATAATTTGGAGTAAAACCGAGTATTGCAGCTGCAAGGGCGCTTATTCCTCCTTCCTTATTGGTGTATATTCCCATAACAGAATTACCGTAAACCACAGCAGAACTTTCTGCCCAGCTAACGTGTTCTCCCTTTTTTGGCACGTTTAAACCATCATAAGGCACGCAAGTACATGAGTTCTTAGCTCCCATCTTCATAAAAGCGTTGTATATGACCCTTTGTTTTTCCACTAGTTCTTTGCTAAAGGTGGCATCATTTTCAAGCACTGGAGCTCCACATGGGTTTATGGACGTCGGAACCGCGAAACGAGCGACCTTTGAGATATCGTTTAAAAGTTCTAAGCCTGCATCTCCTATGTTGTAATAATTTACACCTGAGATATGAGCTGAAGTTATTTTTATAAAGCCTTCTGATTTTGAAGCTTTAGATATTGCCATCAAAACTTTTGCAGCTATGCGCTCAGCCTCTCCATGTTCGCCTTTTAATGCGTCTTCTACATATTTATTAACCGACAATTTCCTTCACCCAGTTTTCTATAATCTTTTGTATTTCTGTATAACGGGAAGGCGGAGGAGTATGCCTCATTTTGATTATAAACAACTTGCATTTTCCTCCGTTTTTTAATATTTTCTCACATAGTTCTTCGCTCTGTTGAACTGGAACTATGTTATCTTCACTTCCATGGATAAGAAGCGCGTTTTTTATCCTGTCTGCATATTTAATGGGAGAAGTTTCGATCAGATATTCTTTAGGAATTGATTTAAGATCTTCGTAAAGGCTTTTTTGAATGCTTCCCTCACTAAAGCTGTTTAAGTATTCTGCCTGTTTAACTCTATCAGAAGGAGAAGAAACGGCTATAACTGGTTTGCCTTTAAACGCTGAATATAGCAGAGCATAAGTTCCTCCTTTAGAATGTCCTGCAACAAGGTCGTAATCTTTGTTTAAATAAGCGTTAAGAAAGTCTTTCGCTTCTTCATCAAATTTAGGAGCCTCAACTTCTCCAAGTTTCTTCAGAGGACCGATTAACCAGGATATTTTAGCTGGTTCTGATCCTTTGCCGTGGAGCGCTAAGATCTTCAAGTTAAGAGATGGAGCTCTCTGATGCTATTAATTATTACGGACATTTTGTAATTAACATAATGAATAA
>JAVBJD010000066.1 GCA_030756715.1 Conexivisphaerales archaeon
CACCTTAACTTTTACTTGAAGTTCTTATTTGACCAGCATCAGAAAACATAGGCGAAGCTTTTTATATAATTCTACAACATAAACCGATTGTCTTTAGACGTCAGACAACATTTTATTGACCTTTTTCCTAAAAACTGCACGCAATAATTTTTAGCTAAACAAGAGGATAAAGTAGCTCTGGGGCTTCAGTTTTTTCTCTGAATTTGATATAATAAGTTTTTTCGTGAACCATTTTTACATTTTTTACGCATTCCCTAAAGGCCGAAAGATCTTTTAGTTGGACAGCAGGATCGATCCTAAACCTTATCCTGCTGTCCACGCTTTCTATGAACTTTGCGATTTCTACTACTTCATTGCAGTCTATAAGTGCAGGAAAATAAACTGTTTCGGCGACAACCTTTTCAGGTTTTCCGTATCTCTTAAAGTTTTCAACAACCTTTTGGTTATCCATCCCTGTAAGCCTTATGTGTTTTGCTCGATCCAGCGCCTTAATACTGAAAGTTATCCCCTTCGCAAGCTCAAAAAGTTCGTCGCTAAGCAACTCTCCATTTGTTATCAACCATGATTCTATATTTTCTTTTTTCAAGGATCTCATTAAGTCTGACAACATTGGATCCTGAGTGGGTTCCCCTCCACCTAGAAAAACTAAGCTAACTGAGTTTTCTTTGAGAATTTTAACTGTTTCTTCAATACCAATGTACTTTATGCCCTTTGTTTTGAGCCCAGCTTGCACATGTGCCGATAACGATGAGCACCACATGTTGAGATTTCTCACGCAATAAAGGCAGTTCCAGCTGCATACATCGAACATTAAATAAGCGCTACCGTCTTTGAATTTAACTATATGATAAACGTAGCTCACGAGTTCTTAGTTTTTATTGCTACTTTTATGCTTTAACTGAAAAAAGAGCATTAAAAAGATCTTTTTATAGGATCAGGCCTTAAAACTTAATTCAAACGAATTCTCTTTTGTTCTTCGAATTCAGAAATCTTAAAGCCCTTCGTAAAAGATTTAAAGTTTTAAGCATCCGGAGTCACAACCATGTATTCTCCAGTAAGCCCAAGTTAGATCCTTAGCTTTACTTTGGTAAAGCTCATTTCATTATGGGTTCTTCTGATTCTATTAAGGAAAAAGTTATAGAAATTGTTCATATGGGCTACACACACGGAGAATGTTTGTTGCAGATGGTAAAGCGACACCTAAAGCGGCTTTAAGCTTTAACGGCATTCATGTTGACAGTAGAGAAGCTGTAAAAAGGGTCAACAGAGTATTTTACATATAAAACCTCTAAAAACCTTATAATCTTTAGGATATTAAAGGATTAACTTTTAACTTTCCATTATAATTGTTTTCAGGATTGATGGATTTGGGATTGTAACACTGGCATATGCAAGCTGTCTCTCGAGTACTTTTAAATCTAAATCGTGATGGTACCTGTAATAATTAAGAGATCCTTCAACAAGCCCATAGGGAAGTCCTAAAAGGGCTGAATACGCAAATGCGTAGCTCCCCCTGTTTTTTTCGTAAAGATTTAAGCTTTTGTAAAAATCCTTTTTGAACCGATCTATGATGTTTCCTTTTAAAGAAGAATGTGCTGATAGTGTGCAACAGTAGTGTTCCATTTCGCTGTAGTTATAGGCTTCACGCATCCCTTCCGCTCTTAGCATGCCAGCAAAAGGCTCCCATACAGTTATAGCGTTTGCCCTTCCTTTTAAATAATCGCCTATAGCTTCCCTCGGGTCGTCAAAATAGTTTACTTGTGCAGGATCCCTTATTATAGAGCTATTAATTGCAGTTCTTAGTATCATTTCCATCGTAGAGAGCCTACTGCTCAGAGCTTTAGGTTTTTCACCACTTACGTTGCTGAAAAGGTATCCACCTCCAGACCCTGCTGGCGCAATAATCTTTACCGGAAAGCCTGCATAGGCAAAGAATATTTGTGAAATTGCCGGCGAAATTCCGAAGTCGAGCCTGCCCATCACCAAGTCCTTCATTATGCTGATCCCACTGTCATATACTTTTATTTCAAGCTTAACACTTCTTTCCTTTAATATCTTCTTGAGAGGTATTATGTAACCATACTCAGAGGACCTGATTATCCCTATCGTTAATGATTTTTCATTCACTTTAACGTATGAGCTGAGCGAAATCAAATAGTTCTTCCCTATCTTCTGTCTTTTGATAACGTTCCTCTCTTCAAGATCCTTAAGCACTTCAGAAACTCTGCTCTTAGACACGCTAAGCGCTTTGTATATGCTGCTTTGTAACGTCTCACCATTTTCAAGTAGCTTGAGGATTTTTTCCTCTATATCCTTCCTCATCCGAACAAAAGTTCGTAAAAGTTAAATATTAACATTTCCGAACATATGTTCGGAAAAATGGAAGTCCACGGGGTAGAACAAATTCCCAGTAAGGAAAGACATGGCAGGCCTATTTATCAGTTCACTTTATGGTTTTCAAGCAACCTTACAGTTGCAGATTACGCTTTAGGAGCAATACTTGTCACTCTAGGTTTATCTTGGTCCTGGGTCTGGATAGCAATAATAATAGGAAACAGCTTTGGGGCATTTCTAGTAGGCTACCTAGCTTCATACGGCCCAAGTTTTGGCCTCCCACAGATGATGATATCAAAGATAGCTTTTGGCAAGAAGGGAAACACGCTGTTTTCGGCTGCACAATGGATAAGCACTTTAGGTTGGTTTTCAGTAAACGCAATAATTTCAGGATATGTTCTCTATTACGCCTACCCTAATCTACCTCTTTCGTTTTTTGTATTTATATCAGCTATCTCTCAGGTAATAATTGCTTTCTTCGGTTATGACGTCATACACAGATCTGAGTATGCACTTTCCTACATACTAGGGTCTTTCTTTATGGTCGTACTTTTGTTAGCAATATTTTCTAAGCCTTCATTGCCTTCCTTTCCGGGATTTAGTCCTCTAAGCTTTGCCGTTGCTCTAGCTGCTGTTTTCAGTTACATAATGTCCTGGGCACCTTATGCGAGCGATTATAGCAGGTATCTTCCTGAAAAAGTTAGCAGAAAAAGGGTTATAGCTTATGTAACTTTTGGAGGGGCTTTAGCTTCTTTATGGATGGAAGCCGTTGGAATGCTGGTATCTGCCGCTACAGGAAACTACACGGGTCTCCCTACCGTACTATTGAGCTTTTTAGACAGGTATGGCGCTTTTGCATTAGCTGTATCCGTTATAATGATATTCCTAGGAGCCCTTTCGGCAAACGTGCTCAACCTTTATTCTAACTCGCTCAGCCTTCTCGCACTTTATCAAAAGATAAAGAGAAAACACGGCATAGTGATCGGTGCTGTTATTGGGACGGCTCTCGCCGTAATAGGAGGGCTTAACTTCGTTGGATACTTTGAAGGGTTTTTGTATTTCTTAGATTATTGGATAACCCCATGGATAGGGGTGCTCGCAGGAGCTCTTATAACGGGTAGCTTTTCAGCAAATAAAAATGCCGACGCAGGACTGCTCATGTCTTATTTAATTTCGCTTTTAGCTTCAGTCCCGTTCATGAACCTTCAGGTCGCCACCTCTGGAATGATAAACTTTGTAGGCCCTTTTGCTAGCGTTCTCGGAGGCGCAGACGTGAGCTATTTCGTTTCTTTTGCTCTGGGGCTTTCCCTTTCTATAGTTTTTAAAAGGCTTAGCTTATAACATAAACTAAAAGATCTTTGAATATTTTTATTGCAGGAATCAAAAACTTTTTCTAACAGCAAAACTATTTATACTAAAAATTAATTACAAATAAAATAAATGCGTATGGTAAAAGAACCGCTTGAAATATTGAGCACACCCGGTTATGTCTCACTTATTGAGGGTTCATCAGGAGTTGGTAA
>JAVBJD010000067.1 GCA_030756715.1 Conexivisphaerales archaeon
TTAAATCATACGAAAAGCATAATAGAAAATCCGCTCTCTTTTATCTTATGAGCGTGATAGTTGAGATAGCGATCGACCCTATAGGAACAAATTCCACAAGCGTCAGCGGCTATATAAGAAAGGTTGTGGAAGCGATCGAAAAGATGAACCTGAAATACCAGGTCGGGCCCATGGGGACCTCTTTTGAACTTAAAAGCGTGAAACAGCTCGGAGATATCCTTCAGACAATTCACGATGAGCTAAATAAGCAGGGTATAAACAGAATAGTGACAACTGTAAGGATAGATGACAGAAGGGACAAAGAAGAAACGATGGAATACAAGGTAAGCAGGGTAGTGAAAAAATAAGCTAAAAGTGTAAAAAGCGTATAAACTCGTTAGCTTATCTAATCATTAGATTGTCTAACGATTTTGATGAAAGATTAGCTGAAGAGCTCCTTGAGAGCGTTTTTCAGGCTTCAAGGACGTTCAGAAGATGGATGAGGGAAGACATCAGCCTTTCAGTTCCCCAGTTCAGAGTTCTGTCCTTTGTGAACAGGAACAGAGACTGCTCAGTAGAAGACGTAGCTTCTTACCTCGGGGTTTCAAAGCCTACCGCGAGCAAGATCGTTGAAAACATGAGGCTAAAGAACCTTCTTTACAGGACAGAAAACGGCGAAGACAGGAGGAAGGTTTCAATAGGCCTTACGGGCAAAGGTTTGAAGGTCCTCGAAGAAGCCAGGCTGAAGGCAGTTTTAGAGCTGAAGAACAGGCTGTCAAAGATCGATCAACAGAGCAAGTCCCTTCTGAGTAACTCCTTAAAAATCCTGGCTGAACTCACGAAGTGAGCCTTATGATAGAAACTAACTCTCTTACAAAGGTTTTTGTCGGAAAAAAGTGGAAAGTTGAAGCCCTTAAAGGCGTTGATTTTAAAGCCGAAAGGGGAAAGGTAACAGCTCTTGTTGGCCCCAACGGCGCAGGCAAGACGACTTTGCTGAAAATAATTTCAACGCTAATTTTGCCGACATCAGGGAGCGCTTACGTTGACGGATACGATGTTGTGTCTCAGCCTAACGAAGTAAGAAAGCGCCTTGGACTTGTCACCGTCAGCGACAGGCTGCTTTATTACAGGTTGAGCGGCGTTGAGAACTTGCTTTTCTATGGTGCGCTTTATGACATGAGCATCAGGGAAGCCAAAAAAAGGGCTTACGAGCTGCTCGATCTTGTTGGCCTTAAGGAATGGGCGGATGAGCCCACGATGCACTACAGCACAGGCATGCTGAGGAGGCTTGCTATAGCAAGATCGCTCATGCATGACCCTGATACGATACTTCTTGATGAGCCAACGCTCGGGGTTGATGTGGCTTCAGCAAGAAAGGTAAGACAGCTGGTCAGGAAACTTTCTTCTGAAAGAACGATAGTGCTTACCAGTCACTTTATGCACGAAATCGAAGAGCTGGCTGATTTCATATTCGTTTTAAAGTCCGGTAAGATAGTTGCAAAAGGTTCCCCTGAAGATATCATAAAAATGGCCGGCATGATAGTTGAAGCCAAGCTTGATTCTAACTCTGTAACAGCTTTGGTTGAAAGGTTCATAACTAAGTATGAGAACGGATATGCTGTAATAAGGGGTCCGAAATCGATAGTCGAGCAGTTCTCTTCTGATTTTTATGAAATACAGCCATCTTTAGAGGACGCCTACATAGCTCTAGTGGGAGAAAACGAACAGGATTTCAGGCCTTACCAGTTCAGAAGAGGAGGCGCATGGGCCCGTGAGCGTCCTGTCTAAGCTTTATGCTTACCTTTACCTGAGGGGTTTTAAGGTCTGGATAAGCTACAAAACAAACGCCGCGCTAACCATGCTGAGCTGGATAATCCCGGTTTTCACCTACTACTTTACTGGAACAGCTCTTGGAAACAGAATTGTTTCAGGCCTCGGGGGCGGCAGTTATACAGCATTCGTCGTCGTTGGGCTTGCTTTTCAGGGATACGTTTCTTCAACAATAACAACGGTAAGCCAGAGGCTGAGGAATGAACAGCTTTACGGCACGCTAGAGTACTATGTGCTCTCACCTTCAGGGGTCCTCGGGTTTTTAACCTACTCCTCTCTCTGGGGCTTTGCCCTGAACAGCGTAAACATGGCAGTGATCCTGGCGATAGGTTTTGGCCTGGGCGTTAAGTACTCTGCTTCAGGTATAGCCGCAGCGTTGATCATCTTTGTGCTTTTGCTTCTTACATCTTTCGGAATAGCTGCTATGTCTGGTGCTGTGGTTATGATTACAAAACAGGGAAACCCGATAGCGTTCTTTTTCTCAACTTTTACGGCGCTTATGGGGAACACGGTCTTTCCTGTCACAGCTCTTCCCTGGTACCTCAAAGACCTTAGCTATGCGATTCCACTTACATGGGCTTTGCAGGGATTGAGAGGATCTCTACTCGAAGGGTTAAGCTTCTCCGGACTTTCTAACATAATTTACGTTATGCTCGTCTTTACTTTAATAACTGTCCCCCTAGGTCTCTACCTTTACTCAAAAGCCTTTGACAAAGCAAGGAAGGATGGGACGCTTTCTCAGTACTGATAAGACACTTTCAGAAACGATTATATATGCATATGAATTGATAGTATTTTAATGCAGGATTCAGACTATGACGTCATTATAGTTGGCGGCGGACCGGCAGGGGTTGGCGCGGCAAAGTCAGCCGCAAAAGAAGGGCTGAGGACCCTTCTGATAGAAAAGGAGCCAGCCATAGCTGCCTGGAAGCCCTGCGGTGAAGCGACTTCTGAAGGAGCCTTTGTCACCGCAGAAATTAAACCAGAACCACCGTACATAGTCAGAAAGGCAAATGCGCTCGTCTTTGCACCAAACCAGAAATACGTATTCATAAACCAGGAAGGTTATGCTATCAACAAGACTTACTTCTTGCAGGAGCTGGCTTCACAGGCCGCAAGGTACGGGAGCGATATCCACGTCAGAGAAGAGTTCTTGGGCTTTGAAAGAGAAGGTAAGATTCTCAAAGTAAAGACAAGCCGAAACATATACAGGACAAAGGTCATAATCGGAGCCGATGGTTATCACTCAGCAGTTGCCAGAGAAGCTGGGATAAAGGAAAAGTCAGAGCCGATACCTACAGTTCAGTACATAATGGGAAACGTAAAGCTCAAACATCCTGAAAGTGTAAGGTTTTACCTGGGAAACAGCGTGGCTCCCAAAGGATATGCCTGGATATTTCCAAAAACCGACAGCATAGCTGAAGTCGGGATCGGGGTGAGGGGCGCAACTGCAAAAGTTTACCTAGATAAATTTGTGAAGCAGCACGAAGATGAGCTCGGAGAAGCTAAGATAATAGACTACAGAGGAGCTCCTGTGCCGATAGGGGGTTTGATCGCTGAAGCTGCAAAGGACAACGTCCTTCTCGTGGGTGATGCGGCCGGAACAGTAGTCCCTTTTACCGGTGCCGGAATACATTCATCCCTTGCAGCAGGCCTAGTTGCTGGTAAAGTTGTAGCTGAAGCTGTAAGAGAAGGTGACTACAGCGAGGCGAAGCTGAAGAAATTCTACGAGCTTTATGAAGATCCATGGGGAAAGAGGATAAGGACAAGCCTGAAAGCAATGAGGCTTTTTGAAAGGATTTCAGACGAAGACTTCAACACGCTGGCTGAAGTCCTGGACGAAAACGACATACTGGACCTAGCTAACGGCTACAATGTAAGGCGCGTTGCAATGAAGCTGCTCAAACACCCTATACTCGCTGGCAGGATAGCTGCAAGCCTGATGAGCATATAAGCTAAAATTTTTTGTTTAACA
>JAVBJD010000068.1 GCA_030756715.1 Conexivisphaerales archaeon
CTTCTTCTATTCCTAACCTGTCAACATTAAGAGCTATGACTTTCCCGAATTTCTTTAATACGTTTTCAAGAACAAGTATTTCTGTCAACCTTTTGCACCCCCAACCCTGTACATACGCTCAAGTCTGTCCCTCATTATATATAACAGTATTGCAGGCGGTATCAGACTAATAACAGAAGCGGCCGCTAGAGACCCATAGTGCACAGATTCATGCCCGAGCGTAGACCCTATAAATATAGAATATGTTTGAGCACCATAAGGGGCGGCGAGATTCATCGAAAAAGGTGAATATGTAAGCACAAGAGGGAATATCAACGCCCCCCAGGATATTATAAATGAGTAAAGAACAGCTATCATGACCCCATCAATGCTCATAGGAAGTATAACCCTGAAAAATGCTGACACTAAATTCATACCATCTACCTGAGCTGCTTCATCTATATGCTTTGGAAAATTTTTGTAAAAGTTATAGCTTAACCATATCACAACTGGCAGTACAAAAACTGGATAAGTAATTATGAGTGCCCAGAATGTATTTATAAGATGAAGCGCATTCATTATTTCATACAGCGGTAACATAAATATTATTGAAGGCAAAGTATACACAAAGAGAACATAAATAAGAAGTTTATCACCTCCAAAGTTATATCTTGACATAGCAAAAGCCGCAGGGGTTCCTATGAATATAGTTATGAGCATAACGCCAATGGCAGTGATAAGGCTTGATATAAGAAATGGCATCCCCTGTATAACTGCTGATGCATAGTGGGATATTGATGGGGTTGTCGTAATTATTACTGGAGGAATTTCAAATATCTGGGCTGATGTCTTTATAGATTCTAGAAATATCCATACCATTGGGAATAAGAAAAATATTAGGTATACTATTGCTGCAATCCATACCGCTGGCCTTGGTACTTCGAAATTTGGAAATCTGGAAGCAAATTTTTGCCATCTTGAAGTTGTCCTCTTTGCTGGTCTGTTTGATGGGCTTCCTCTGAGTACTCTCACAAAAGCGTAAGACATTACGGTTGATATAACGCTCATTATTATTATCAGAACTGCCGCATATCCTATTAGGCCTGTAAAGAACTGCTGATATGAATAATATGCCAAATCTACGTTTGACATTGGGGGGACTTCCCCCTGCGTTACAAATATGGGGTCAAATGTGAATGTAGCAAAAATTAGAGCAAGCACGAGAGCCATGAGTATGTTTGGTAAAATATAAGGCAGATCAACCTGCATGAGTTTCTTGATTCCCCTAACCCCGTCTACTTTTGCAGCTTCTTCAATTTCAGGAGGTATAGATTTTAGCCCAGCATAAAGAAAAAGAGCTGACATTGGGAGGCTTTCCCACACATCCATTATCACTATCATCCATATTGTTCTGAACCAGTTAAACCTTGCAAAATAATATACGGGCCCATAGAACGGATTGAGAACCAGCTCCCAAGCTACTGCGGCTGTTACAAACGGTATAAATGCAGGTAAAAGAACGAGGAGTAAAAGCACCTTGCTATCTGTTCTTTTTAAAATGGCTGCTAAGGGTATAGCAAGAGCTATATCTATAAATGGTACCGTAATCATATAGAATATTGTGTTTTTAAAAACCAAACCAAAAAATGGATCAACGAGTATAGTATGATAATTGTACCATCCCGCCCATACTAATACACCTGTAAATGTTTCTTTCTGAAAGCTCAAAATTACGTTCCCTATTATAGGGTAAACTGTAAATATTAAGAAATAAATTATAGCAGGTAAAGCTAAAAGTCCTGCCCACTTCTCAACAGGTTTCATTTAAATGGCCCCCATATATGATCCAAATTAAACATCCTTTAATTATTTTCATAACATTTTTACTTACAGAACTTGTTTTTTGCTGGGCTTTCGTATAATATGACGTTAAATCGCATAGTATTCCCAACGTCATGCTTTAATACTAAAATATAAAAAATAAAAACTTTGCGCCGCACAAGCGGGGATGAAAATTTATAACGTAATGTGTTGCTGTTCTATGTATGACATCCATTCATACGCAGCTGTTTGAAGATCCTGCATAGCTAGTGCTGGTGTTGGATGGGGCGAAGTCATAAAGTTATAAACCTGTGTATTAAAGTACGGTATAAGTGTTCCTGTCAAAGATCCAATTACTGGTATAGCTGCAGCTTGCAAAACCGGCACTTTAGCCGTCAGAGCGAACTTATAGAAAGGTCCTAACCAAGAAAGGTTTGAGTTTTCTGCTGCAAGTTTTATGCCACTGTAAGTTCCTGGTATGTATCCCATTGATACTATTCCTTTTTCATATTCTGCATCAGACATCGCAAACGCTATGAATTCAGCGGCCAGCTTTGGATTTGGGCCATATGGATTGATGCCCAAGAATGTCGGAGCCTCGCCGGTCATGCCCCCGGGTAAAAGCGCTATTCCAAGGTTGCCCGCTATCTTAGAAGTGCTGGCTTCAAAGTCTGGTATAAAGCTTGTCCACATTATGAACATAGCGTACTCTCCTGTTTCAGGGAAATGCTCTTGCTGATCATATCCTATAGGCTGAACAGAAAGAGGCGGCTCAAACTGTATAAGCTTGTCCCATATCATCAAAGAATCAACTCCTGCAGTATTGTTGAATGCGGTTGTCCATGTTCCGTTCCGGTTCATCAAAAGAGTATAATATCCTGGAGGTTCAGGGACAAAGCCTGGTATTTTGTCCTTTAATCCATAGTACTCAAGCAGGGGCATTATCATGTCTATGTCGGCGTGGTGGGAACTGTCAGGTATTAGAAGCGCGTACTGAGTTACATGCGTCTGGTTAAGGAAGCTAGCTATGTCATAAAGCTGAGTCCAGGAAGTTAGGTTTGAAGGGTTAAACGCAAAGCCATATTCTTTCTCAAATTCTGATGCCAAGGTTGCATTTTCAAATATACTTTTCTGGTATCCAAGCACGTAGCCGAACACGCTGTGTATAGGCACGCCTATAACGCTGATTATGGTGCCGTTTGGTGCATAGTAGAACCCACCTTGCTGCTGTTCTGAATATATCATGTTAGAAAGGTTTATTACATTACTGTATTGCTGCAAGTTTGCGAGGTATGGTGCCAAGTCAGGAGCCTGTGATGGATAAAACATAACGATCGCAGGCTGAGATGATTTATCCTTTAATGCTGTAAGTGCTGTTGTTACCATGTCTGAAAAACCTACGCCCTCTATATTTATTGTAACGTATGGATGTGATGCCTCAAAATCTTTAGCTACCATTGTAAGATATTGCTGGGTTTCGCTACCGCTGTCAACCATGATAGTCATCGTGACAGGCTTTGGCAGAGTTGATAGATAGTAATAATACCCGCCCACTCCTGCAATAATTATAACAAGCACAACGATTATTGCGACAGTTACTTTCCCTACAGATGTCTCTTTTCCTCTCATCGATAATAATTTAGGATTAAGATATATATAAACTTAAAATCGGGCTTTTCATCTCTCATACAAATATTATCTAGAGGCGCTAAATGATTATTTTTATTCTGACTTTGAACATTTACGCTTTTTTATTATTGTGGTTTTACAAATTTCTTCCTAGAATTTATGGATAATTAACTAACGATCCATTTTATCTAAATTTTGACAAGAGATAAGCCTTGTAAAGTAACGGCTCATATTATATTAAAAGAGTTTAATTTTAATGGGTCGTGTTCATGTTTCTATTAATTGCTAAGCTTTAATATTGCTTAACTTTGATCAAGGATAAATCTTTTAAAAATTTGGCGCCGTTCAACCA
>JAVBJD010000012.1 GCA_030756715.1 Conexivisphaerales archaeon
ACTGCGAAAGTATCTGCTATTATTAAGATAACCGATCACAAAAGCAGCAACGTTTATCATGAACTCTAAAATAACTAAATAAAGAATCGTTTTTAAATCATAGTTTTCTTTCAATATATCTTTACATATTTAATGTTTAAAGGATTTTTATAAACAAGTGCCTTTTTTCTATTGAGCTTATACAATTTTTTCCAGCTTATGTAAAAGCTTAAATTGTATGTTTTGCGTGGTAAATTAGATGAAGATTTTACTGCTAGATGCAGAAAAATTCGAGTTTAAGGCCATTGAGCCTGAAAGCTCGGTACATGATGAATATGAAAAAGGAAAGTCAGAATCATTTAAGGATGTTCTAGTAGGGTTTGTTACTCTCGAAAAAGGGGACGATGGATCTGTTTTTGAAGAAGCATTAAGCGATATTGCGGATTATATGTCAAAAATAGGGAGAAAAGATTTGGTTCTTTATCCCTATGCACATTTAAGCGATGAACTGATGCCTACTTCACAAGCCATAAAGCTTTATAACGAATTAGCGGAGCGCATCAGAAAAAATGGCATAAACGTCATAAAAGCTCCGTTTGGATGGAATAAAAGCTATAGCATACAGATAAAAGGACATCCTTTAGCTGAAAGTTTAAGAACATATAAGGCTAAAAAAGGCAAAAAGGCAGGATTTACTCCAAAAGAAAAGTTTTACAGATTTTTTGTAATAGATGAAGAAGGCAATGAATATGAAATATTTAAGGATAAATTAGAAGAATATGAAGTACTGAACAAAAACCCCGCTCTAAAAAGGTTTGTGCTAAACGAACTGATAGGTAAAGAGACACACAAAGAAGAACCAGCACACATTAAATACATGAGAAAGCTTGAACTGGTTGATTATTGTCCAGAAAGCGACATAGGACACCTTAAATGGTTCCCAAAAGGCGTTATAATAAGGGATCTTATACTTGATTATGCTGAACAGTTAGCATTAAACTGGGGCGCGATAAAAATGCAGAACCCTTTAATATATAGGACTGACGTAGAAGCGATAGCCCTTCTTCAAGGAGAATTTCATGAAAGAGATTACAAGATAGAAGACGAAAATATGGTTCTCAGATTTGCAAGCGATCCTGGGGCCTTTCCTTTTGTTCAAAAGGTAAGTTTAAGTTACAGGCAGATGCCCTTCAAGGTTTACGAAGAAGCTCAATGTTTTCGTAAAGAGCAGAGCGGAGAGGTCGTGGGCCTGATGAGAGTTAGGAGCTTCCTCATGACCGACCACCACGCTTTTTGTCATAACGAAGAAATAGCCAGAAAAGAGTATTATGAGCTTTCTAAACTCTTTGCAAAGCTCATGAATGATATAATATCTGGAGAACATTGGGTTCTCGGTTTTGAAATAGTCGACACATATTATGAAAAATATAAAGACCTGTTTAAACAGATACTTAAAGATGTTAAAAAGCCGGCTTTCTTTAAGCTAATGAACCGCATGACCCATTACTACGCTTTTAAGAACGAATTTCAGGCTATCTTTCCAGATGGAAATAACCTTCAAATTTCTACTGTTCAGTGGGACATAAAGAATGGAGAAAGGTTTAACTTAACATATATGAACGAGGAAGGCAAAAAAGTGTTTGTACCAATAATAATTCACGCTTCGAGTTTTGGAAGCATAGAAAGAGCTTTAGCTTCTATGCTTGAATCTGCAGCATGGCAGGAAAAACAAGGAAACGTGCCTCTATTGCCCTTCTGGCTCTCGCCTGAACAAGTAAGGGTTCTGCCGGTGTCCAGCGCTGAACATCTAAGTTATGCAGAAAAGATAGCAGATAAAATTGAAGAAAAAGGCTTCAGAGTCTCTATAGATGACAGAGATATAACTTTGGGGAAAAAGGTCGCAGAAGCTAAAAGTGATTGGATTCCTATTCTGGTTGTAGTAGGTGCTAAAGAAGCAGAAAGCGGAAAAGTTAACGTAGTAAACAGGATTGGTGCTCAAATAGGTAAAGAACCTTCATTTGAAATGAGCATCGAAGATCTAATGTCTCTTCTTGAAAAACTTCAGGCAGACATGCCAAAGAGAAAACTCTCATTAAGCAGATACATTTCTAAAAGGCCCAAGTTCGTCTAAAATTTATATTAATGTAAGTTAATTATTCCTAATATGTCAGTTCATATAAATGCCGCTAAAGGCGATATAGCTCAAGATGTAGTTATGTCAGGGGATCCAGAAAGGGTAAGACAGCTTTCATCTATTTTAGATGAAAGAAAAGAGATAAGCGCTAAAAAAGGCTATGTAATTTATACGGGAAAATTTAAAGGACATCCTATAACTGTGGCCTCTCACGGTATTGGTGGTCCTTCAATTTCAACTTTGTTTGAAGAACTTGCACAGCTTGGAATAAGAAGGGTAGTAAGGTTCGGCACAAGCGGTGCGCTGCTTCAAGAAATGAACATAGGGGATGCTGTCGTTGCCACAGGCGCCAGTTATTCGCCAGGAGGAGCTCTTTATGAACATTCGGGCGGCATTGTTATTTCGCCTTCTCCAGACCTTGAGTTAACTTACAACTTATATAGGAACTTAAAGGATAAAGGAATACAGACTTATCTAGGACAGGTATTTTCAAAGAACGCATTCTATACCTTGGATAACGCTATGGAAACTTATAAAAAATATAACGTGCTTTCTCTTGAAATGGAATGTGCAACTCTTTTAACTCTTTCACAGATCAGAAATATAAGGTCCGCTTGCGTTCTAATGATAAGCGACAGCGTTGTCAAAAAAACAAAAATGTATACTGCTGATGAGCTCAGAGAATTTGCTATGAACATAGGGAGAGTTATATTTGAGACTTTAGCAAAGGATTAAATCTCGAACCCAAAACCCTCTGCAAATTTTGAAAATTTTCTATATTCATTTAAAAATTTAATGCCTTTTTGCGTTATAATATAAACCTGTCCTTCTTCTCCATTTATCTGTCTAATCAAACCCTTTTTTTCAAGTTCTTCCAGTATTTCTGTCAATCTTACATAAGGCACATTAGACCTCCTTACAAGTTCTGTTATCTTTAACCCATCGTTTGACTGTTCAAGCGTAAGAAGCAAATCTGCTATTATTCGTATTCTACTTCTCATTTTAGCGCACCAATGAGCTCAGCATTATTAGATAACCAAGAGCCTGCACAATATAACCCAGTGTTGTAAAATAGTTTATAATTTGCATGAATATCGAAAAAGAGACTAGGATTAATCCAGTTCCCACAAGGAGGTTTGTTAACCTTTTTGTTTTCTGATAATACAAAAGAGTTTCAATTCCAGCATAAAGCGAAAAGAATATAGCTATAGTTCCGCCTGCTACATAAGGAATTATTATAAGAGGGGCCAGGTTTTCGTTAAGTTCCTTTATGTGTTCTAATCCTATCAAGAGAAACCCCACGGCTTCGAAATAAAAACCCAGATAAGGAGTAATAAAGTCGCTGAGCAACCCCAGCATTATTATCAAGAACGCTATGCCTTCTCTTAGCAGGGTTTTGCTTTCTACTTTAAGGTAACCATAGAAACTCGTAAAAGTAATTATCGCGGTCGCTATTATCGAAATTAACAACGAAATTTGCTCAACTGTTGTAACCATATTTTAAATTATTTTAGAAAAAAACGAGTAAATAAACGTTTACGGGCCCGGCGGGATTCGAACCCGCGGCCTCCGGCTCCGAAGGCCGACGCTCTATCCTGGCTGAGCTACGGGCCCTTATACAAACTTAAACGGGGGGTAATAAACGCCTTTTTCTGTTATTATGGCAGTTATCAATTCAGGTGGAGTTATGTCAAACGCCGGGTTGAACGCTTTTATTCCTCGCGGGGCGATCCTTTTTCCTTTAATGTAAAATATTTCCTCTGGAGGTCTTTCTTCTATAACTACGTCTTCAACTTTACTTTTTAAATCTAAAGTTGAGCTGGGAAGAGCCACATAAAATGGTATGTTAAAACGTTTAGCAAGGGTCGCAACTTGAAAGGTACCTATTTTGTTTAAAGTTGTCCCGTCTTTAAGAACTCTGTCAGCTCCAACAATTACTTTATTTATGTAACCTTTCATCATAGTTAATCCAACTGCGGTATCAGCAATGAGGGTTACATCAAAGCCGTCTTTTGCGAGTTCGTATGTAGTGAGTCTCGCACCTTGCATGACAGGCCTTGTTTCAGTAGCAAAAACTTTGAGGTTCTTGCCTTTTTCTTTAGCGATCCTCAAGGGAGCTAGAGCAGTTCCATAATCTACAGTTGCAAGAGCGCCAGCATTACAATGCGTAAGAACGGTATCTCCATCTTTAAAAAGCGGTTCGCCGTTTTCCCCTATCTTCCGGGCATTTTCAAGCTCCTCATTAAATATTTTTGATGCTTCTTCCCAGGCCTTCTCAAAATTAACATCTTTCTTGAGCGCATCTAATACGCGATCTACAGCCCACATGAGGTTTACTGCGGTTGGCCTTGCTGTCTTTAGCCATTCTCCAACCTTTTTGTATTCATTTATATCTTTAACCTTTTTGGCAGTTAACGCAAGCCCATAAGCTGCCACGACCCCTATAAGAGGTGCTCCTCTTACAACCATTGTTTTTATGGCGTTATATGCATCTTCAGCCGACTCAATTTTTAGCCATTTCTCCCGTGTAGGAAGGAGTCTCTGATCAAGCACCCAGACCTCCTCTTTTTCCACTTTAATGGGTCTCATGCGTCATATTAAAAGCGCCCCTTTATTTTATTTTTTCTTATGCAAAAGGAGAATTAATAATATGCTTATAGATGTCTTATGTCTCAAAAACCCTTTTAAACGCGCTATAAGCCTCATCGTTTATGAGGTATACCCTTACTTCTTTTAGAGAACCATCTTTTACGCTTTTTAAAGCTTCTAAAAAAGCTTTGGCGGAATCTTCATAGGGAAACCCGTAAGCGCCGGTTGAAATAGCAGGTAAGGCCACGCAACTTAAACCAAGCTCTATAGCTTTTTCTAAGGCGGCCTTATAAGCCAGCACAAGATCATTATAATCTCCTTCTCCATAAATAGGCCCAACAGCATGAATAACATACTTTGCTTTAAGCTTTCCACCAGAGGTTAAAGCAACTTCACCTTTCTTTAACGGGCCGTGATTCTTAATGAATTCATCGCTTTCTTTCTGTATTGAATACCCTCCCTTCTTAACAATGGCATAAGCTACCCCACCTCCATGCTGTAAAAAGGCATTCGCGGCGTTAACTATAGCATCGCACTCTGAGTCTGTTAAATCTCCCTTAATGATTTTTACATCTATAGATCCTATTTTTTCCATAAATTTTTTATACAAAAAAATTATAAAAATGTTCTTCCAGAAAATTGCTCTAACAAATTAAATTCTATATTAGGAACAGCTAAATCCTTATGCATAAAAAACTGCGTTAAGAACACAAGAACCCAAAAATTTTTGTTTGTGGTTAAATCAGATAGATTTAATTGGCATTTCATATAAAAACTAGCTAAGCACCAAATTTTTATATAGAGTCTATCAAACTATTGTGAATAATGGAAGTTCAAAATCCGTTAAAAGACTTTAAAGGCACGCAGGATTTAACTTTCAAAAAATGGGAAAAAGCAAGAAAAGAAATAGATTCTGAAGAGAGGCCTTTAGTTACATTTATAGAAGGGCCTCCAACTATGAACGGTGAGCCTCATATTGGGCACGTAAGAGGAAGGGTCATAAAGGATTTGTTTTACAGGATGGAAGTTTTAAAGGGTAACAAGGTATTTTTCAGAGCCGGATGGGATACACAGGGGCTTCCCGTTGAGCTCGAAGCTGAAAAGGAACTTGGAATAACAGGCAACAAATATCAGGTTCTGAACAAAATAGGCGAAGATAAACTCGTAGCCAAGTGCAAAGAACTGATACATAATTATAATAAGATCTGGAGGGACGTTGACAAACAGCTCGGGCTTATGTTTGATTATGATAAAGCTTACTGGACGTATAAAGATGAATATATTGAAAGAGAATGGAAAATAATCAAGGCCGCTTATGAAAAGGGGCTGCTATATGAAGATTACAGAGTAGTAGCTTACTGTCCTAGCTGTCAGACAAGCCTAAGCAACAGCGAAGTGGCGCTAGGCTACAAAGAAGAAACCGATCCTAGCATGTATTATAAGGTAAAATTAACCGATGAAGACCTCTATCTTATAGTATGGACAACCATGCCTTTTACCCTAGTTACAGATGAAGCTGTTGCAGTAAACCCAGATGAAAATTACCTTATAATAAGCGTTAAAGGAGAAAAATGGATAGTTGGTTCAACGGCTTTAAACTCGTTCTTAAAAGAAACAGGAATAAAAGCAGAAGTTGTAGGAAAAATAAAAGGCAAAGAGCTAGAAGGAAAAAGGTACGTTCCAGCTTTACGCGATCTAGTTCCTGCACAAGATTATATGTTCACTAACAGACAAGCATATTATGTTTTTGCAGAAGACTTTGTCGATGTCACAACAGGAACGGGCATAGTCCACCTAAGTCCTGCTAATGGAGAAGAAGACTTCGAAGTTGGTAAAAAAAGGGGTTTGCCAGTCTTTAATCCTATAGATGATCAAGTAAAGTTCACCGATCAGGCTGGCAAATATGCAGGACTTTTTGTAAGGGACGCAGATGAAATTATCGCAAAAGATCTTGAAAGTAAAGGGGTACTGGTAAAATATGGAAAGATAAAGCACATTTACCCAACGTGCTGGCGTTCAGGTCATAAGTTAGTATTTTTAGCGAGAAGGGAATACTTCTATGACATACCTAAAATAGCAGACAAAGCTTATGAGGAAGCTTCAAAAGTACAGTATTATTTTGATCAGCCAAGAAATAGATTTCTTGAGATAATAAAAGAAAAAAAGCCTTGGTGTATAAGCAGGGAACGAGTCTGGGGCACTCCTTTACCGGTTTGGGTCTGCAAAAACTGTGGTAACAAAATATACCTTTTCAGCAGGGAAGAAATAATAAAAAATGCTATAAAGCTCCCAGATGGTTCTAACTTTGAGCTTCATAAGCCTTGGATAGATAGGATTGTGATCAGATGTCCAAAGTGTGGCGGTGAGGCTTACAGAGAGCCCTTTGTTCTAGATACCTGGCACAACAGCGGCGCAGCACCGTATGCTTCCTTAACTGAAGAAGAGTATAAAAAAGTGGTTCCTGTAACATTTCTAACGGAGGGCATCGATCAGACCAGAGGATGGGCCTATACGCTTCTAATGGAAGGGGTCATATTTAACGAAAGATCGCCTTACAAAAGCTTCCTTTTTACCGGTCTTATAGTAGATGAAAAAGGCGAAAAGATGAGCAAAAGTAAAGGCAACGTGGTTTACGCAAGAGATCTTTTTAACACATATCCTTCAGATCTTGTAAGATTTTACCTGATATGGAAGGCAAATCCAGTTGACGTTTTGAGTTACGATAGGAAAGAAATGATGGAAAGGCCTTTCCAAGTGTTAAACACACTTTATAACCTTCACATATATTATAAAGTAAACTCAGAATATGACGGTTTTATCTGGGAAGAAAAAGAAAAAGGAGAGCTAACTGAAAAAGAACTCTGGATACTCGGGGTACTTCAGAAAGCCAAAAAAGAATACATTGAAGCATATGAAAAGAAAAGACTAAACGATATGGCTAGAATTATGGAACGTTTTATAATAGAAGATTTTAGCCAGAAATACGTTCCTATGATAAGGAATGAATTATGGAACGATAATCCAGAGACTGAAACAAGAAGGTTTGGCATATACTGGACTTTGGGTAAAGTTCTAAGGGAACTCGATATTTTGTTACACCCTCTTGCTCCTTATACTACTGATTACCTTTTTGAAAACATCTTTGGAATTAAAAACTCTTTACTAAAGGAGAGGCTTCCAGCATTTGATGAAAAATATTTTAACAAAGATCTTATAGAAAAATATGAAAAGGCATGGGATGTTGTTTCTCTTATTAACAGTGCAAGGATGAAGGCAAAAATAAAAAGGCGCTGGCCATTAAGCGAAGCTATAATATTTTCCGCGTTTGATCTTTCTGACGAAGTTCTTTCAACGATCTCTCAGATAGCAAACATAAAAACTGTGCATCGCATAAAAAGCTTAAAAGAGATTCCTTTAGAGGCAAAAATAAGGCCTATAGCCGGCGAGTTAGGTAAGCTCTTTAAAAAGGATTCTATTAAAGCAAAAGAGCTCATCGAGTCTTCAAACCCTCTCGATATAGCAGAATCTATAATTAAAGAAGGGCAAGTGAAAATTGATGGGTTTACAATACCGTATCAGGCTGTTGAGATTCAATTTGTTTCTAAACCGGGCTATGAAATCTCATGGGAAAAAGGCTTGCTTGTAGTTATAAACCTGCAAAGGGATAAAGATCTTATAGAAGAGGGGTATCTTAAAGACGTCGCAAGGCGTATTCAGTATGCTAGAAAAGAAAAAGGTTACAATCCTACAGACATCCTTGAAAAGGTCGAAATATATTCTGATGACGAAGATGTAATAAACGCCGTCGCAAAAAGGCTAAAAGAACTTTCTTTTCTTACAAGAGTTAAGAATTTCAGAATATCATCAGGAAGACCAGAATCAGGAGATTACCTGGAATATGAGCTGGATGAGAAAAAGATTTACATTAGATTTGAATAATCATAAAAAATTGATTGGCTAATATTGAAAATTTTTAAATTATAAAATAAAAAGTTTTTATCCTTTGATTTTTAATAGGAAAGTGTATGAAATTTTATCTTAAATGCACAAAATGCGGTCAAAAATATGATCCAGATTATACGTGGCCAAGGTGTGAAAAATGTGGCGGCCTATTAGAAGTCACGTACGATTATGACACTATCGAAATTCCATCTGATTTTAAGACCGCTTTCATAAAGCAATGGAAGTACAGACCTTTTATGCCTGTTAAAAGAAGACCTATAACTGCTGGAGAAGGAGGAACAAGGCTAAGGAAGGTTAGTTCAAACCCAAGCGTATACCTTAAAATAGAGCTGGACAATCCAACAAAGTCATTTAAAGACAGAGGTTCAACTGTTGAAGTTACACGGGCCCTTGAGCTAGGCCATCAACGACTTGTGGTTGCGTCTACTGGTAATATGGCTTTATCTATTTCAGCGTATTCGGAAATTGCAGGCCTTGAGACTATAACTTTCGTAGGTTCTGGTGCAAATCAAAATAAAATAGACATGATAAGGAATAAAGGCGGTAAGATCGTTCAGGTTGAAGGCGATTTTAACAGCGCTTTAATTGAAGCTGAAAAGTACGCCCAAAAAACAGGTTCATTCTTAGTAGGCGATTACCTTTACAGAAAAGAAGGACAAAAAGGCGTAATCTTTGAGATAATAGACCAGCTTTCCTACAACTCACCGGATTATGTTTTTGTGCCAGTGGGCAACGGAACTTTGATTTCTGCAACATATAAAGGGCTTTATGAGTACAAACTACTTGGACTTATAGACAAAATGCCTAAAATTGTAGGCGTTCAAGCAAAGGGCGCCGATGCGTTTTACAGGTATTATAAGACAGGAAAGCTGAAAAAAGTAAAAGTAAAGACGGCCGCCGATGCTATCGCTGTCGGTCTGCCTACCTACGCTGAACAAGCAAAAGAAGCAGTGAAGCTAACAGGAGGAGACGTCATAACTGTAAACGAAAGAGAGATAACTAAAGCTGTAAAAGATATATACAAGCTGGCTCAGGTATGTTCTGAGCTCGGAGGGGCAGCAGCTTATGCAGGTCTAACCAAATATGACCTGCCTAAGGATTCAACGGCAGTTGCCTTTGTTACAGGCGGGAATATCTGATTTCAACTATTTCCTTTATTTAAAATTTCTTTGATCTTGTTTACAAGATCTTCTTTCTTAATTTCTAGTTCTTGTCTGGTTTCCATTAGCTTTATTTTATAGTTGCCTTTTGCAAATTCTTTTGGAAGAACCAATACAACAAGAGAAGCACCGTTTTTTTCGGCTTCTGTGAGCTGATCGTTAAGTTTATTCTTGCGTGCAAAGTCACTTCTAAAACCTTCGTCCCTGAGCTTTTCAGAAAGTTTAAAGGCCTCTGTTTTCAGTTCAGCTACATAACTTACATAAATTAAGGGCTCTGTTTCTTGGTTTAAGTTTGAGGCCAAAAGAAGCCTATCAACCCCTCCCGCTACACCTAAGGCTTTGAGGTCGTTTCTACCAAAAAGTGCAGGAAGAGAATCATAACCTCCCCCGCCAGCTATTGCCCCAAGATCGACGCTTTCTTTGTCGTATGCTTCAAACACGATATCGGTATAATAGTCAAGCCCTCGTACTATCCTGAAATTTATATCGACCGGTACATTTAGAGACTTAAGTATATCCTTTAGTTTTAAAAGCTCTGGCCTAATGTGTTTTTTAATATTTTCTGAGTCTTCTCCGGCTTCAGAAATTTTAAGTACCTTATTAACAAGGTCTCTTTCATAACCTTTTTCTTCATATTCAACAATTATTTCTTCTTGAGTCTTTTTGCCGAGTTTATCGATGGCCCTAAGAAACTCCGTACTGTATTTTTCTTTAGCGACTTCCTTAACAGCGTCCTCAATGGTCCTTCTATCGCTTATAAAAATTACAGGGTTTTTTACACCTGAATCCTTTAGCATCCTGTATGTAAAGGAAAGCACTTCTGCATATGATTCAGGACTTTTATCACCATAAACTTCTAGGTCCCATTGATAAAACCACCTGTATCTGCCTTTTTGCGGCTCATCGTACCTCCACATGCTGGCAAAAGCACCTAGCTTTATTGGTAAAGGAATGTCCCTCCTTTCACAAACATACCTAGTTATCCCAACTGTAAGATCAAATCTGAGTCCCAGGTCTCTTCCAGATTTATCTTTAAACGCGTAAATCTCGTTAATTATTTCCTCGCCGCCTTTTGCTTCAAGAGTTTCTAAAAACTCGAGCGATGAAGGTTCCATAAGTTTTACATTGTAGGCTTTGGAAAGCTTAACAAAGTTTTCGCGTATTTTTTCTAACTTATCGTAAAGCTCTGGCTCATAATCCCTTAGCCCTCTAGGTATCCTCATCAATTGTCATCAAACCTGCTAGTAATTAACTGCGCTTTAAATGTATTTAACTTTAAGTTTTTGCAAAAAATTCTGGTTTAAAAAACTAATCCTTTTTCTGTCCTAAAGCGCTTAGCTCTGCAAGCAATGCTGAGAGCTGTATGTCAGGATGCGCTCCCTGTATCAGTCTAAAATCATATTCAGCGAATATCTTTGCTGCTAAAGCTAGATCTAGGTCCTTTTTGCCGTTTATGGCAGAAAACATCATTTTCAGTATATCTGTCTCAGGTAGTCCGTAAATCATTATCAATTTATATAGTATTTCGCGTGCCTTTTTGAAATCACCAGAAATAGCAGCGTCAACCATGGCGTTTATGTCGCTTTCTCGAGTCACAGTCATCGTTGCCTTCACGTTTTCAACGTTTACTTCGCCAAGCGCAGCGGCTTCCTGCAGGTGGTTTATTGCCTTTCTCATATCCCCCTCGCTGATCTGGTATATTAGCTTGAGCGCATCTACACCACATTTTACTTTTTCGTTATTGCAGATGAACTGGAGCCTTTTTATAACAGATTCTTCATCTAGTCTTTTAAATCTAAATATGGCGCACCTGCTCTGTATCGGTTCTATTATGTTACTTGAGACGTTGGCAATTATTATGAATCTAGCGTTAGCGGACGATTCTTCCATTATTCTCCTGAGCGCCGTCTGAGCATCTGAGGTCATTTCATCTGCTTCATCCAGTATAATTATTCTGTAAGGTATTCCAGCTGATTTATCCACAAACCTCGTGAAGTTCTTAATTGTGGTTCTAACAGTATCAATACCCCTTGTATCAGAAGCATTAAGCTCGAGCGTGTAGTTTCTCCAGTTTTCTCCGAGTATTTCCCTTGCTAAACAAAACGCCACAGTTGTTTTTCCTGTGCCCGGGGGGCCAGCAAATAATAGGTGAGGCATGTCCTCGGGCTTTTTTAAGAATCCTTTAAGCCGCTCTACTATTTCTTCCTGATCCTCAACTTCGTCTAGCCTTTGAGGTCTGTATTTCTCAACCCACATTATTTCTCTTATCATGAGCCTTTCCCCTTCTTACCTCCATTATATGTGGAAGAATTTCCATAAATACCTTTAACCCTTCTTCTACAGCGTCAGGCGATCCCGGCAAAGAGACTATTACAGAATCCCTTAACAAACCAACGCTCATGTTTCCCAGCAACCCTTTTGATCCTATTTTTTGATAACTTCTTCTTCTGAACTCTTCGGATATGCCCAGGATAAGCTTTTCAGAAACTTCAGAGACAATTTCATCTGTAAAATCTGTTTTAGAAGGTCCTGTGCCGCCTATGAGGATAACCACATCTGGCTGAGAATTAAAAAGCATCAAATTTAATGAACCGCTTATTGCCAGTTTGTCGTCTGGAACAAGCGATCTGCAACAAACCTTGTGCCCAGAATTCCTGATTATTGCTGAAGCAACAAGCCCGCTTTCGTCCCCAAGCTTTTCCCCTTTAAACCTTGAAGTACTCACCGTTAATATTCCAAAACTGTATGCGTTATTTAACTCGCTCAATATGCAATAGATTATTAAACGTAAGTTTATTAAAACTTGTTCCTTAAAGTTGGTTTTTTAAATCTCTCTTTATTTTTTTGAGCACTCTTATGTTTTTTATTTCAGTAAGAGGATACTGCCCATTCTCATCTTTTTCGTATTTTTTAACCATATCCCATATGTTTAAGAGAGCAACAGAAACTCCATACAAGGCCTCCATCTCAACGCCAGTTTTTGCCTCAGATTTAACGGTGACTGTAACCTCCACACCGTCATCTTTTAGTTCGCAATGAGCTTCTGTATAATCTATGGGTATTGAGTGACAGAAAGCTATTGCATGAGGAGTTTCTTTGACAGCTTCAATAGCTTTTAACTCAGCCACCGTCAACGGATCTCCTTTTTCTATTTCTTGATTTTTTATTCTTGAAACTGATTCTTTTGATAATTTTATGAAACCTTTAGCAATAGCTGTCCTTTCTGTTACACTTTTTTGAGCTATATCTATGCTTTTCATTATAATTTTACAGTATACGTATCAAAATAATAAACTGTGCGTTCATTTTTCGACAAGGTAATAAATAAAAGCACCTTTGAGAAAAGATATTGGGATGGAAACTTTAGATTACGATGTAGCTATAGTTGGCACAGGGCTTGCAGGGCTTAGAACGGCAATAGAAGTTCTGAGACGGGACAAAGGTAAGCTTGGTTTAAGGGTAGCCGTAATCTCAAAGATTTACCTTATGAGAAGTCATTCTGTATCTGCTGAAGGGGGGACTTCTGCAGTTTTATATCCAGAAGAAGGGGACAGCTTTGAGCTGATGGCTTGGGATACTATAAAAGGGAGCGATTTCTTAGCCGATCAGGATGCTGTGTGGAGGTTTGTTCATATCGCGACCCAGGAAATAAGGCTTATAGAAAGATGGGGGGTACCATGGAACAGAAGAGAAGACGGAAGGATAGAGCAAAGGTGGTTTGGCGGTTTAAGCTTCCCGCGTGCGACTTACGCTCAGGATAAAACAGGCTTTTTTGAGATGAGAGCTCTTTATGATACTCTTTTAAAGTACGACAACTGGGACAGGTTTGACGAAAACTTTGTGACTTCAATAGTAATCGAAAACAACGAATTCAAAGGTTTTACAGCTATAGACCTTAAAACTGGGAATTTTAGGTATTTCAGAGCAAAAGCTGGAGTTATAGCAACCGGAGGCGCTGGACAGCTCTACAGAATAACCTCTATGGCTGCCAGTTCAACCGGCGACGGATACGGGCTTGCGTATAACGCAGGTTTACCGTTGAAGGACATGGAATTCGTGCAATTCCATCCAACGGGCTTAGTTCCACGAGGAATACTGATAACTGAAGCTGCAAGGGGAGAAGGAGCTTACCTTGTAAATAAGGACGGCGAAAGGTTCATGCAAAAGTACGCGCCAAGTAAAATGGAATTAGCCCCAAGGGACATAGTTTCTAGAGCAATAATGAAAGAAATAATGGAAGGAAGAGGGGTCTATGATGAAAAAAGCGGGCTTTATCATGTATGGCTTGACATGAGGCACCTTGGAAAAGATAGAATTGAACAAAGGCTGCCTTTCATCAGAGAGATAGGTTTAAAGTACCTAGGGATAGATATTGTAGATCAACCTCTCCCCATAAGGCCAACTGTGCACTATAACATGGGAGGCATTCATGTAGATATAGACGGAAAGGTTCTAAGTTCCAGTGGTATGCCGGTTAAAGGTCTGTGGGCTGCAGGGGAAGCCGCATGCGTAAGCATACATGGCTCTAACAGATTGGGTTCAAACGGCACTAACGAATGCCTCGTTTATGGATACATTGTCGGAAATGATGTTTATAATTATATAGAAAAAGAAAGACCATCCTTGCCAAGCCCTAGCCAGAACTTACTTTTAGCTGAAGAAGACAGAATATTTGGAAAGCTTTTGGGAAAAGAAAGCGGAGGAGAAGACGTTTATCAGATAAAAGATGAGCTTAAGGACACAATGGAGAAGTACGTCCACGTATATAGAACTGGTTCTGAAATAGAGAAAGCTGTAACAAAGATAAGAGAGCTTAAGGAACGTTACAAAAACATCAGACTTAGCGATAGAAGCAGAATCTTTAACTATAATTTAGAGCATGCGCTCGAACTAGGTTTTATGCTTGATTTAGCAGAAGTAATAGCTCAAGGCGCACTTCTAAGGACCGAAAGTAGGGGCGCCCATGCCCGTCTCGATTACCCGAACAGAGACGATGCGAACTGGCTAAAGCATACGATAGCTTTAAAGGGCCCCGACGGTCCATCATTTTCTTATATACCGGTCAAGATCACTATGTGGAAACCTGTAGCAAGGGTGTATTGAAAATGAAAGTAAGAATAAGAAGGTTTGATGGACAAAAAGAATGGTGGCAGGATTATGAAGTGGACGCAAAACCCTCAGACACTGTTCTGGATGTGCTTAACAGGATAAGGGAAAAGCAAGACCATACCCTAGCTTTCAGACAATCGTGCCAGATGGGTTCCTGCGGTTCATGCGGAATGGTAATAAACGGTTTGCCGGCCCTTGCGTGTCAGACAAGGATAGGGGAACTAAAAACAGAAAGCATAAGGCTTGAACCCCTTTATAATTATAAAGTAATAAAGGACTTAGTGGTTGACTTAAACGACTTCGTAAACAAGCACAGAAGCGTTAAGCCGTGGATGATTAGGAAAAACCCAGAAGAACTGGAAGAAGCACCGACGGAATTTAAAGTCACACCTGAACAAAACCTTACTTTTGTACAGTTTGATTATTGCATAATGTGCGGAATCTGCCTTGCTGCGTGCCCAACTGTAGCTATAGATCCTCTTTTCTTAGGTCCTCAAGCCTTAGGCCAGGCATACAGGTACATAGCGGATCCAAGAGATGAAGGTTTTGAAGAAAGGATTGATATCTTAGATGATTCCCACGGCGTATGGAGATGTCACTTTGCAGGGGCATGTAGCTATGTATGTCCAAAAGGAGTAGACCCTGCAAAAGCTATACAATATCTGAAGAAAGACATACTGAAATACAGGCTGTTACATAAAAAGAGAGCATCTACCAAGCCTGCTGAGCTAGTTCAGAAAGCTCCACCGCCTAACGCGCCCAAGCCTCCGCCGTTCGACTTTAAAGTTGAAGGAGGTGTATAAAAGTGGGAGAAGAGAAAAAAGAAAAAAGGTACAAATCTGGGCTATTAAGAAGCCTTTGGCCTTATAACTTTAATGTAGAAAGGTACACTTATACTCTTCACAGAATAACTGGCGTTATACTGATTCTTTACCTTATGGCACATGTATTCGAAATATATCACGTAGCGTTAGGGCCTGTAGCTTGGGAACAGACCATGGCCTTGCTGGGCAGCTTAGGAATATGGGAAAAAATAGGCCTCTGGATAATAGCAGGTTCAGCTCTTTACCATGGGGCGAACGGCTTCAGGCTAATTCTTAACGAAGTATTTGGCATGTTGCTGGGAAAACCTGTGCTTCCAGAATATCCATACACGCCAACATCGCTCAGCAGAAATCAAAAAATCGCAATATATTTGATAGTTCTAGTAGTAGAGGCGCTTTGGATATGGGCAGGAATATACCTGTTATGGGGGTTAGGTATAATCTGAGGTGAGAAAAATGCCAAGTAAATACAGCCTTTTAAAAGAATCTTGGAACATGATACTAATGTACGCTTTAGCTCTCATAATGATCTTTGTGCTGACTTTTCACCTGTTGCTTGTGAGCCCGCTTACAGGAAGAACCTTCGACCAACTTCTTAATTACAATTACGTATTACAGAACCTTACATATTACAGGATAGTTTTTGGGTTATTGCTTTATGCTGCAGTTATACATGGCCTTAACGGTCTCAGAATAGTTCTTATAGAGTGGTTGCACGTAAAAAGGTTCCAGTGGGCCGTCAACGTAATAATAGTTATATTAATGGCCATACTGCTGGCTTTCGGCACATATACTTTAATAGTTTTGTAATCTTTGTTTTCTTTTCAATAAATCGCTAAATACCATTAATTTTTTAAGCTTCGGATACTTTTGTTCAGTCATGGTAGACCTTCTAGAATACGAGGGAAAAATCATCTTCAAGGAATACGGAATACCTGTGCCTGATTTCAAGGTAGTATCCGATGAAAAAGACATACCTGATTTCAATGAGAGGATGGTCATAAAAGCACAGGTTCCAACAGGCGGAAGAGGAAAAAGAGGAGGAGTCAGGATCGTAAATAACAGAGAAGAAGCAGTAAAAGCAATGAACGAGATAAAAAACATAAACTTTGACGGTTACAGGGCTGAAAAATTTATACTAGAAAAAGCGTACGTAATAAAGAAGGAGCTATATATAAGCGTGACTCTTGACAGAAGCGTCGAGATGCCTGTAACTCTGGCTTCTGCAGAAGGAGGGGTTGACATAAATTCTGTGCCACAGGAAAAAATATACAAAAAACCGATAAACCCGTTCGTAGGCGTGACAGAATACACAAAAAGAGAATTATCAAAATTTCTAGGTTTGTCCGAAGACCATGCACAAGAAATCGGTAGAATTCTTGTAGGATTATACAGCATATACGATAAGCTAGATGCTTCGCTAGTTGAAATCAACCCTTTGGGCTTGACCGATAAGGGTTTAATCGCGTTAGATTCAAAAATAACCATAGAGGACGACGCTCTTTTCAGGCATAAAGAAATACCGGTAAGGTATTTCGGTCTTGACGAAATAGAGTTAGAGGCTAAGAAAAAAGGTCTATCGTTTGTAAAGCTTGAAGGCGACATAGGTATAATAGCAAACGGAGCAGGACTTAACATGGCAACTATAGACCTTATAGCTCAAGCTGGAGGCAAGCCTGCGAACTTCTTTGACTTGGGAGGAACAGACGATCCAGAAAAGGTGATTCAGGCCATAGAGCTGGCGTCTAAAGTTACGAACAAGGTTCTCTTTATTAACATATTTGGAGGGGTAACCAGGTGCGATACAGTAGCAAGAGGCGTTGTTCAGGCTATAAACGAGTTAAAGCCAAAGTTTAAGCTTGTAGTGAGAATAAGGGGCGCAAACGAAGAAGAAGGCAGAAAAATACTTTTAGATCACGGGATAGACTCTATGTTAAACTTGGATGAGGCTGTCGAGCGAGTTGTTAAGTTAGCTGGTGAATGAAAAATGGCGATAATCGTTACTGAAAAAGGTTTGCCTGTGATTGTTCAAGGGATAACAGGGCATCAGGGAAGCTTTCATGCGTCGCAGATGAAAGCATTTGGAACCAATATAGTGGGAGGTGTGACGCCTGGCAAAGGCGGTACCAGCATTAACGGTGTACCCGTATTTGATTCTGTAAAGGACGCGGTAAAGGAAACTGGGGCAAGAGCCTCTGTTGTTTTTGTACCAGCTCCTTACGCTCCTGATGCTGTAATAGAAGCAATAGATTCAGGAATAAAGCTTGTAGTAATAATAACTGAACACATACCTTTTCATGATATGACCAAACTAAAGCTTTACGCTAAGCTCATGGGAGCAAGACTGGTAGGTCCTAATGGACCTGGCATAACTTCCGTAGGAATAGCGAAGTTAGGCATAATGCCCAATTCAATATTTAAATCTGGCCCCGTTGGGGTTGTTTCTAGGAGCGGAACCTTAACTTATGAAATAGTAAACACGATAAGCGAGGCTGGCCTTGGCGAGACTACAGTAATCGGAATAGGAGGAGATCAGGTTGTGGGTACAACTATGCAGGAGGCCGTAAGGATGTTCCAGCAGGATGAGGCTACTAAAGCCATAGTGGTTGTTGGAGAGATAGGAGGAACAGCTGAAGAAGAAACAGCTGAAATTATTAAAAAAGAAGTAAACAAACCTGTTGTCGCTTTTATAGCTGGCAGGTATGCTCCCCCAGGAAAGAGAATGGGACATGCAGGCGCTATCATAACTGGCAACAAAGGCACAGCTCAAAGCAAGATTCAGGCTTTCCAAGAAGCAGGAGTCAAGGTAGCTTCTAAACCGTCTGAAATTCCCGTACTTATAAGGCAAAAACTGGGCAACGTCTAGAGAAAGTTATTTAACATGGTTTTTATTAAATAAATTTGAGATGGATGTAAAAATAGCTCTTATTGGGAAGACAAACGCAGGAAAGACAACAATATTTAACACTGTGACTGGAAAAGACGAACCGATAGGCAACTATATGTTTACTACTCAGAGTCCAGTATCTGGTACAACTTATGTAACATCTCCCTGTGTTCATAAAGAGTTTGGTGTTGTTGATAATCCGATAAACTCTAAATGCATAGATGGATGGAGGTATATACCCATTGAAATAACTGACCTGCCAGGTTTAATAAAAGGCGCAAGCTTTGGCAGGGGTCTTGGTACAAGGTTTTTAGCTCAAGCTATGAACGCTGACGCCTTTATCCACGTTGTCGATGCATCAGGAAGTATAGATGAAGATGGAAGAATAGCAGAACCTGGAACAGGAGACCCATACAGAGATTATCAAGAAATAGAAGGAGAAATGGTTCAATGGTACAAGAACCTGTTAGAAAACAACCTCGATAAAATGATCAAAAAAATAGAGGCTACCAGAAACGAACAAGAGGCTATAAACAGCGTTTATGAAGCTCTGGCAGGTGTAAAAATTACCAAACAGCACATACTTCAAACGTTAGAAGAGATGCGCATAAGTATCTATGAATTAAGAAGCATTACAGATGAAAAGCTGTGGAGATTTGCGGCCATCCTTCGTGAAATTTCAAAGCCTACATTGATAGTAGCAAATAAAATGGATATACCAGCAGCTGAAAACGGGTTCAAATATCTTAAAGACAAAATCAAGGATAAAATAATCGTCCCTGTTAGCGCAAATCTCGAACTGCTGCTTAGGAGAGCAGAACAGAAAGGCACAGTGAAGTACAATCCTGCAGAAGAAAACTTTATAGTTACAGATAGTTCTAAGTTATCAAAAGATGAAAAAAAGGCCTTAGATTTCTTTAACAAGTTCTTGATAAGGGAGATGATGCGCGCTGGTACGCAGTTTGCGCTAAACGTTGCTGTTTTTAAGCTTCTCAGAATGAACGTAGTATATCCAGTTGCGGATCCTAAAAAGCTCTCTGATAAAAAAGGAAACGTGCTCCCGGACGCTTATCTGGTGCCTGACGGCAGTACAGTAAAAGACCTTGCAGAAATGATACACAGCGAATTAGCTGTTGGGTTGCTTTACGCTATAGACGTTAGAACAGGGCTCAGGCTCCCTCCAACTTACCGGATAAAAGACAGAGACGTCCTTCACTTAGTTTCCGCTACAAGAAAGTCTAAATAGCAAACGTTATAATCCTCGAATCTTTTTTTATTAATATGGAAAGCGAACTGTCTTACGCGCAAGTATATAGGATCTTTAAAAAAGGAGGTGCAGAGAGGGTTAGTGACGAAGCGGTTAGAGAGCTCGCGAGGTTTTTTGAAATTTATGGCGAAAAAATAGCAAAGCAAGCAAATGAGCTAGCAAACCATGCCGGCAGAAAAACCATAAAAGCCGCTGACGTAAAACTAGCAATAAAAAATATAACAAATATAGATCTAGATCAGCTCAAATAATAAAGCTTTATGAAGACTGTTGCTGGCCTTCTTTCTTCTCTTCAGCTTTCTTCTTCTTGGCCATAGTCTTCACCTCGTAAGTAATTATAAGTAGTTCTTATATTTTAGTTTTTCTCGTAGCTTAAAGGTCGAACCAGCAAAATCTTAATTTCGTTAATGAACCTGTATCCATTCAGTATTCTCTTTTTCTAAATTAATGAAAGCGTAGCAACCGCATTCCTTGAAGCTCGGGACTCCAACGCTCCAAACCCCTTTATAAATAAGATCTACTTTTTCTTTTCCGCCGCCCAAGAAAAAGTATTCAGGTACGTCTTCAATAATCAACCTGTCTGAAACAGATGGAACTATAGGAACAGAACCTAAAGTGGGAGCCAAGTGTCTGATCTTTAAGAGTTTTTTTACGATGTGCTGTTCAGGCATCCCTGAAGATTTGAACATATAATACGCGTTATAAAGCAAAAAGTTTGAGCTGTTGATCGTTAGATAAGAAGGGTTACTGAGCAGTCTTACATTCTGTGCCGAATAAAGATCTTTTGCAACTTTATAGCTAACTGGTTTTTGTGGCAAAGCTTTACCTGTAGAATCAGTATGTCCTGGAATTATAACCTTAATTATACGTTTTGGCAGTTCAGAAAGCAATTCAGAAACCTTCCTGTAGCCTTCCATAGGCGATATTCCGTTTTTTATGTAGGCTAGCGAATCTACAGCGTTTCCTAGCAAAAAGACCCCATCAGGCTTGATTGCTTTTAAAGAATCGAAAAAAGGTTCTACTTTGTTCGAACCAAGCATGAGGTCGCTTATAAGTGCTATCTTTCCTTTTATCTTTTTCCTTTTAACCTCAGGAAATTCAACGTCTTCAAAATCAGTTACCGAAAAATCAGAAGGGTTAATTTTAATCGCTACGCAGGAGCCTGGCATTATTTCATCGTATACCCTCTTATTTGAAATCTTTAGCCTGAATACGCCCTTACCATCGTCTGCCAGAATCTCATAGTTTTCGTTGCTGATTTTTTGAACTATTAGCGCAAAACTCCACATTTCTTCTTTGCCTTTAGTTTTTATGAAATTTAATCCAAACAAAGAAGTTTTAGTTGGTCTTTGCAGCCAGAGATCTTTCATTCTCTTGTACCTGTCGTTCAGCATGATGTTGAGCTCTTCGTAGGTTGAAACCTGAACTCCGTCTGCAAGCGATATTTCAGCGCTTATAATTAGGTTAGTTTTATCTATCTCAAGGTTTAACCCAAAGCTTTCTATGTCCTTTAGGGTAATTGTAAAATTGTTCGGTTCGTATTCTTTTTTCTTTTTTATTGCCTCAATTACCTTCGGTATAAGTTCTGGCCGGTCTTCAAGAACCTTAACCAGATCTGGATGAATCTGAAAACCTTCGTTTAAAGCTGTAATTATAAGTTCCTTTATTTCGTTTGATGACATACGCTGTAGTAATTAACGCTTAAATATTAAAGTATTAAAGCTAAAGCAATGAGCGTTAGATTAGCTCTTTATATGCAGGACAAGCACCCCATCAGGGATGAAATTGAATACTCAAAATACGCAGAACAGAACGGTTTTGAAGCGGTATGGTTCGCTGAATCAAGACTTGCGAGAGACGCTATAGTTCCGATGGCGGCTGTTGCCGCACATACAGAAAAGATCACAGTTGCTAGTGGCGTAGTGAACAACTGGACAAGAAACGTCGGTCTGATGGCTTCCACATTCAATACACTTTATGAACTGGCTCCTGAAAGGGTAATCCTGGGCATAGGCGCATGGTGGGAACCAATAGCGTCTAAGGTGGGCGTAAAAAGAGAAAAGCCCCTTCTGGCGATGAGAGAATATGTTACCGTGCTAAAAAAGCTGTTTAACATGGAAAAAGTTACGTTTCACGGCCAGTTCGTTAACGTTACGGATATAGAGCTGGACGTAGTTTATGGAGAAAGAACTCCAAGAAAGATACCTGTATACATAGGCGCTACAGGTTTCGAGATGCTGGAACTTGCAGGCGAAATAGCTGATGGCGTTCTTTTAAATTACCTTGTTTCCCCCGAATATAACAAAAAAGCTTTGGAGAGCATAAAGAAAGGCGCAGCCAAAGTAGGCAGGAAGCTCGAATCAATAGATAGGCCTCAACTGGTTGTTGTGTCCATGGACCTTGATGAAGACAAGGCTATTGATAGGGCTAAAACTCTGGTATCCATGTACCTTGGGCAGCAGCCTCATATAATGAAGGCAAGCGGAGTTCCTGAAAGTCTGATAGAGGACGTTAAAAAAGCATTGGGCGGATGGCCAGCCGAACCTGGAGGATTAGAGAGGGCAAAAGCTATAGTTCCAGATAATATAGTTAAAATGCTTACCGCAACTGGTACCCCAGAACAGGTAAGGAAAAAGGTTCGCGAATATATAGATTCAGGCGCTACATGCCCGGTCATGTACCCGTTAAGCGACAACGTTAAAATGATGATCCGGGAAATGGCAAAGGGTTACTAAGAGTAAAAATCTCGCATATTTAA
>JAVBJD010000069.1 GCA_030756715.1 Conexivisphaerales archaeon
CGATTTCGTAGTAAACTGCCACGCAAAGCACGAAGATGAGATAGTGTTCCCGACACTCATGACAAAAGAACAAAAAGACCAAGAATTTGTCAATTATGTTAGGAGGATCTCAGCAGACCACAAGCTCATAGCAACCCTAGGGAGCAATATAGAAAGATGGATGAACGAAAAGAACTATGAAATGCTCGAAAGAAGGGTACCTCTTTACCTCAAGACCCTGCTTGAACACAACCTTAACGAAGAACGGGAAATCTTCGCAAGGTGGAAGCCAGAGTATGCGCTCCCATTCAAGCACATAATAAATGGCTTCGGGATCGAGAAGTACAAATCTATCACTGGAGCTTCTGATGAAATGATTTCAAAATATTACATCTGAAAGAAAGCTTCCTTTTTAAGGCGAAGATGACAGATCTGAACCACCCCATCAATTGACAAGTTAAGTTTTCAGAGTATTTTGATCAGTAAATCTTATCTTTAAGGGTTTTCAAGTAAATGCATAATGAAAGAGAATTATGCTGAAATTGAAGGAGCTAAGATAAGGTACCTAGAAGAAGGGGAAGGAAGGCCAGTTATAATGCTTCACGGGGCATCTTTCACAGCTGACGTGTGGGCAAAAACGGGTACAATAGAGGCTGTATCGAGTGCAGGATGGAAGGCTTTAGCATTAGACATGCCAGGTTTTGGGAAGAGCGAAAAGGGCAACTTTTCCAGCATTTCATCTTTCCTTTCAGCCTTTGTAGACCAGCTTAAACTTGAAAAGTTCGTTATGATGGGAGCGTCTTTGGGTGGAAAGGAGGCCCTTGAGTATTCTACAGCTCACAGTGAAAAGATCCTTGGGCTTATACTTGTAGGTGCGGTTGGTGTCTGGCTTTACGAAGAAAGGCTTCCAAAGCTAAAGGATAAGCCGACCCTTCTGATATGGGGTTCAGAGGACGCCATTTCTCCGAAGGAGAACTATGAGACCTTATTAAAATACCTGAAAAAAGCAAAGCTTGAGATAATAGGGAAGATTCATCCTTGCTATCTTGAGGAACCAGAAAAGTTTAACTCAGCCGTTGTGAGCTTTCTGAACTCCATCTGAACGGTGAAGGCTCTCATATATCTTGAGCTTTACAGAACAGAAAGAGCATATTTCTCTTCCTGGCGTTGTTGGTCTCCCGCATATCCTGCACTTCGCTATTTCCTGAGCTTCTTCTTTGTAATTTATCTTAGGCTTGACCTCTTTTTCAAAGGTCTGCACAAGACCTAGCGTAAACCCTGGGTACTCTTTTTCGATTTTTTTTATTATAATCCCAAGCTTTTCCTTTGAAACACTTCTGAACTCTCTGGAATAGGGACACGGATCGTATATAAAATCAAACCTCTTTATCAGAGCATAATGAAGCGTTTCTTCTTCTGGGGTTAAGAAAAGGGGCTTGACCTTTTTAACCGGGTAACCTGGTCTTGACGGTATAACCGGCCCGTTCCTGAGAACATATTCAAGGTTTCCGTGAATATAAGCTGAAAGCACATACTGAGCCATGTCGTCTAGGTTATGACCAGTTGCAAGAGTATCAGCTCCAAGCTCTTCTGCAACTTCGTTCAGCACATACCTCTTTGCAAGCCCACAAGTGCTGCAAACAGGCCTGTTTATATAACGTTTAGCTTCATCTATTGAAAATCCGTGCCTCTCTTTGAGCGGAACAATCACATAATCGACACCAAGCTTTTTGTAGTTAGAAATGGCAACTTCAACGCTTTTCTTTGAATAAGCTGTACCTTTATCTATCCCAAGATCGATAGTTATCCCCAGGACTTCAAACCCGTATTTCTCTGCAGCCATCTTTGTCAGATGTAAAAGGGAGACGCTGTCCTTGCCCCCAGAGACTGCAACGGCAACCTTCTTGCTCCCTTCAAATATTCTAAAGCTCTCTGCATGTCTGAAGAACCTCTTTTCAAACCATTCAACGTAATGATCCCTGCATAGAGCTATGTTAGCATAAGGTATATGACGAACAGCTTCTTTTCCGCATATAGAGCATTTCAAACCGTTATTTTTTGCCAGGCTGTTAGTTTAAGCTTATCTTCACTTTTTATAACCTATCTTCCTGAGAAAGTCATACCTCTCCTTTTTGTCTTCTTCGTTTTCAACACCTTTAGGCTTCACACCGTCTATGACCCCGAGAATTCCCCTGCCTTCCCCGTCATCCGCCACTATAACTTTTAATGGGTTGCCAGTTGAAGCGTAAATGCAGTCAACCTCTTCAACGCTCTTGATCCTGTTCAGCACGTTTATCGGAAAACTGTCCTTTAAGTAAACTATGAACGAATGCCCAGCGCCTATCTTCTTAGCATTTTCTACGGCAAGGTTTATGCAGCCCTGATCGTTTCCATCAAACCTTATCAGTGCCTTTCCGCTTGATTCACAGAAGGCAAACCCGAACTTTATAGATGGAGAAGAAGAAGCTAAGGTTTCATACAGGTCTTCAACTGTCTTTATGAAGTGAGATTGCCCCAGAATCACGTTATAGCCTGCGGGAACATCAACGTTAACGGCCTCGATCTTCAGGCTCATGAACCTTAATTCTCAGCTCAAAATTTAAGTTTTTGGTATGGGTACAGACTTTTGCGGCTGTGACATCCTCTCACGCTGAAGTGCGTGAGCTTCCCATGCCACTATCCCCCAAACCCCTAACTTCCTTTAAGATGGTTGTTCACACCTAGCTGCGTAATATCTTATAAATCGGGTCGATCAGGCTGTATCTTTCATTCTCTTTCTTAACAATCCTTGCGTCGATCAGATGCTTTAATGAATAGTCAAATACCGAATCTTCGATCTCATTTTTGCTCAAGCTCTCCGTTAAATTTTTTAAATCTTTCCAACTGATCTCTTCTACAAGGCTTAAAGCCCTGATTATCAACCTTTGATTTTCGCTTAAACGATCCAGTTCATCCTTGATTAAACTTTTCGCGATGCTAAAAACTAATTCCTTAGCTCTTTCATGCGAATAACCTAAGCTTCTGAAATTACCGTAGTACGTTAACCAGCCCTGAATTCCTCTAAAAGTCCTTACTACATCCTCTATCTCAGCATCTTTTATTTCAATGCCACACAATCTGGATCCTGTTTTCAAAAATTCCCTCCCAACCTCTTCGCTGAAAGGTTTAACCTCAACTTCAACTATGGGCCTGCCTTTGAACGAACCCGAAAATTTTTTACCTTTTCCTGCACCGGTCAACGTTTTAGAAAGTCCTAACATCGATCCTGAAAAGGCAAACCTTACTTTTGAATTATTATACGCGTTTGAAAGCAAAGAAATGAACCAGGGGGTTATGATGTTTTGTACCTCATCGATTAATATTACAGTGTCATCCAATTTGTTTAGGAGACTTTGCAGGCTCCTGACCGGCTTCTTTTCGACTTCCACCTTTACGAGCTTCAGGTCAATTTCAACTTTTAACTGCAATGAAGTTATCAGGAGATTTCCTAATTCTTTTAAGCTGTTTACGCCTGATGCATCGACATATATTCCGTTGATTTCTTTACTTACTATCTTAAGTATTGATGTCTTTCCTGTTCTCTTCGGGCCTAAAACCAGTGGCCAGATCTTTCCCTCGATGAGCTTCTCAATATCGTTTATTACACCTTCATTATTAAAAAAGTCCTTTCTATCAGACTTAGGATAGGGATCGAATAATTTGCA
>JAVBJD010000070.1 GCA_030756715.1 Conexivisphaerales archaeon
GGGATCTGCTGTGAAATGCGGGATCAACACATCCTTCATGGTTGCGAATTGAGCTGAATTAAGTGGGGGAAGTTTCAGCCGAAATGCTTGGGTAGTTCACTAAAGCCCATAAGCCCAAGGAACATCCAGCGCCCAGCCCATGGACCTTTTTAACGCAGCTTTCCATCCAGCGTAAAGCTTTTCTCTTTGATCAAAATCCATTTCTGGATAAAAAGCTTTGTCCAGTTTCCAGTTTAGTTTTAGCTCTTCTAGGGTTTGCCAGAACCCCGTAGCAAGACCAGCAAGGTAAGCAGCTCCTTGAGCTGTGGTTTCTAGCACGTAAGGCCTGTTTATTCTTATACCAGTTATGTCGGCCTGTAACTGCATAAGAAAATTATTTTTTGATCCTCCGCCATCAACCCTGATTTCTTTTATATTTTTACCTGTATCTTTTGCCATTACCTCTATTATATCCCGGTTAAGGTAAGCGATAGATTCTAATGCGGCCCGCGCTATCTGAGGTTTTCCAGTGACGCCTGTAATACCGACCAGAACACCTCTTGCGTACTGGTCCCAGTAAGGTGCCCCGAGACCCGCAAATGCTGGTACGAAGTAAACGCCTCCTGTATCGCTTATCTGTTCACCTAGCTTTTCTATTTCCTCTAAACTCTGGAATAATTTTAAACCATCTTTTAGCCATTGAACAGCTGCCCCGGTTATAAATATGCTCCCTTCCAGAGCGTATTCTGCTTTTCCTTCTTCTAAAGAATAAAAAACAGTTGTAAGCAGGTTAGCTTTTGACCTTATCTTTTTATCTTTTGTATTTATAAGTATAAAATTTCCTGTTCCATATGTAGACTTGATGTCGCCATCTTCGTAACAACCCTGACCGAATAGAGCTCCTTGTTGATCCCCTATGTCGCCGGTAACAGGCAATTTTACTGAATCGAAAATTCTGGCAACCTCTTCGCCTGTAAAACCATAAGCCTGCTTTTCACTGGATGGTCTTGGAAGCGGTAGCGATTTAATGGGTACTCTTCCTTCTATTTCAAGGAGTTCAGGATCCCAGCTTAAGCTATCTATACTAAAAAGCATAGTTCTTGATGCGTTTGAATAATCCGTCACATATGCGCCTCTCATATCAGGAGTTAACGAATCTTGGGCTCCTTTTGTCAAGTTCCAGATTATCCAAGAATCTATGGTACCAAGCAGCGCTTTGCCTGCGCCTATTTTATCTTTGATGCTTTCAACGTTCTGAATAAGCCACATGATCTTTGGTCCTGTAAAATAAGCGTCTGGAACTAGCCCGGTTTTTTCTTTTATCAGATCTGCATATTCTTTTTTCAGATTATCAACCAGTTTTGATGATCTCCTGTCCTGCCATACTATTACGTTATGCAGAGGGGTTCCGGTTTCCTTATCCCAAACTACGAGACTTTCTCTCTGATTAGTAACCCCTATAGAATCGATTCTATTCACATTAACATTGCTTATTTTAATTACTTCCTTTATACAAGCCTTTACGTTTTGCCAAATTTCAATCGGATCCTGTTCTACCCAACCCGGTTTCGGATAGATTTGAGTGTGCTCTTTAGATGCGAAGTATTCTAATGATCCTTCTCGTGAAAAAAGTGCGACCTTAGTGTTTGTTGTGCCTTGGTCAATCGCCATTATATAATTTTTATTTGTCACAGGCAATTTTGGATAATATAAAAATTTAAACGTGCCTACTTTCTATAAAATAACTCCTTTTTTATATTATAGAATGTTCAAATTTTAAACAGCTTGTTCATTGTCTATTCAAAAATATCTGAATGGCAATAACAATCTTTATATAACAAAAAGTTGAAAGCAGTCATGCAATGAATACTCTTTTATTTGGCCACAGGGGAGCTAGGGGTTTAGCTCCAGAAAATACATTACCTGCTTTTGATTTAGCATTACAGTATGGAATGGATGGAGTCGAACTCGATGTACATGAATCTGCTGATGGTGAAATAATAGTTATGCATGATGAGTTGGTCGACAGAACAACTAACGGGAATGGCTATATTAAAGAAATGACTCTGGAACAGATAAAAAGCCTTGACGCTGGCATAAAGTTTTCGCCAAAATATGCTGGAACAAAGGTTCCTACCCTTTCGGAGGTTTTTGAAAGATATCGCGAAAAATTTCTTTATAAAGTTGAAATAAAGCACAGCTACGAATATTACCCAGGCATCGAAGAAAAAGTTCTGGAAACAATCGAAAAGTTTCACTTAAAGAAAAACGTTCAGATAATTTCTTTTGATTTTAATGCCCTAAAAAGAATTAGAGAATTAGACAGAGATATAGACGTGGGTTTAATAATAGAAGGAAGGCCTAGATGGTTTGTGGATATAGCAAAAAAACTGGAGGCAAAATGGATTCAGGCTTTCCAAGGTTTGGTTTACAGTAAAGACGATGTTATTGAGTTACATAAAAAAGAAGTAAAACTAGGATTATGGACTGTAAATGAAATTAAAGATATAAGAAAGTTCTGTGAAATGGAAGTTGACGATTTGACCGGGGATTATCCAGATAGGCTTTCAAAAGAATGCAGAAAAGGCTATTACAAATAAATTTACATGTTGATTTTTCAAGAAATCTTCAATAAAAAAATAAAAAACCTTGTTTATGTGTTATTTAAGCTCTATGACCTTTAAAACTTTTCCATCTTTAAATGCAAATGCTTTCCTGATCTTTAAATATATTTTCTTTCCAATTTCGAAAAATCTGTTTTCCCTGTCCCTAATCCTAATGCTGTTGTTTTCGACGTCAACATAAATTATCGTTTCGTCTCCCTGGTACTCGACATATTTGACATCGCCCTCTATAGTGCCTTCTTCTTTGTTTTCAAGTATATCAACGTTTTCTGGCCTGAAGCCAAGAGCATCAAAACCATCGTTGAACCTGAGGATTGAAGATGGCAGCACGTTGAGCATCCCTATAAATGTAGCAACGAACATGGTCTTTGGGTTTTCGTAAACATCTTTTGGAGACCCGACCTGTTCAACAGCTCCATCGTGCAGAATTACAAGGTTATCGGCTATAGCCATGGCTTCCGACTGGTCATGAGTCACGTGTAATGCTGTTATTTTGAGTTGCCTCTGCAATGACTTTAGATAGCTTCTCAGTTCTATCCTGACCTTAGCGTCTAGGTTTGAAAGTGGTTCGTCAAGAAGAAGGAGTTTAGGCCTTTTTATTATTGCCCTAGCCAATGCAACCCTTTGCTGCTGTCCACCACTGAGCTGCCTAGGGTATTTGTTTATGTGCTCTTCAATTCCCATTATCTTTAAAACTTCAGTTACTCTCTGTTTTATTTCATCTTCTTTAAGCCCTTTGACTCTCAGCGGCATGGCAATGTTATCGTATACAGTCAGATGAGGATAAAGAGCATAGTTTTGAAAAACAAATCCAATATCCCTTTCCCAAGGAGGTTTATCTGTTATGTCGTTGCCTTCTAAAATTATTTTGCCAGAGTCAGGATAATCAAGGCCTGCGACTATCCTCAGCATTGTGCTTTTTCCAGCACCTGAAGGACCCAGAATAACGTTATATGTTCCTTCTTCTATTCCTAACCTGTCAACATTAAGAGCTATGACTTTCCCGAATTTCTT
>JAVBJD010000071.1 GCA_030756715.1 Conexivisphaerales archaeon
CTCAAAGTCTCTTAACTTGTTTAAATAAGAAATAACAAACAGATGCGAATAACCCTCTAAACCAGTTAATGCTTCCAAATATTCTTCTTTTATGACTATTTGAGATATGATGTCACTATCGGCTTTTCTTATTTCTTCATCGCTAAGCTGGGTTTTTACATAACCTATCGGATCAAAGCATATGCTCATGTGTAAAATCTTTTACAAACAGACATAAATTTAAATTTATACAGTTTTTAATGTATAAACTAGAGAAGATGTCTATAATGTTCAGATCTTCGTTGCCTTTAATTGTTGAGCTTTCAAAGAATGATCCAGAGCTAGCTCAGGCTTCGCAGGACGGCGGCGCTGATGGTGTACTGCTACAGATACTTACTCAAAAGCAAAATTACACCGTAAGTCCCCTTGAAGATGAGTCAGAAAACATAAGAAGCATTATAGAGAGAGTTTCAATAAAAAAAGGAATTCTGCTCGGAGATGTAAGGAGCATTAACAGAGAAGAATTGGATCAAATAAAAGGATTTAAATTTGATTTTATAGCTGTTTATCCAGCTACTGCACCTATATTTTTACTCGAGGCAGGGACTCCATTATTTGTGACGGTGCAGCCAGGGTTGCCTATCGACTATTATAGGGCTTTAAGCCACATGCCATCAGTAGAAGGTTTTATCTATGGGCCATCTACAGCGAACAGGCTAGAAGTTTCATTAAACCTTGTAGACTTGGCGGTGCTCGAGCTTCTTACGACAAGCTTATCTAAGCCCGTATATTTCAGATCGCCTAATGAACTCAAGGCTGATGAGCTCTTGCTTTTGATAAAAAGAGGAGCTTCAGGTATAATAATAGACCCGTTTTCAATAGGTGCTATTGAGCCCAGCGATATAAAAGAGACAGTAAGCTTATACAAGAAGATAATCGATGAAAGTGGATACAGAATCTGGATGTAAAATATATATTAATTAAATGAAATACTTATTTACATGGCAAAGAAAATAGTCAGAAAGATTCAAAAAATCGGTAATTCATCCTACGCGTTGGTTCTTCCGAAAGACTGGGTAAAAGAGTTGAAAATAGACAGATCCGGTTCACTTTTTATTGAAGAAGAAGGACCTAGGCTGATAATAAGCCCTTCAGACAAAGTGGTTGAAAAGGAAGAATTAAAATACACCATCGAGGTTTCGGATAACGACAAAGCTTCTTTGGTATCAAGAGTATTTATTTCAGCTTATCTGCTGGGGGCAAAATTCATTACTGTAAAGTCAAAAGAAGGTAAATTGCACCAGTCTTTAAAAGAAGAACTAAAAAAATTAGCCAAGGAGCTAATGATAGGTATCGAAGTTACAGAAGAATCTGTTGAAAGCATAACCTTTCAAGAATTGGTTTACTGGCCTTCAATGAACCTAAATAGTTTGATAAGAAGAATGCACAATATAGCTCTGAGCATGATCAGGGACTCTTACGCAGCTATTTTAAAAGGAGATCAAGAAATCAAACTATCTGTTATAAGTTCAGACTCAGAAGTAGACAGGTTTTATTTTTACGGTATAAGGGTGCTAAACGGGATTTTATACAACAGAGAGATGCTAAAAAGCTTTGGTTTAAAAAGGTACGCTCACGTTTTGATATCAAAAAGCCTTATAAAAAGCATAGAAAGAATAGCTGATCATGCTGTGAGTATAGCTTCGTCAGAAATTGTTTTAGACAATGAAAGCTCTGATTTTATCGATCAAATATATAAACGGGTAACAGAAGTTTTTGAAGACATTTATGAAGCACAGCTGTACCAAGACAGAAAAAAAGCCAATGAAATTATTGAAAAGGTTGAAAACATAAGAGAAGAAATAGGCAAGGCCAAACCGAGCATACCAAAGGACGTTCTTGAGCACTTTGAAAGAATAGCAGAATATACTTCTGATATTGCAGAAAATATAATTGATTATTCGGTTAGCGAAGAACTTTTCAGCTATTGAATTTAACGGGAGCTGAAATAACTTCTTCCTGTGAAACTTCTTCTAAAGATATACCTTTGGGTTCTGGCAGGTATGTCGTTAAAACGGCTCCAACCATGCTTATGACCCCTAATCCTAGGAAAATAGCTGACAAGCCGAACTGCGCCTTCCATAGGGGAAGGTATAAGGTTGATATTGCTGCTCCGAGTTTTCCAGATGCAGCTGATATACCGTGTCCTGTAGATCTCTTGCTTGTAGGAAATATTTCTGCTGGAATTACAAAAGTGGTCGTATTAGGTCCTAGATTTATGGCATAAAATGAAAGAGCAAATAGAAGAAATGTTATAACAAAATAGCTTGCTTCTTTTATCATAAAGCTAGTCAAAAAGTATATTATAGTCATTGCCAAGAATCCAATTATCTGGAGCGATTTTCTTCCTACTTTATCTATCAGTGCAACAGCAGAGAAATATCCCGGTAAGCCGACCAAATATGGCAGGCCAATTATAAATATTGCAGTCTTGATGTTTTCTTGTGTTAAGTGTGGGATTATTGATGAGCTAATAAAAGAAGAATATATTCCTGTTCCGTAAAATGCAATATCTAAGATAAACCATGTAGATGTAGTTATCAGAAGGTATTTCCAATATTTTTTTATAAAGTTACTAAATGATTGTTTTGTATTTTGTATATTGGAGTTAACGCTTTTTATATCTGTTTTGATGTTTAGATATTCTGCAGCTTTGTTCAGTTCGTTTATATCTTTCTTAACATGAAACGAATAGCGCGGGGTTTCAGGCATCGTTCTTCTAAAATATATAACAAGAAACGCTGGTATGGCCGCTACTCCAAGTACTGTCCTCCAAGCTAGATACGGAGGCAAAAATTGAACTGATAGAATTCCGATGAACACAGCCAAAATTATTCCTAGTCCTTGGTTAGAAAATACTGTGGCTATCATTTTGCCCCTGTCTCTTGTATTTCCGTATTCAGATGCAATAACTGAAGATACAGGATAATCTCCCCCAATGCCTAAACCTAACAGAGCTCTACTGAAGATTAACCAATATATATTTGGCGAAATAGCGGACAGTATGGCCCCTATGCTCAGAATTGCTGCTTCTATGCCATAGATTCTTTTCCTTCCTAATATATCTGAAATGCTTCCAAAAACAAGCTGTCCTATTATTGCGAAAAGTATTGCTGAAGTAGCAAGGTAGGCCGATAACGGTAGTCCTAGAACTTTTATTGATATAGGAAAAAGTTTTTCCGGGAAAACAGTTAAAATATAAAGCACGATGCTTATGCTGAATAGGTCATAAGCGTCAGTTAGAAAACCTGCTCCTGCGACTAATGTTAGTTTGATGTGGGTAAAAGATAATTTTATCTTGTCGAATTCGCTCAACGGCAGATTGTTTATTTTTTCACTCATTTGCATTTAAAGAAATTATTATAATTTAAAAATATTACATATTTATGAGTAAAAATAATAATTATAATGCATAAAATATGTATTTTAGATAAAAGATAACTCCAGAAACAAATTTTAAATGTTTAAGCATAAGTTTCTCATTAGCGTACAAACAAAGAAGTTTTTGAAAAGATTTTTAGGCAATAGTTTAAT
>JAVBJD010000072.1 GCA_030756715.1 Conexivisphaerales archaeon
CATCTTTTGAATCCCCTGCATTCTTCTTCCTTAACTTTATGGAAGTTCATGAACCATACAAAAGCATCCTCGAAAGATATGGAGCTAATTTCAGAGTTTTCATGAGAGCGCTTTTCGGCGATCTTGTTTTTACACAAAAAGACATTGAAGATATAAGGAAAGATTATCTGGAAGAATCGTTGCTTTTAGATACATACCTGGGGGATCTCTTTTCTTTCATAAAGTCACAGGGGATTTATGATGATTCACTAATAATAGTTACATCCGATCACGGGCAATCTCTCGTTGAACATGGATTCTTTGGGCACGGGATATACCTTTATGATGAGCTTGTAAGAGTTCCTTTGATCATAAAATACCCGTCCAGGTTTAACAGAAAGGGATTTTCTGGTGGTTATTTTAACATAAAGGATCTTTATTCGCTAATCCTGTCTTTTGCAAGAGGAGAAGGAATAGTGGAACCCATTTCGGAGATTACTTTTTCTGAAACGTACGGCCTTCATGAGGATGTCTCAGGAGTTATTGACGTTAAAGATGAGAAATACAGAAAAATGATGGATGAAATCGATTCTCCTAGAAAGGTTGTTTTCAAGAAAGGAATGAAGCTATCGATTAACATGAAAACCGGCTTTGTTGAAGAGTTCTCTGTTAACGGGAAGCCCATAGAACCTAAACAGAGAGCAGATGATGCCAGAGAGTTGCTAAACGAGCTCTACCTGTTTAAGGGAAAAGAGAGCATACCCCAAATAACCATCTGATATAGTGAACAGCAAATCCCGTTTAGAAAGGGCAGGGCCAAGGTTTTTAAACTGCTATGCTAACTTTTTTTGTGACACCACTACTCGGTCAGCTCTCAAAACATGATGAGGATAAGTCGAATTCCGCTATACGAAGAAAGGGTATATATCGAGCAAAACCTAGAAATAATACCAATTTATTCATTTTACTAATAAACGGATCTCGAATAAGTAAATTAATTAAACCTTTGATACTTTGTAGGAACTTGGTTTCATGCCATATGAATAAACTTTATGAGCCAGAAGTCTTAATGATAAGCTTGGGTTATTCTTACAATATTGCTCAAGACAAACATGACAAACTTACTGTAAATCTCTGGTCTTACTGTAAGCTAATTGAATCAATCGAACTAAAAGCAGAAAAGTTTGAAATAGTTGAACATTATAAATCAAGTTTTTGTACGTATCATAATGTTGAAGACAGAAAAAAGCCAAGAGTAGGAGCGAACTGTGTGGCAGATCATAAACAGTTCTTTGACCAGAACGGCACTTTGAATATAACAAAAAAGGCAACAGGGATGATAGTTTTAACAATCAAAAAAATGCTCTTATTGATTGTTAACCATAACACAGTAGCATCATTTAATGGGTGTAATTCTTGGACCACAGATAACTCTCGCCTTTCATAACAGGGAGGAGGTCATCTATCTATGGAAAAGCTCCTTCTTGTAACTTATCTCCCTTTTAACAGAATACATGAGATCAAAAAATACTTTGATCTCTCGGTTAAAGCGGCACAGCCGGATGAAGTTATGATTTTCATTGATAACGTTGTTGATGGTTTCCAGAAAGAACTCCTCAAAGAAAAAATAGGATATAAAATCATGACAGGAAACTGGGGGAGCAGAGTTCTTACCTGGATCTCAATCCTCGAAGAGTTCGAAAAGTTTGAGGGCAGGATGCTCGTCGTAGACAGCGACAACGTTCTTGATACAGGTATAAATGAAATTGCACGATCGTGGAAAGAAACGTTTCTGACATTTATGGACTGGGAAGATTACGTTAACGGTTCTAGAGGGATAATGCCCAGAAGCAAAAAGATAGGAGAATTAGAGTTTGGAACACAGAAAAGGCCTCTGTACAGGTTTAGCGTGTACAATGGTTCATTATTCGGTTCGGGCGCAACTTTCTTTATAGGTCCAAAACAATCAGTTTTGATGACCAGAAAGCTAGATAAAGATCTGTTAAACCGTTTAAAGAAAAGCGTTGAGCAATTACCAAAAAGCCTTTTAAAGCACATTTCTGACGAAACGCTTCTAGCGGTTATAGCCTATCTTATGGGCTTAAAGGAAGTGTGCTGGACAGTAGGTACAAAACATTATCATTCTAAACCAGAATCCATGGATAACGTTCAGCTTAAACTGATGAAATCGGTAAACGCTTTGGCACACGAAAGGCTGGCCGACGCCCTTTATAAAGAATTTAGAATAAAAGAATTCAGAACTTACAGAAGGAAGTACATGCTGGCAAGGCTTAAAAATGCGCTTTACTCTATATTTTAGAGTTGAAGATCGGCATTTTTACGTACGCTGATACGCTCACAGGTGGGAATTTAAGGCTGGTAAGGGCACTCAGATATTATCCAAAGGATGAGTTTATGCTCTTTATACCTTCTGATAAATTTTATAAGCTTAAAAATGTGCTTGAGTCGCTTAAAGACCCTGGACTTGAAAACCTCGAAAAAATGGCCGTCCATCTCAAGCCCATGGGTCATCCCGGAATTCTCGGCTACGTTTCTTACGGCAAATACGTTGGCGAATACGCAAAAAAAGAGGGAATCGATCTGCTATATCTTTACCATGAGCATGCTTATTTTCCATTCGGTTTTTCGCTTTCAGGTATAAAGTGGACTATGCTGGTACAACTGACGCCGGTTATAGGATCTATAGCAATTGAGGAAGGAAAAGGTTTTGATCTGTTCAGAAAGAACTACAGTAAAATCTATGGGTACGGATACACAAAATCTTTAAAAGGGTACCTGAGGTTAAAGCTTTTCAGCATGTCCACTGGAAATAACACCCTTATTGCGGCTTCAAAAAGCGTTCCATATGAGCTCGGTTTGCTCGGAATTAAGAAAAAGTTTGAAGTACTGAAAGTTCCAAATGGGTTCGATGGGTGCCTTAAAAAAAGCGCTCAAAAGGATATGGACGTTGTTTATTTTTCGCGTGTTGTAAAGGAAAAGGGAATATTCCATTATTTTGAGGTTCTTTCGGCGCTCAGGAATAAAATAAAAAGCGCGTACATAGTTGGATACTGTGACGAGAGGATGAAAAAGATAGTCGAATCAGAACTTGAAAGAAGAAAGTTAAATTTTGTCAAAACTCTTTACAACGCTAGCAAGGAAGAAGCTCATGAAGCTGTCTCAAGGTCAAAGCTCTTGATTTATCCAAGCATGATGGATGCCTTTTCGCTTTCACTCATGGAATCTTTGGCGTGCGGAACACCGGCAGTTGCTTACGGAATACCTGGCATAAGGTTTAATTACGAAACGCCAGCCGTCAGGTTAGTTAAACCCCTTGATTTTAAAGCTCTTGCTGAAGAAACTGGTAAAATACTAGAAAGCGGAGCATGGCAGGAGATGATAAAGCTTGGATTAGAATATTCAAAAAATTATAAGTGGGAAGCAATGGCGGAAAACGAAGTTAAAGTTCTTGAAAAGTTGTCCATGTCTTGATTAGACTTCTAAATCACTAAATTCATATACAACTTTTAAAGCGAAAAGATCTTTTCCTTAAAAAGGTTTTTCGTGTGAGTTATTAAAAAATGG
>JAVBJD010000073.1 GCA_030756715.1 Conexivisphaerales archaeon
GTTTTTTGTTCGCGCAGTGCTAAAAAGGAACAAAACCAATTAAATTGAAATCATTCCACTACCTTCTGGTCTTCTTCAACGTCCTCGTACCACTTTTTGCTTTCCCCTACCCTGGCCCTCAGCTTCCACCCGAGGCTCTTCGGCTTTTTTTCTATTTCATCGATGAGCGAGGTTATCTTTTCTGAAACTCTTCTCTTAACTTCATCATTCAGCTCAACGGAACTCAGGTATTCTGCCGTCTTCTTCAGGTTCATCGTAAAAGTCTTGTAAATCCCCCAGTCCTCCGACGTTACCCTTGTAACGTAATCAACCTCAACGTTGCTGCACGGGTCCTTCCCGAAATCGTGGTCCATGAAAATCAGTATTATATCCTTCAGGTCCTTCTCGTTTATCTTGACTATCTGCAGCTTCGTGAAAAGCAGGTCTGTCACGGGCAGCGTGTCCCTGCATAAAGTGATCCTGTTCCTGAAGTCAAACTTGTGTGCCATTTCAAATATGTCCAGGAAAACGTCTATCCTTCGCATGTTCTCAAAGTCGTTGAAGATGAGCCTTTTGTAACCATAGAGCGCGTTGAACCTTTCTCTGGGTTTATAGCCCAGGTCTTTGAAGAGCGCCGATATCTCTCTTGACTGTTTGCTCAGTCCGATGACGTCTATGTCGCCGTAGGCCCTGGATAACGGAGGATTCTTTGAAGAAGGACATGTGTAATAGATGGCGACTCCTCCAAGCAGCCTTATCTCCACTTTTCTGTTGTTAGCTTCCTGCAGAATCCTCTTTGATTCTTCGATTACGTCTTTGAGCGGCATATCTATCAACCTGTAGTTAGCATATAGCTCTTCAGCTTTCCGTCTTCGAGGTTGGCAATGAACCCCCTGAGAATTCCGTAAGGGTAATCGCTTCCCGGGTTAACTATCAGCGTTCTTCCCAGGTACTTTGCGTTTCTCGACTCATGAACGTGGCCGTGAAGCCCGAGCATTGGCTGGTATTTTTCTTCGAGCTTCCTCACAGCAACGCTTCCGACCGGAACCATTATGACAGTGCCCGGTAAAGTTTCTGGCCTTAAATTCTGATCAACCTTTGGGGCCATGTCCAGCCCCGTGTTGTAGGGCGGCGGGTGAATGTTAAATATGGCGCTCTGCATGTTCTTCACTTTTGAAGCCATTTCTTCTATCTTCCTCTCGAGCTCTTCCTCAGGTATGTCCCTGGGGGCGTGCCAGGGGGTCATGTTTGCGTACCCTGTGCTTATCATTTCGTACCCATCAATTTCAACCACCTTTCCTTCCGGGTGCACTATAAAGTCCGATGAATCCAGCACAGCATCAAGCTCTAGCGCGTCGTCGTTGCCTGCGTTTATAACTACAGTGACTCCGGAACTCTTTAACCTTTCTTCAGCAAGATCAATCCAGTTCTTCAGCCTCTCTTTCATGAGTTTCAAAAAAACTTCGTTCAGTTTGTCCTTGTTCTGAGAGAGCTCTTCGTATTCCTTCTGATCAACCTTTAAAGGGTAATAACCCGAGTCAGAAACCTCCTTCATCAGGTTTTCTTCATGTTCCCTGTTCTTTATTTCTACCTTCTCCCCCAGATAGTCAGCGTACTCAGACCCGTTTTCCCTTATAACAAAGGGGACGATGGCCTTACCAGTAAGATCTCCCCCTATTATTATTACTTTAGCCCCGTAAACCTTAGGAGTATTAAGGAACTTTTTAAAGCACTTATCGCTGCCGTGCAGGTCTGTCGCGAAGAACAGCCTTAACTTACCCATTTACAGTAATATGCTTTGCGTTCATATTAAAACTTTTCAGAATGTTTTTATGATTTTTAAACTGTAAAATTGCCGAGCGTTATTGTTCATCAGGTTAACATTTTGGCAATTTTTTACAGTTTAAGTTTTGCATGTTTTTATTGCAATATGATTTGCGTTCGCAAAAGCTTTTATATCATTGATTGTTTATTATTGTCAAATGGCAGAAAAAGGCGTGTTTCTGAGAAATGCAACTGGCCTTGTAAGGAGCATTTCTCCCCTAAACATCTTCCTGATAAACCTTGGCGAAATAGGCTTCGGAACTGGACTGATAACGCTTAACGAGGCTGACAGCTTCCTGCCCAACGGCAACCCCGGGGGCTACGTGACGCTGGCCATACTGCTGATGACAGCTGTGGTTCTCTTTGAAGCCTTCATATATTATTACATAGTCAGAACAGTCGGGAGGACAGCCGGGGACTACGTCTGGGTCAGCAGGAACCTAGGCCCGGTTCTCGGAGGGCTGCTGATCTTCGGGTTCACGTTTACCGGCTTCCCGTTCATAGCGATAGTGCTCAACTGGATGATAACGCTCTCGCTTGCCCCATCGATATCGACTATAGGTGTTGCAACGGCCTCCTCTTCCCTGATCTCCATGTCATCATTCATGATGTCTACGGGCTTTCTCATAGCATTCTCATTCATAATGCTCGCAATACTCCTGATAATAGACGTGCTCTACCCCAGGTACGGTTTCATACTGCTCGGCATAATAGTCGTAATCGCGCTTATAGGAACGTTCATGATGGTCGTTCCGTTTCTGGCACTGGGCTCAGCGGGGACGGTTAACAGCATAAACTCCTTCCTTTCTTCGTACAATTCATCATACACGTCAATAGCCTCCCAGTACCACGGCCCAATAGTATCGTGGCCCGCAGTACTTCTACTGCTACCTTACACTGCTTACGCGCTCCCATGGATAAACAACGCGGCTGACTTCTCGGGTGAGCTTAAGAACGTCAAAAGGGCAGCGTGGACTGGAACCATCCTTGCAGCCGCGTTCAGCGGGATATTCCTGGCCCTCTTCCAGCAGATCTATTATAACATGGTCGGGTTTAACTTCGCAACCCAGGCCATGATGTCCTGGCCCTCTTCGCTGTCGAGCATGGGGGTCGTTCCAAACATGCTAACCATTGCGACCATCCTGTTCAGAAGCAACCCTGCCTACATATGGATAATGAACATAGCCTTCTCCTTCTGGTACCTTGCATCTGTCCAGCAGACGATACTTTCTATCTCAAGGTACGTATTCGGGATGAGCTTTGACCGCCTACTTCCCTCTTGGTTCGCGGCAGTTAGCGAGAGGTTTCACTCCCCGGTCAACTCGCTTGCCCTAACCGGTATAATCGGGGCCGTAATGATAATAATAGTCTCTTTCACAAACTGGCTATACCTGTATTCAACGACCGCCCTAGGCATGGTCTTCTTCGCGTTCGTAGGGATAACCGCGATAGTGTACAGCATAAGGAAGAGGTCTGAAGCCGGATCTTACGCTGCTCCTCTGTTGATCTCAGGTATAGTTGTTGCTGTGGGCTTTGCATACTTATCTTATCAGTTCCTGTTCCTGCCATACTATGGAATAAACGCTCTATCCTGGGGACTGATGCTCTTCTTCTGGATAATGGGCGCTATGCTCTATCCCTTATCGAAGTGGTATTACGGTAAAAAAGGGCTTGACGTTAGCCTGATATTCAAAGAAATCCCACCAGAATAAGATTTTGCATTTATTTTTTATTGTTTTGGATAGCATCAAATCT
>JAVBJD010000013.1 GCA_030756715.1 Conexivisphaerales archaeon
GTTATGCATCAGCCTGTAAATATAATGTTCTGAAGCCTTTAAAAACTTCCGCAATGGGCTATCTATCCCATCCCTTGCAAAAGAATACTTTCGCCCCCTTAACCCACGTTAAGTTAAACTGAAGCTTGTTTATTTTCTGGTTTTTAGCTATAATTTAAGGTCCCCCAAATGCCCTGTCCCCTGCATCCCCAAGCCCAGGAATTATGTAGCCGGTTTCATTTACCTCAGGATCAACGGCTACTGTGTATATTTCTGCATCATTATCTTCTCTGTGAACCCTATCTATACCATAGTCAGTCGCAATGACTGATGCTATGATCTTTCTTTTTGGGTTTCCTTTTGTGGATATATTTTTCAGGACGGTAGCAATAGTAGACCCCGTTGCTAGCATAGGATCCGCTATTATAAGAACATCGTCAGGAAAAATTTTAGGAACCCTGACGTAAGTGCTCTCTATTTCAAAGCTAAGAGAACCCCTTGTGTGAGATTCTTCAACTCTTCTGGCACTTATAACTCCCATTCTAGCTCTTTCAAATATCTTAACTAGGCCTTCTGCCATCGGCATTGCGGCTCTAAGTACCTGTATTATAACTACGTGTTCAAGATCAGGTATTTTAACCCCCTTTGCCTTTACACCAAGAGGGGTTTCTACATATGTTTCTTTAATATCCATCGATCTAACTATTTCATAACCTATTATCCTTCCTAACTCTACAAGTCCTTTCCTGAACTCTATCTGATGTGTGTTTTTATCGCGCAGGCTGGTTAATATTGCTTGAGCCAAAGGATGATCTATTATCTGAACCCCTTTCAATGTAGCCCCTAAAAATTAAGAAAAACCAAGCTTATAGGGATTTCTAAACGCTTTAACGATTTTGCTTTTCTCCCAAGGTTCTACGTCTCCTTTTACTACCCTGAATATAGGATGTGGCTGAGGCTCTCTTTTTAGATCTTCTTTATACTTTTCGGGATCCCTCTTTTCCAATTTTTTAAGTAAATGCATATACTCAAAATAGAGCTGCCCGATTGTTACCTCGATTTTATCAATTTTCGGGTCGTATTTTAGAATCTTTTTAGTGTCGAATTTATAACCTCTCTCTGACCCTTCCACATAAACAAAATAAAGATATGTTCCAATATAAAGCAGAGGGTCAGTTGTTTTTTTGAACCTGATTAACTGAGGATGGTTTATATATCCTCGTGTTTTTCCGGTAAGAACTTTTTGAGCGAGAAGTCCTTCTCTCCATACACCAAGAATTCCCGGTTTATCGAGGAACGATGGATGCAGGCTCCAGAGTCTCAATATATTATAGTACTTATTATAATGCCTAAAAAGCTTATTCTGCTCATAAATTTTTAGCTCTGAATATTGTATTATTATTCTTTGTTTTTGCTAATTAAGAGATTAAGCTTGTCTGGAATGTTTAGGTCCCATTTTTTAAAAGCGTCTATTATGCTAAGATACCTGCAGTCTTCTGATCCGTATAAGCTCTTTAGCTTTTCAGCATCCCTGCAATAATCTGGATGAAGCTTTGAAAGGTTTTCCCAGATCCACCTCGATGTTAATGGAAAACTGTCTATTAGCGATTCATACATAAGCCATGCTACAAGCCTTATTTCGTGGAAAGCTCCTAAGCCTGTCCTGAGGGGGAGAAAGCTCGTGTAAAACTCTCTAGAATTCATCTGAACCCAGATACGGCTGGCCATTGCGTTTGGTAAAAAATACCGTGAATCTTCAGGATTCATGCTCTTTCTTGACTCAATATAAACTTTAGAAGCCATATCTAAGTAATTATTTAAAGAGCGCTGTTCTTGAGGCAAAACATAACGCATCTGTCCTTTTAAATAATCTACATACCTCTGGCTTTCCTGCCAGTAACTCGCTATCCTGTGCCTGATCAGCTCGTGTGTGAGCGCCCTACTGCCTTCTATGAGCCAGCTGGCCCCCATAAATTCAAAAACGCTGTGATGCCCATCCTTTAAAAAGCTGGTTATTCTTTTTGAAACGAGTTCAGGGTTCGCTTCTGTCCTTTTTAAAGCCTCTTCAATCTCGTAACCTCTATATATAACGTCAGTCATGGCTGCTACAAACTTCTCACTTCCCCAAGTCTGTAAAATTTTAATTCTTGGCTTGATTATAACAGGCACGTAAAAAATTGTCATGAGGGTTAAAAAACTTTTATTTAGATTATTTTAAAAATGAGAATGCGCTGTAAAATTAACCTATATACGGCTGGCTGTTTAAATCAAATTCCCTTATAACTTCAAAAGAATTCTCAGTCCTTACCGGGACGTTCAGTCCGGGGTATTTTTTTAGCCAGTTTGACGTTGCATGTTCATAAGGCAGGCTTTCCTCTCCGAATTCCTTCTTTGCTATTTCGGCAACCATGAGCCTTACTTCTTTTTCGTTATAAAAGCTTAGAGAATGAAGATATTCGTGCATAAGGATCATTAAGATAAAAGAATTATACTCCAGTTCGTCCTTTATAAAATTTCTCAGCTTTGTAATCAGAGCTTTATTAAGCACGATGTAGTTAGAACCTTCAGGATAATATGCTCCAACATATGTTGGCAGATTTTCTAAAAGCAGGGTTAAACCTGCCCTGTGAAGCTTCAAGTGTTTCTCTACAATTGCTTTTACTAGCTCAAATATTTCCCCAAAACTCATTTTATTCCTTAATTTTTCTTCGTAATTCATGAATGATTTTTAAAAACATGTTTAATTAAACTTACCGAGATTTTTTAAAAACCGACAGAAACCGAGCCTTTAAAATCTTTTGGTAGAAAAGTTTAATAGTAAAAATTTTCTTTCTTAATTGTGAGAGCAGATATAGTTGTTGGTATGCAATGGGGAGACGAAGGTAAAGGTAAGGTTGTCGATTATCTAGCATCTCTTTACAGCGCTGTAGTAAGGTTCAACGGTGGACCAAACGCAGGGCATACTGTAATAACAAATAGCATTTCTTTTACTTTTCATCACATACCATCAGGAGCATTAAGAGGTACAAAGCTATTCATAGCGCCGGGGATGCTAGTTAACCCAGAAATTCTGAACGAGGAAATATCATCCTTGAAGCAGCTTGTTTCTTCTTTTAATTTAAAGATTGATAGCAGAACCTCACTTATAACTCCCGCAGACGTGGTACTTGATAAAAAGATCGAAGAACTTAAGGGTGCTTCATCAATAGGCACCACTCTAAGAGGCATAGGGCCGGCCTATTCATCAAAAGCATTGAGAATTTCACCGAGGGTTGTTGATGTTTTAAACGAAAGCTTTGATGCGACTATATATAAAAAACTCTATAGTGTAGAATTTGAATCCGAGCAGTGGTTAAAAAACGCGAAAAAAACTTTAAAAGATTACGCGTCTGATGTTAGAGAAGATCTTCTTGAAATTTTAAACAATCAAGGAAAAGTTTTATTTGAATCGGCACAGGGAACGCTTCTTGATCCTATCTATGGAACTTATCCATATGTTACCTCCTCGAACACTACTGCCTCTTATGCATTTGTTTCATCAGGGATACCTTACAAATATTCTGGAAAAGTGATAGGCGTGCTTAAAGCCTATTCAACACGGGTCGGAAAGGGCCCTATGCCTACAGAAATGTCTGAGGATTTGGCAATGGCCATAAGGGAAAGTGGAAAAGAGTACGGAGCTACAACCGGCAGAGCCAGAAGGATAGGCTGGCTCGACATTCCGGCTTTGAGGTATGCAACAGAAATAAATGGAACGGATGAAATCTTTATCACAAAACTTGATGTCCTTTCTGGAATAAAAGAATTAAAAGTTGCGGTATCTTACAATATAGACGGAAAAGAGGTTGAACGCTTTTCTCCGCTAGAAAACCTTGAAAGCGCCAAAGCCGTCTATCAGAGCTTGGATCCTATACCAAAAATAGATGCCAGCAATATTTCTTATATAATAAAAAACGGCTGGGGAACTGCTCCTGTTCAGATGAGAAAGTATGTTAGTTTCATTGAAGAAAATCTTAGAACAAAAATTTCTTATGTGTCGCTCGGAGCTGAAAGGGGGATGACCGTCAAGGTTGAATGATCCGCTTTCACCACTGGATGACCGCTATTATGATGAAGTAAAAGGTTTAGCGCAGCTTTTTTCTGAAAGATCGCTTTTTTATTACAGGCTCTTTGTCGAGTCTTATTATCTGGGTGAACTATGCAATAAAGGCATAATAAAAGAAGGATGCAAGGATTACAATCCAGATATAGTATTAAAGAGCCTTAAAGAGAACTGGTATGAAGACATAAAAAACATAGAAAAAGCTACAGGTCACGATGTAAAAGCCACTGAGCTCTTTCTCAGAAAACACCTCCTTTCTCTTGGGTATGAAAAGCTAGCGCCGCTAGTTCACTTAGCTCTTACGAGCGAAGATGTAAATGCAAACGCTTACGGGATAATGCTTGAAAAAGGCAAAGTTGAGGTTTTAAAATGCTATATTTTTCTTGTGCTTAAGATATCAGAAATTTCAAGAACGCATGCCAGAGATATTATCCTAGGCAGAACACACGGTGTTCCCGCTGTTCCTACAACGTTTGGTAAAGAACTTTCATATTTTGCCCTTAGACTTTTAGACGTTTCGAAAAAAATTATATCGATAAAGCCTTACGGAAAGCTGAGTGGGGCTGTAGGTTCGTTCAATTCATTTTTCTTTATAAACGACAAGGTTGACTGGATAAAGTTTTCTAATGACTTTATAAAAAGGATCGGTCTTGAACCTCCTAAAGTTACAAAGCAGAATCCATTATGGGATAATACGGCTAGGATTCTACAGGAATTGGCTATAGCAAATTCTATAATGAAAGAAATGGCGCAGGATCTCTGGCTCTATAATACTTTGGGAATAATCCGTTTTAAGAGAAAAGGCGTAGGAAGCTCTACGATGCCTCATAAGGTAAACCCAGTGGACCTTGAAGATGCTGAAGGACAATGTGAAATATCTAACGCTTTACTGAATGCTATCATATACGAGCCCTTATCTTCAAGGCTTCAGAGAGACCTTTCTGATAGCACGGTCAGGAGAAACCTAGGAGTTGCTATTGCGCATTCTTATCTAGCGTGCAGAAGAATTTTAAGAGCTCTAGATTCTTTTGAATTTGTAGGAGAAGATGTAGATGCGCATTATGAAACTCTTTCAGAACCTTTGCAGGTAGCGTTCAAAATAGCTGGAGACCTTAAAGCGTACGAAAGGGTATTTGAAAACCTAGAAAACATAAAGGAACTCGCGTTAGGATTGCCTCCAGATATAAGAGAAAAGTTCAGCCATCTTAAGCCATCTTCTTATAAAGGGCTTTCGGAAAGGTTAGCGCTTAAAATTACAAAAGAGATCAAAGAAAATGCCGAAAAGATGCTAAAAGAGCTGAATGGTGATTGATTTGCATTATATAAAACCAAGTTATGAAGAGCTAAGAAACCTTGCTTTCTCACTTTACATTAAGATAAGGGGTTCTGGATATCTTCCTGATGTTAACGTTGGCATCGGCAGGGGAGGTCTGTTTGTCCTTAGATCTCTGCAAGACTTTTTTATTGCCGGGAACGTAAAGATCCCCTACCTAGTTATAGCTGTTGAGCGTTATACAGGAGTCAACAGAACGACTTCAATAAAAGTAAAGTACTTAAACAGCAGAGTTATAAAAGGAAAAAAGGTTCTGCTCATAGACGACGTTGCAGATCAAGGTATAAGCCTGAAGGTTTCCAAGGAAGAGTGCATTAAAAAAGGAGCAATAGACGTCAAGACTGCAACACTTCATTTAAAGCCTTCTTCACAGTTCATCCCTGATTTTTATGCCATGGTAACTGACGCTTGGATAATTTACCCTTGGGAACTTTACGAGACGATAAGACAGATAATTGAAGCTAATTTGGACAAAGATCCAGAGGAGGTTTACTGGGAGCTCACGTCTAAAGCAAACGTGTTACCCGATGAGCTAGAGCGGTTCAGACGTATACTTGATTTGGAAAAAAGAAAAGAACTTCTTTCTTTTTTGGATGCAATGCTTAGAAAAGAAAAAACACAATAAAATACTTGAAAAATCGGTCGTCAAATCTAACGCTGTTAGCCGTGCTCGTCTTTTTGTTTTTTTGAACGAATAGCTTTATATTTTTAGCAGATAATTACTTTATCTGTGCAGTTTGAAATATCCAGACTAAAGCCTGAAGAGATCGAGGAAGCTAAACAAATGATGCTTGAAGCCCTTAGTGAAAATTATATAACAGATATAGAAATAGAAATGAATATCGCCCTTGATATCAAAAATGTAAGCGAAAAAGCAAGCAGTATTTTGGAACGGCAGTTAAAAGAGCTTATAAAATCAGAAAATACTGCGGTATTTGCTACTAGGATTGACGGGAAGCTTGCGGGTTATGCTATAGTAGTAATAGAGGGGGATGTAGCTGATTTCTGGGATCTGGTTGTTAAAAAAGAATACAGGAACTTAGGGATTGGTACTACACTCATAAAAACAGTGGAAAAATTTGCAAAAGAAAGGGGGTGTGTGGCTATAAAACTTGACGTAAACATAGAAAATCAAAACGCTATAAGACTTTATGAAAAGCTTGGCTATAAGAAGATTTCTTATATTATGATGAAGGGTGACCGGATTAATGGGTTACCATGAGCTTTTAGCAGTAGGTTATGTATATACTTTTGAAGCTGTTAACAAACCTTCTCAAGATTATTTAAAAATTTTTGAAGTCTATAAGACTAAAGGTGAATGTTTAGCAACTCCGGAGTTCCTTGCATTTCTCCACTCTCTTAACATAAATTTTGGAAAACCTTATGTAGAAATGTCTGATCTTATAGGGTTTAGAGGCAAGCTAAAAGCCGAAGACAGATCTAACGGTCTTTCTGGAGATGCGTATGTTTTTTTCAGAAGTTTCCCAGAGAATATATATTCGATTATAGTAATTATTATGTTAAATCCCAAAGCTTTAACGATAAACAACCTGATTGAAATCCAGACCAAAAGTCTATGGAAGATAGAAGGTATTGATATTGAAAGTTTTATAAATTCATTTATAAAAAACTTAAAGTTAAAAACGATCTATTCAGAACGCTATTCAGCTATCTTTTTATCTGGAAAAGAAAATTTTAGCGAGAAAGAAATATATGGATTAGTGGAACTGGATCCCGGATACTCTGATATTAGTACAGAAATTTTAAAAGAAGTAATAACTAAAAATGCCTCAATGGTTGATGGTGTTTCTCTTTATTACTCCGTTGGGAACATGGTGGTCATATTTCATAAAGATCCGTTGGAAAAGTTTCTTGCCATAACTAACCTAAACTTATCTGAATTTTTTGATAAGATAAGTTCTGAGTTCGACCAATGCAAACTACAAGTAAGGGATGTTAATCCACATCTGGCTATTTTTATAGATTACTTAGTTGAAATAGAACCGCTAAGGCTTCAGCATCTTCTATTATCAGTTTATGAAATGAAAATCAAGCTTGGAAGTAAAAGCAAACACGAAATGGCTAGGCTAAAGGCAGATATTACTGATATGTTAGACTTTTATTATGTTATATCGTCCGTGATTTATAAAGGGGTCAAAAGAGCTCTGATTTTAGGTGAAAAAGAAATGGGAATAGTTGATTTAAAACGAATTTTTGATGAAAAGATGGATCTCATGGCGGAGTCTATAGAAATGTACCATGAACTCGAAATAGAAAGATGGAATGTGCTTTTTACCTACATCCTTGCAGCAATGGGATTTGCATCTTTAGCTCTAATATATCTTATTAATTTTTATGCACGGGAAGGCCCGTTTTTTATAGCCTTATTACTTATATTTAGCACTGTGATCTTTATCTTTATAACTTTGTTATTATTTCCAAAAGTGCTGAAAAGGGAATGAAATCAAAACTAATTGTGTTTTCTTCTTTTAGCGCTCTACTTTATGGTTTCTGGGGTACTTTAATTACAATATCCCTAAGATTAGGGACAAACCCCGCTACAATAGGCCTTTTTATTTATTTTATTTCTTCCGTGATAAGTTTTCCTTTTTTAATTAACAAGTTTGTTTTACCGAAAAAAGAATGGGTAGTGTCTGGATTGCTTTTTGCTTCAGCTAACTACCTTCTCTTTAGTATCATAAAGCTCAGTTTTCTTTCATCTGCTTACGTTTTTGTCCCTTCTTCAATATTAATCTTCTTTATAATATCAATAAAAAGAAACAAACCCAAGGGAAAAGATGTAGTAAGGCTTTCTGCAGCCATCCTTTTGATAACTGCTGGAATGGCAATTTCTCAGGTTAATGGTTCTTCTAAAATCAACTTTTTTGATTTAGGGCTTGGCCTGATCATAGCTTTGTTTTATGGAATTTCATCTTACCTTACCGCCTATTCTTCGTCACAGGGGTTAGAAATGTTGGAAACTTTCTGGATAGTTTTATTTGAAAATGTCGTATTTTTACCCTTAGCTATTTTAACAGGTTTAAAATTTACCCTAGGTAGCTTTGCCGTTGATGTTCTAGCAGCTTTCTGCGTGAGTTTTGGGTTGTACCTAGAGCTTGCCTCATACAACATTAGCGTGTTATTGGGAGATAAGTTCAGATTAATGAACTTAATTAACGTATTAACTAACCTGGATTCAGTTTTCATTGCAGTAGCTTCGGTTTTGCTCGGGAGCTTTACACGCTTTAGTTTAGTGGGCCTTGTGCTGGTCTTTTTAGGTGCCGGTTTCTTTTTCAGATAGATTAAACCGCTATGATAAAATTATTTCCCTCAAATAAATCCTTGGGGCAAATAATTGTTCTGTTTTAACCAGTCTACGTGGGCTACAGTGTACCTCCACAGTATGTCGCATTTTGTATCGTCAAAAGGCCAAGGTGCTACAAGCACAACGTCTCCTTCTCTTATCCATATTTTTCTCTTTAACTTTCCTCTTATCCTGCCAAGCCTAACTTTTTCATCTGTGCACCTTATCATAGCATGATCGCTACCTAAAAGTTTCTCTACAACTCCAAGCAGTTCTCCCTGTTCTGGGAGAACAAGATCTTTCAGCTCAGCTTCGCTGAGCACCTTTCGCTTTCCCATTTTCTTCCCCAAATAAAATAAAATTTACACATTATAACGCTTTTGCTCAAATCAGCATTATCTCAACCATAGAACCTTCAGACAATGGTTTGTTTGTTATAAGCAGAGCATCAGCGTCTAGAAGAAATTTTAGTGTGTGTGGTTTTATGTTTATTGGATCAGCAATAATACATCCATTAGAATTCACTAACCTTATAAAGAAAACTTTCGCCCAGCCTTCTTCAACGTCTAGTTTTTGCTTAAGAATGGCCCTTATCTTCTTGACGTAAGGCATAAATCCCATAGTTTGAAGAGCTTTTGGAAACAAAGCAAAAAATGCCGCTACCGCAGCCTGAGCGTTACCCGGGAGATTTATTATAGGTTTTTTACCAAAGATAAAAAACCCCGACGTCCTTCCGGGCTGAAGCTTTATTCCTTTAAAGATGGCGTTACCTCCTGAAAGCAAAAGTGCATTTTCTGTAAGATCTCTAATGCTCACGCCCGTTCCCCCTACTGTCAAGAGAACATCGTATTTTTTTGAGAGCAATTTAACTGTTTTTGATATATCATCTACAGAATCAGGGACGGGATCCATTAGCTCAGCGTTTACCATCATAGATCTTGCAATGCCCTTTATAGCAAATCCCGTCAAATCAGGACCAGATTTACCGATGAGTTCTGTTCCTATGGGGAGGATAGCAACTTTTGGTTTTTTGTATACTTTGACATTTTTTATGCCAGCGAGGCCAATAAATGAAGCTGCTCTGGAACTTAAAACATCCCCTTTTTTTAAGATCGGCGCTCCTCTTTTACAATCTTCACCTGCATCTAAAAAGTTCTTTTCAAAAGCTGATTCGCTTTTTACAAAAAGAACCCTCCCGTTAACTGTAGCTAGTTCCTTTTTTATTACATAAAGAGAATTATAAGGCAAAAGGGACCCGGTATAAACTTGATACGCCTCATCATCTTTTATATGAGTTGGAGGGTTAGAAAGTAAAGTTATTTCGCCCTTTATTTCATAATTTTTTCTTCTTGAAGAAACTACAAAACCATCCATAGTGCTTTTAGGAAGCGGCGGAAGATCTTCTTTACAGTAAACTTCTTCGGCAATTATGTGGTTAACGCCTTTAACAAGCGCTACTTTTTTCGTTTTTGGTTCACCTCTAAACCGTGATTCTATTTCTTTTATAGCTTCAACAAAGGTAAGCATCTTACCATTAACGTTAATGTACTACGTTATATATGATCGTTATTTTCTCAGTTGTATTTTTGCACAGAGGTTGTTTCCCGGTAAAAGTTATTATCTGGAGCCGTAAAATAAGGCATATGCCCGAGTGGACAATTGAAGATGGAAAATATCTTATAAATATAGCAAGAGAAGCAATAAAACACTATGGGAAAACAAGAAAATACCTTCAGATACCAAATCCCCCAGAAAAGTACAAAGTACAGGCTGGAGCTTTCGTGACAATAAAGAACAGACAGAAAGAGCTCCTAGGTTGTATCGGCAGACCTTATCCCTCAGGAACACTGATAAATAACGTAATAGAATCAGCGGTCGATGCAGCTTATTTTGATCCTCGGTTCCCCCCGCTTGACCCTAAAGAGGCAGACAACGTGTTAATAGAGATAAGCATCCTTACGCCTCCAGAAGAGGTATTTGTCAAAAGGCCCGAAGATTATTTAAAAGAAATAAAGGTCGGGAGAGACGGTATAATAGTTGAATGGGCTCTTGGGAGCGGACTTCTGCTCCCTCAGGTTCCTGTAGAAGAAGGCTGGGATGCAGAAGAATTTCTATCATATGGCTGTCTTAAAGCTGGGGCTGATAGAAACCTTTGGAGAAGAGGAGGAATAAGGCTTTATAGGTTCAGAGCGTACGTTTTTGGAGAAAAAGAACCTAAAGGAGAAGTAGAACAAGTTAACCTTGAAGTATAAATGGTATTTTTCAGTATACGGAACCGGACTTGGACACATATCCAGAAGTCTTTGGCTTGCAAAACACCTAGAAGGCGAAAAGTTTTTTTCCAGCTGGGGGGAAGCGCTTAAGATCTCTTCTTCATATTACAGAGCTTTTTATGCTACGCCTATAGACGTTGTCTGGACAGAAGAGGGTAGAATGTCTTTTAAGAAAACCCTTAGGGGTTTCTACAGGCCTTTCAGCACGCTGGCCATTCAGATAAGGGAGGAAAGAAATAGAATAAAAGAACTTAACCCTTCTGCAGTAATATCAGATTCAAGGATTTCTCCGCTAATAGCTTCAAGGCTTACTGGCAAAAAGAGCGCGCTCATAATAAATCAGGCAAAGATACTTTTTCCGTTAAGAAACAGCGTTTACCTTTTTTTGGAAAGGTTGTTCGGAGAGATTCTTGGGGTCATTTGGGATTTGGCAGACATAATAATTTCTCCTGATCTCCCTCCTCCTTACAGCATATCAAAGTTCAGCATGGAATTAAAGACACTAGAAAAAAAAGTGATTTATGCGGGTTTTTTTGCAGACCTGCCCTATAAAGAGATCGAATGCCAAAACAGAGGAATTTACAGAGTATATGCGCCTATAAGTGGGCCTGCACCTACAAAGAAACTTGTAGTTGATCTGCTGATAAAGACTTCAAAGATGCTTCCGGATAACTATAAGGTTACTGTGAGCTTGGGCGATTATAGCAAAAAGGATTACAGGTATGAAGATGGGAGACTGAAAATAATTGGCTGGGATGAAAACCGCGAAGAAAACATTGCATGTTCTGATGCCCTTATAGTTAGAGGCGGGCTGACCACCATAGGAGAAGGCATAATTTACGGAAAGCCAATGATAGTTTTTCCAATAGCGCTTCATGGAGAACAGGAACAGAACGCTCTCAGGGTTCAGGAGCTTGGGCTGGGACTTTATATGGATCAATATAAAACAAAACCAAAAGAGCTTTTGGAAGGTTTACAGCTTTTACTGGAAGAGGATAAGTTCAGGAAAAACATCGAAACACCTTCAAAAATAGCCAGATCTATAAATACCCAGCAAAAGGTAAAAAGTATATTGGAGGGCCTTGTACATGAATGAAATCCCTGAAAGCGGAATGTATGAAAAAGGTAAGCTTGACTTCATAAAGGTCATATCTGAAGCTTTAAACAGAGATCCGGGAAAAGACGGTATAGTCCTTTATTATGTAGGAACTGTTAAAGAGCTCAGCAAAGATGGCAAAAAAGTAAAGCAACTTTACATAGAAGCCTATAAGGAATTAGCTGACAAAAAATTGAAGGAGATTTGTTATGATGCAATAAACAGGTTTTCGACAAACGATTGCAGAATATACCATTTTTATGGCTATTTTATGCCGGGTGAACCTCTTGTAGTTGCGATAATATGGAGCAGAGATAGAAGCCAAGGGCTTTCCGCACTTCCATATGTCATCGAACGATATAAAAAAGAACCTACCATATGGAAAAAAGAAATTTATGAAGATGGAACTTCAAAGTGGTTGGAAGAATGATAGGGCTTGGAATAGAAAGCACGGCTCATACGTTTGGAGCTTCTGTAGTTAGCGATAATGGAAGAATCATGTCAAACGTTAAGGATGTATACAAGCCACCTGAAGGAGCGGGCATACATCCACGAGAAGCTTCTAGACATCACTCAGATGTAGCGCCAAAGGTTCTAAAGGATTCACTTAAAAAAGCTTCTAAAACGTACCACGACCTTGACTTTATAGCGTATTCAGCAGGCCCGGGTCTAGGTCCATGCTTAAGAGTTGGTGCTACGCTTGCGAGGTTTATCTCTGCTTATTACGATAAGCCGCTAATTCCGGTTCATCATGGAGTAGGGCATATAGAGCTCGGAACACTTCTTACAGGCGCTAAAGATCCGCTTGTGCTTTTACTTTCTGGTGGTCACACGATGATACTTTCTGCTCATGATAAAAGATGGAGAGTTTTTGGAGAAACTTTAGATATAACACTAGGTCAGCTTATAGACCAGTTCGGGAGGAGCGTGGGCCTATCTTCTCCGTCAGGTCCACAGGTAGAGGCACTTGCCTCAAAAGGCAAAAATTTTGTTCAACTACCTTATGTGGTTAAAGGCAACGATCTTTCTTTTTCTGGAATACTTAGCGCCGCAAAGAAGTCGTTAAAAAGCGTTAGCGTTGAGGATTTAGCTTATTCGCTACAAGAGGTTGCTTTTTCTATGCTTGCAGAAACTGCAGAAAGGGCTTTAGCTCTTACAAAAAAGCCTGAAATCATGGTGGTTGGAGGCGTTGCAGCTAACAAAAGACTAAAGGAAATACTTAGCTCTGTTGCAGAAAGGCATGGAAGCGAGTTGCTTATAGTTCCTGCCGAATACGCAGGTGACAATGGAGCACAGATAGCTTGGCCCGGTGCGCTTTACCGTAAGCATGGCTATAGCGTTCAACCTGAACGCGCATTTATAGATCAATCTTGGAGAATCGATGAGGTGGAAGTACCATGGAGAGGCTGATAAGCAGAGGAGCTGAAGCAGATATATACTTAGGTAAATGGGGCCCTCTTGATACGATTTACAAGGTTAGAGTTAAAAAACCTTATATGGTTGAAGATCTGGACAATTATCTCAGAAAAAGCAGAACAATCAGGGAGGCAAAAATGCTACGGGCCGCAAGGAATTATATCTTAACCCCCTATGTCCTTTATGTTGGGTTCAAATCATATACAATAGTAATGCAATACATTGATGGAAAAACTATGAAAGATCTGATTAACAGTAAGCCTGAGCTTTCATATGTTGCAGGAGAATATCTTGCAAAGCTTCACAACAACGGCATAGCTCACGGCGATCCGAACACTTCAAACCTTTTGCTCGAATCAAAGAACAGCAAATGGTTCATGATAGATTTTGGCCTTTCATACTATACTGAAAGGGTTGAAGATTATGCTGTTGATTTTCATCTTTTTAAAGAGATCCTTAATGTTCAGCACTCAGATGTTTATGAGCAGGCTTTAAAATCTTTTTCAGACGGATATTTTTCAATAAGTAAGATAGAAAAAGATAGGCTGATAAATCAAGTAGAAGAAATAGAAAGACGTGGAAGGTACTCAAGGAAAAGAAGGTTTGAATTTTAGCTTCTATAAATAAGAAGGGGTACGAGCTGCTCCTCTTCTGTTAAACCCCCATGATGCCCTTTAAAAGCTATATAATCTTTATCCCCTTCAGCACCTCTGTAAGAGTAAATAAGCGATTCTGGAACATCTGGTACAGCCAGCATGTCTCCGAGCCTATCGTAAAACCTTGGATCAACCGTTTCCCCAAGGAATCCTTCTTTCAGGTATTCTTGGCGCGTAAACAATTCAAAGCCCTTTAGGTTATCTTCAAAGTACCGTCTTAGCTTTGTTTCGTCTTTAACCTTCATAAAAGCAGCCCTCGAATCGCCCCACGGAGGCATTTCAAGAATATCCATTAGAGAGTCGTCAGCTACATGGCTTACTGTATTGTCTGTTTGACCGTGGTCTGCAGTAAGCAAAAGCGTTAAATTTTTGATTCCTTCTAAAGAATTCAAAAGCATCTTCAGCAGATCTGAAGCTGAAGATAGCGTCTCGGCTGAAAACGGTCCATAATGGTGGGAAAGCGTATCAACAGTGGGTATGTAGATGTTAAGAAAAACTCTTTCATTTTCTGTAAGTATCTTTCTTGCAACCTGAAAAGCATCCCAAGGATAATAGTACTTAACTCTTTCTAGACCCTTATGATGAAACTGCGTTGTTGGTGTATCGTAAATGCTCGCTGGAATGACTGAATATCCAGTTATACCTTTTTCTGCAAGCCTATCTCCTATGGGCACCGCTTTTTCTGAAATGTACTTTGTAAAGTTCTGATAAATAAGAGGCAACGGGACTTCCTGTGAAGGATGCGAAAGGTTTAACATATTGACTATTGTGCCGAGTTCTTTTATGTAAGTTGTAAATCCCATAACGCCGTGTTCGCCTGGAGTTAACCCCGTATAAAAGCTTAGCATGGCGCATGCTGTGGTAGATGGAAATATGCTGGTAATTGTTTCATGCTCAAATTTTTCAAGCATTTTTTTGTCAATAAAACCTTTATCTAATCCTTTTTCAAGCGTTTTCTCACCGAAAGCATCATATATGACCAGCACAAATTTTTCGCTTTCGTCAAAACTCTTTTTTAACGGCTTCCTGTTGCTCTCTAGTCCAAAATTTTTCAATATGCTTCCATATATGTTGGCAATGCTTCCCCCGTTATAATCCGGTTTTATAAAATTCATTTTAGAAAATTATATAAAGACTGGTTTACATTTAAACATTTCTGCAAACTTTAGAATAACCTATAAACAGCACTTGCAAATATACATAAGATGCCTGAAATCTGGTTGCCATATGGAGAGCAAGAAGTATCGCTGAAGCTAAAAAGGGAAGAGATTGAAGAAACGTTTTCAACAAAACCCCCAGAGAGCATTTCAGAAAATATTGAAGCAAAGTATTACCTTACAGACGGTTCTGAATTTTCCGAAAAAATCGTGCATGAAAAGATGCCTGAACTAAAGCCTTTGGACATTACAGGGCCTAAGAAAGAAGAAGTTGTTGACGGATACCTTTTTACTTATCCTGAGGCTCTCAAAGAAACCGTTTTAGTTTGTTCTGTAAGAATAGATCCGGTTTACTGGTTTAAGGGTCCACAAAGCGTTGTTGCGCAGAATTTTGGAGCTGACGATGAAGTTTTAAAAAGAAAAGACAAACCTAATTCGTGCGAAGAAGACGGCGGTGTGTGGTTTTCTAAAAGGCTTTTAGAGACCAGTGGGGCAAAAGCTTTTTGTTATTTCGGAATGAATGGGCCTTCAATAGTTGGAGAAGGTTTAAATGTTTATGAAAAGATAAAAAAATTCTTTTTAAACAACTCGCAGAAGCATAAACAGAAGAAATTTATTATAGCATCTGCAGGTGGTTTGCCTTATGATCTTACGCTTAAGGAAGCGCTTCTTTCATTTTATGGAATTTCTGGTATTCTAGAAGATGGCGCAGAAGTTTTGCTTGTGGCTAAATGCGGCAGAGGTCTTGGAGATGAAGGGCTCAGGTTATCAGTACTTGGTATAAGCGGAAAAAGTTACGCCATAAAAGTTTTGAGCGATTTTCAAAAAAGGGCTAAACTAAGCATGGTAACATCGCTCCCTTTAACTTATCTGAAAAAGCTTGGAATAGAAGGTTACAGCAGCCTTACAGAAGCTTATAAAAATATAAGAAAAGAAAACTCTAAGGCGTTTTTAATCGAAAACGCTTATTTATACTGCAAAATTTAGATTTTCAGTACGGCCCTTTTCCCCCTTTGCAATACACAACCCCTTTGTATCTTCTTATAAACGAAGGACAAAGATAGCATGCTATAAACGGTACCTGTTGCTTTATTACCGGACAATCAACATACTCCTTTTTCATCGATGAAATAAGCCTGTTTCCTATACCTCTCAGCTCGCCGAGCTTTTCTTCTGGAACTTTAAGGGACTTTTGAGATTTTTTGACCTCTACCTGTAATACCTTTTCCATGCTTTTATCTGAAACCTATAAAGCCTTAAAGCTTTCGCTCCACTTCAGGTAAGCCATGACCATCTCTGGACTTACGCTTGGTTTTCTCTGCTTTATCACTGTCTTGAAATCGTTCATGTTAATAGGCCTTGGTTTGCTGTTGGGCTTTAATGCCTCTCCTGATTCAAAAAGCTCTCTGACAACGTTAAGCTGAACAGCCTGCACTATATCCTTTATATCGCTTCCGGTATAACCTTCTGTAAGCTTTGCAAGTTCTTCGAGTTTAACATCGGAAGCGAGAGATAATGGTTCAGTGTAAAGCTCAAACATCTTCTTACGCGCCGCCATTACAGGCAACCCCACATATATCCTCTTTTCAAACCTTCTCAGAAATGGTGGGTCTAATGACCAAGGCTTGTTTGTCGCTGCCAGAATGTAAACGGGTGTTTTCTTTCCTTTTTCGCTTATGCCATCAGTTTCTTTTAAGAACTGATTTCTGACCCTTATTTCTCCGCCAACTTCTTGGGATCTTGTGCCAAAGAGTGAATCTACTTCGTCTATAAATATTATTACCGGTTTACCTTCTTGCTGTGATATGTCTCTTGCCTGCTGGAAAAGCCTTGCAACGTTTTTTTCAGCTTCGCCAAGCCACTTGCTCATTATGCTTGCTGCATCGACAGAAAGAAAAACGGCGTCTATTTCTGCAGCGGTGGCGGCAGCCAACATAGTTTTACCACATCCTGGAGGACCATAGAGCAGTATACCTCTTGGCCAGCCTAAGGGAAAGAGATCTGGTCTCTTGTTAGGATATATGATAGCATCCTGAAGAGCCCTCTTAGCTTCATCTAGCCCTATAACCTGATCGAACTTTACATCGGGCTTTTCTTTCATTACAAGATCGTCAAAGTTAGCCCTGAGCGTTTCTACCCTTCCTCCGCTTGTTGTCGGGGCTTCTTCTGCTTCACCATCGTTCAAACCCCTTATCCTCTGGATTTCAGCTATTCTGCGTTTGTAAGCTTGAGCCCTTTCCATGTATATCTGGTTCAGCTGATAGTTTGGGTACAAGTTTATGAGCTTCATTAGCATTTCAATTGCTTTCTGATACATCAATATTGCCTGTGGGTAGCTTCCCTGTGAGTCTAGTTTTATAGCCTCGCTTGCATACTTCGCGGCAAGGCTTTCTAATTCTTGGGCTGCCTGATAACTCATTTTATATCATCTCTGCGTACTCTCCTTCTCTTGCTGCTTTAAGGAGGAAGCTCTTGAGCTCTTCTTCTGCGTTGTCCATTTCCAAAGACCTTTCTACAGCTTCTTCAAGAATGTTATCTGCATCTATTTCAGAGAAAAGCTGTATCGGCTGGCCCTGAACCGATATGGTGCCAAAGTACTGGCTGGCTTCGCTTAGCTGTTCAAAAAGGGTTGAATACGCTTCAGATAGAGCGTCAAGATCAGGTTTTAACTTAGCTATGGCTTTGTTGGTCTCTTTAAAAGATTCTATAACAGAGTTTAAATCGTTATAGCTGTCAAGCCTGAGCATAACCTTCAGGAGCAGCGCATCAAGCTTGTCTACAACTTCATAAACCTGCTTAAGTATCGTTGTTTCTTTAGCGTATATGGCCCTCTCTTCTTGGCTTCTGCTTCTCTCAGCCCTTATGCTGAAGGTGTCTATTTTAACTTTAATCCTCCACATAACAGTTAGAAGGTTGTTTCTGTATTTTGATAGTTCAAGGTAAGCGTCTTTAAAAGCGGGTTCTTTTTTCTTGAAGGGGTTTATATTAAACTTCATAACAATACACCAGTTTTTAGATCGGAGAACAATTTATCAGAAAAGGTCATAAAAAATTAACAAAAAGAAAAAATAGAATTATTCAGGTTATGCTTAAATCTGGTGTTTTTCTCCTTCTGGAAGGCCGATAGACCCGAGGTCAGGCAGCTTCTCTTTCATCTTTGCTTCTGCTAAGGCACTAGCTTCCGCCAGTATTTTCTCTGCATCTTCGTTTGCAGCTTCGAAGTTCAATGTAGATCCAGTCAGCTGTCCAGCGTCTACCAGTATGCTGCTTAGCAATGAAGATATTTCTGATATTTCCTGTTCTGCTGACGGCATTACCTGCATCAGTCCTGATCTTACGCTCTTTATTACAGCCATTGCTGGAGCAAGAGTAACTACAACGTCTCCTAGATCTGTTACAGTGGTAAGCCTTGTAACTATCTGTTCTAAGGCTAGCTTAGCCTGGTTTATCATCTTGTACATCTTTCTGATTTCTGCCAGTTCATTAGCATATACTGTAGCGTGGTCTGAGTCGTGCTTCTGTAGATAGTTTACTATCTTCTGGAATAGCTGAGTGTCCTTTTCCTTAAGCCTGTTTGAAGCGTTGTCGAGCTTTGTTATCTGTATCTGAAGCTGCCTTACAGCCTGTTCTATTCTTGGCTTTAGTGGCCCCTCGGGCCTAACAGCTCCTTTTATCCTGTTTCCTAAACTTTCTCCTTCAGGTTGATCCCATCTTTTAGCAAAGTCGCTCATTGTACCCTTTACTAAGAAAAAATAAAATATGATGTTGCTGTAACCGGATCTTTTTGTCACTTAAGGTACACATTCTGCTAGTGACAAAAATTTGAGGGTTTTGTCAAAAGGTTTCATCTTTTTATAATAAAACTCTAGTCTTACAATTCTTTTTTATGTCTGAATACTCTAAGCTGATTCTTAAGCTTATGGAGTTAGGGTTTACTGAATATGAATCAAAGGTTTACTTGACGCTTCTAACAAAAGGACCTCTATATGCAAGTGAGCTTTCGCTTCACTCTGGAGTTCCAAGGACAAAGATATACGAAGCAATTAAGAGTCTCATGAAAAAGCAGCTTGTAGAAGCTTATGGGAGCCCAAAAAAGTTTTCCGTCACAGCTAATCCTGAACCTTTTGAAACGATATTAGCGGAAGAAGAGAGGAAGTACAAAGAGGTAAAAAGCTTGATAAATGAAGTAAAAGAACTAAGCCAGAAAAACGGGATTACACAACTAAAAGGAAACCTTCAGATATTGGGTGAAGATGCCCTGGACAACGTTTTTAACGATTTTCTTAAAAGGGTCAGGTACAGCCTTTACGTAATAGCAGACCAGCAGATTTTTCAACTGTTAAAAAAACATGAAAAACAGTTGATGTCATTGATGCTTGCAGAGGTTAACCTGAACGTGATGATACCTTACAACGATGAAGACATGATCAACGAAGCTGCATCGCTTGACCTTCCAATTAAAGTCGGTAAAATTCCGGATCAGAAGGGCATGGTTGCTGTTGATGAAGAAATTTTCTTAATCCATAACCCAGAAACTGGGGCCTCTACAGTTATAATTCAACCGTACATAGTAAAGCTAATAATAAACAACGCGCTAGTTGAAAGCTTTAAAGGCTCGCTTGAACTTAAAGAGTACATAAAGTTCTTGCACACAGGATTCTCAGAGGATCTGATAAACTTAAAGGTCGAAAGTGACGCTTACAGAATATTTTTCTACAACGCGCTCAAAACGCTCGATGAAGAAGAGCTGAAAAAGATTTCTTATAAAATGCTTGAAAACTATAAGACCAAAACGAGCATTTTTGAAGCCGAAGCTAGATCAGCACTGCCCGCTTTTGTGGAGCTAATAAAGACCGACATAAATAACGGGGATATCAAATATGATGAAACTACAAGGATGATAACGGTTGAGCTTGAGGAGGGGTCTGAACTGCCACCTTCTCCTTGGTTCCTCATGATGAAGGCATATCTTAGTGCTCATGGCAAAGATCTAGAAAAAGTGGCCAATATAAACGGAGAAAAGAAAAAGATTTTACAGTTTAAAATACCGTGGGAAATAGAGGATATACTTTTCTGAGCCTACCCTATTCCTTTTTAGCTCTAAGTTCCTGAAGGTAAGCTTCATAAACCTGTTTTGCCTTTTCAGCTGAAGGTCCAGTGCCTTCCACAACGCCGCTTTTTGTAACCTTTATCTTGTCCATTACTATTATGGCCCCTATGTCTTCACGTAACTTAACCATGTTCGGGAAGACCCTGTTGAGCCTGTCGGCCAGTCCTTTAAGGTCAAAAAGTTCCTCGAGCAACGTTATCTTTTTAACTGATTTTGAAGAATAAACGATTCTTATAGTTGTTTCAGCCTTCATTTCAAGTATCAGATTGAGAGAGGGATCAACAGCTACAAGAGTTCCCTCTGCTTCTCCTTCATCGGTATTGACCCTTACCTTTTTCCCAATCATTGATGCAAGTTCTTCAATATACTTTTTTTCAACTATAGACGACAATCTAACTTATTATGATCTTCACTTTATATAAAGCTTTTACTAAACACTTATCGTTGAGCCTGTGTAGAAATATTTTTTCTAAAATTCTTTTATGGATTGTAAGCTAATGGACCAAAGCCTGCACCGGAAAGGTATATTCCAATAGCAAATATTATCAACAGTATTACTATAGCAATTATGTCTATCCTCCTTATCTTAGGCTCATTATAATAGGTCCTCTTTGGCATTGCCCTGAACCCCCTTATATCTGCTGATATGGCAATATTCTCAGCAGACCTCAAAGTCCAGATAACTACCGAAGCTACTATAAGTATGACCAGTTTTGTCTGCTCCCAGGCCCTTTTTAGGTATTTTGTAATATTGCCTTCGAAACCACCGGTAAATTCAAAACCCCGAGACCTTGCGGCATCAGTTATAGTTATTGTAGATTCTAGTATTTTAGGTATGGACGTTATACCAACAATTAGGCCAAACCCTATTTCTACTGGTATTTTTGATTTTTCAAGAGAAATTAGAATGTCGGAGGGAGAGCTTGTGAAAACCAGAAGAAAACCTGAAGCTATCCCTGTGGAAGCTCTGAACGCTATCTGCAAACCGTAGAATATGCCCTGTATAGAGAAACCATAAGCTCCTATAGCCTGAAACGCCGTTGGAAATAATATTAAGAACGTATCTCTTCCAAAAAGTTCAGCCAGTGTTTCTGGTGGCGTGAACATCCCTTCTGTCCACGCTGTACCTATAAAAGTCGCTAACGTAAGAGGTATCACTATCCTGTATTTTGCTATAGGATCTGTTGTCCATAAATATAAAAGAAGTAATGCTATCAAAAATATTGCAGAGATCCACCATATAGTCATAGCTCCTATTGTTGTCAGTATTATAGCTAATAAAATTTTGGTTCTTGGATCTAGCTTATAAAGAAAGGATTTCCCTGAGACAAACTGGAATAATGACATATAACCCCTGAAACCTATTATTTTCCAAATAAGGTATATCGTTAAAGCTGGACCCATGGTGATCAGGACTATAGCTAATA
>JAVBJD010000074.1 GCA_030756715.1 Conexivisphaerales archaeon
TAAAATATAGATAAACGTAAATTTATATATTTTATTTATAAAATTATGTTTAAATGCTATAAATGCGGGCACAAACAGAGGGATCCCGGAAAATGTGAAGTTTGCGGATCTGCTACAGCTTTTCTACCGGACAATTTCAGCGAGCTTTCGGAAAAAAGCATCGTTGATTATTCAAGGGAAGGTATATGGAGGTATTCTGCGCTCCTGCCGGACTTCAGCAAAAAGGTCACACTTGGTGAAGGGCAGACTCCTCTGCTCAAAGCTACAAGGTTGAGCCAGACACTGGGCGTAGACCTTTACATAAAGAACGAATCAGTAAATCCAACTGGTTCATACCTTGACAGGGGCTCGGCAATAGCAGTGAGTTATGCCGCATCTTCTGGAAAAAAAGAAGTTCTCTGCGAATCAAACGGCAACATAGGGGCTTCCCTTGCGGCTTATTCCGTAAGGGCCGGCTTATCTTGTTCCCTTTATTACAATGAAGTTAGGAGCCTTGGAAAACTGTACCAAACCCTTGCTTACGGAGCAAGGGCCATAAAGGGCCAATTGCCCGAAATTCTCTCTGACGGCGTTCACGTGAGCGGCGAATCTGATTCTTATTTCCTTACAGGGATGAAAACCCTCTCATATGAGATATTTGAAAAAGCTAAGGATGCGTTTGATTACATTTTTATGAGCGTAGGAGAGGGAGGGGGCATCTCCATGCTCTTTGCAGGTTTTCAGGATCTCCTCGAGCTTTATAAAATAAGGATACCGGCGCTGGTTGGCGTTTACCTGTCTGATAGGAGCAACGTTGTTGACGACCTTGTACCTGGGGGCATTCACTCTGCGCTTGCTGACTTTTCTATAAAGGTTACAAACGGGTTCAAGGTAAAGGTTGAAGATCAGGAAGTGATTGAAGCAGAAAAGCTTCTGGCAAGGGCGGAAGGTCTATTTGCAGAGCCTTCAGCTTCCGTAGCCCTTGCAGGTTTGATCAAAGCTATAGACTGGAACCTGATAAGCAAGGGCAGCAGGATTCTTTATGTCCTTACGGGGACGGGCCTTAAGGACCCAGTCGTTATAGGCACTTTCCTTGGCGTCAAGGAAAGAGGGGGTTCAGAAGAAACCGTTACAAATATGAGCGATACAAAAAAAGCCATACTTAACATGCTTTATTTATCACCGGCTTATGGATATTATATCTGGAAAAAGCTGAGAGAGCTGGGCATCGAAAAAACGCTTCCCGATGTATATGTGGCTTTGAAACACCTTCAGAAAGAAGGACTTATAGAGGTCAAGGAATTAAAAAAAGAAGGAAGGATCAGCAAACTTTACCAGCTGACTCAAAGAGGCAGGAAGTTCGTGGAGCTTTTCCTGTCTTACTGAAATATTTATCATGACTAATTTTATATAATAAACAACTCTTAGCTCTTGCATGGATAAACCAAAGCTTGTTAGTTCCGAAATGATATACAGGGGGAGGGTCTTCACAGTTTATAAGGAGGTTTTTCAGACAGAAAAAGGGGAAGCAGTTATCGAAGTAGTGAGGCACAGGGGAGCTGTAGCCATACTACCGGTGCTACCCGACGGCAGCATAGTTCTTGAAAGACAGTACAGATATTCGATAAAGGATTTCATATACGAAGTGCCAGCTGGTACGCTCGAGGAAAAAGAAGACCCTGAAAGCTGTGCCAGAAGAGAGCTAACCGAAGAGACAGGATACATAGCCGAAAGCCTCAGCTATCTTACAAGGATACTCATGAGCCCGGGTTACGTTGATGAACAGATATACCTTTACGTTGCTAGAGTTAAAGGCGAAAAAAGCGTGACTAACCTGGACAGGGACGAAATAATTCAAACGGTCATAACCAAGCCTGAAGAGGCTATTGAAATGATAAAAAACGGAAAAATAATAGATTCAAAAACAATTAGCTTGATTCTTTTAGCGAAGTTTTTGGGTTATATTTAAAGCTCTATTTCAAGTTTTTCTGGAGGCCTTAGCGGGTATGTCTTCTTTAGAAGTTCATCTGGTACTGGTCTTGTTCCAAACAGGTCTCTTGATTTCAGCTTTGGCTTCACTACGTTTTCCCACATTTCCCTTGTTATGTAATAAACCCTGCTTCCACCGAGCTCGTGCTGGTACAGCGGCCACTGTTTTGTCTGGTGCACGTACCTGAAGCCCATCCTGAAACCGAACGGGCTTTCAAAAGTTGCCCACCACTCGTTAACTCCCACAAAGTCAAATGCGTGCTCGATCTTCGATGCATATGCCATTATGCCTAAGTTGGACTTTCTCCTGAATGTCATCGTGTGCAGGCTTATAGCTACGTTTTCGTCCCAGAACCTGTGGTTTACAAGAGCAAGAAGCTCACCGCTGTCGGATGTTACCACGAGAACATAAGAGTCCTTTATCCTGTTCTGTACCCAAGCGAGTATCTCTGAATATGTCCTCACGCCCACAAGGTGGTAAAAGTCCTTATCATACTTGTGATCTATCAGCTGCTTGAGGGTTTGCAGAATTACTTCAGCTTCTTCTTTTTTGGCTTCCCTGACTATTACAGTTTCTCCTTCCTTTGTCTTCCACAGCTTTGGCGTATAAGGCACCTGGAACCTCGGGTTTGGTGGATAGCTCAGATAGTCCTCTATGTCTTCGATAGAAAACTTAAGGTCTGTTACAGATATAGGAACTTTTGGCTGTCCCATGCTCAAGATATTTTTTTGTGTATATTTAAACTTAAACCAGCACCTGCTGGCAAATTTTTAAAAAGATTTTTATCATATTCGTGCAATCAAAGAGATATAGTGAGCCAAAACATCGAAGTAAGCGTTGGGATCGATGATACAGATTCACCAAAAGGGATGTGCACGACTTATGTTATGTACAGGTTTATAGAAAGGGCAAAAGCAGAGGGGTTTAAGCTCAACGGCATGCCCAGGCTTGTAAGGCTTAACCCTGCTTGCCCTTTCAAGACGCGCGGCAACGCTGCGCTTGGGGCTGACCTGGTCGTTGGTCCTGATGAACTGTTAAAGCTGGAAAGCTTGCTCATAGACACTATATTTGAATTATCAGAGATAAACGAAAAGAAAACTAACCCAGCTTTCGTTGTATTGAAAAGGCAAAACGTTGATGACAAGCTCGTTGAATTTTCAAGGAACGCCGTTAAAAGGATTATAGACCTTAACCAGGCGCTCAGCCTTTTGAAATCAAAAGCGCTCTTTTCTTTTGGATTTAACGGCCCCCGGGGTTTGGTAGGTGCGCTTTCAGCCGCAACTTACGATTTTCCTTCTGGCTACACTTACGAGCTGATCGCATATAGAACAAAGGAAATGAGGGGTAAAAAGAGGCTCGTCGACCCGCGATCTGTTTATGAAGCTGATTCAGCAACAAAGGGCTGCACTTTTGATAACGTTGATCCAGAAAACGGAGAAATAAAGATAACCCCTCACACTCCGTGCCCTGTGTTGCTGGGAATTAGGGGGCTTAATACCGATTGTATAAAAAAAGCATTTGAAATGATAAAGATAGATGAACCCGTGGAAGGTTACATGATAT
>JAVBJD010000075.1 GCA_030756715.1 Conexivisphaerales archaeon
AGCATTTATGCCTCCGATTTATGCTATAAATAGTTGGAATATTATACCGAAAACTATAACAAAAGGCACTGGGAGATAAAACGTTTTAAAAAGCTGATCAACATCATACTTGTATACATAAAGCAGAGAAACCAGAAGTATAAATGAAGCAATCACGTTTGCAATCAAGTTGTACACCCCGACGCTGCTGGCTATCAGTATGGCCGATGCTACAGCGTTAACGCTGGCAACTGGAATAAAGATTTTACCGTTTGTCAAGCATGGTATTGACTTCATGCCCTTCTTTTTGTCAAATTCTCGATCCTGGTTCTGGTATATTATGTCAAACGAAGCTATCCATAATGCGGTAAAAAGAGAATATCCATAGAGATACCACGTGTAAGGGAACGAAGCTCTTAATCCTACATAGCCTGCTAGTACTATTATCCCTATTGAAATCCCAAGTATAAAATGGGAAATCGTGGGCAGCTTTTTCGTTTTTGGGTATAGATAAAAAAACAGGAGAACCAGGGGGGAGAGTAACCCAGCTAGCAAGTTAAGATAAAATGCATCTAATATAAAAAGAAGAGATGATATCAACAATATGATTTTTGCCTGAGATATCTTAATTTTTCCGGTCACAAGCTCTCTGCCCCTCGTCCTCGGGTTTTCTTTGTCAAGAGGATAATCAATAAGCCTGTTTAATGTCATACCAGAGATTCTAGCAAGTACAGCGGCAATTACTATGAGCAAAATCTTCAATACTATTGCCGAATCAACCCTGATTCCTAAAAGCGCGTAAGATATGCCGATAAATACAAATGGCAGATCAAAAACTGTATGCTCGATTTTTATAAATCTAAGAAACACGATTATTTTAGAACCCATATTTTTCAATTCTTCCCTTTAATATTTCATATTCATCCATTTCAATTTTATCCGGCCAGTCTCTGGATACTCCCTCTTCTTTTGTTTTGGCCGTAGCGTCAATAATGACCTTACCAGATAGATTTGGCAAGAAAGAAGCATGATCTAGAGAATCTGCAGGCGCTCTCGGTATGATCAAAATGTCTCTTGATGGGTCTGTCCTTGTGGCTATGGCCCACAATACTTCCATTCTGTCCCTAACGTTTATGTCCTTGTCCACTACCACTACGTATTTTGTAAACATAAGCTGTCCCTGAGAAAGGATTGCCAGTCCAGCCTTTATGCCCTGTCCCGGGTATTTTTTATCTATTGAGACAAAAGCTATATCATTTAAAACACCTTCTTCAGGCAAAAATAGATCCACAAGTTCTGGTATAAACAGCTTTATCACAGGAAGGAACAATTTTTCAATCGCATGTCCAATTATAACGTCCTCGTTCCAGAATTTACCCACCACTGTAGAGTGGTATATGAAGTTCTTCCGGGCATAGATCCTGTTGATATGGAATACAGGATATTTTTCAGGTGGAGAATAATAACCTGTATGATCTCCAAAAGGCCCTTCTTCTCTTAATTCATCTGGATCTACATAACCTTCTAGCGCAATTTCAGCATCAGCCGGATAATACAAATCTACCGTATCTCCTTTTAATACCTTTACCTTTTCCCCCATTATATAGCCGGCAAAAGCTAGCTCGTTAATTCCTTCAGGTAAAGGCGAGATTGCTGAAAAGAAAACCGAGGGGCTAGCGCCTATAACCACGGCAACGTCAAGCTTTTTGCCTAATTTTTTTGCTTTCATCATGTGATTATATCCTGTTTTTTGTCTTTGCCAGTGCATGCCTGTTGTTCTTTCATCAAAAACCTGCATCCTGTATGTTCCCGCGTTATAAGCGCCGGTTTCAGGATCCTTGGTTATTACCACAGGGGCTGTGATGAATTTCCCAGCGTCCTTTGGCCATGTTTTAAGTATTGGTATTTCACTAAGGCCGTCAAGCTCTGTTTCTTTTACAGGCCCTGAGCTTACGACCTCTGTTCCGAAATTCTTGATTTTAGAAAAAAGCCTTAGACCATCAGTTAGCCCCGGTTTTCTGGTCGTCAGCTCGAAAAGTTCGCTGAAATCTGAACTTAAAGCTTCTATACTTTTCCCTAGTATTCGGTTTAACCTTTCCTCTGTTCCGAAAAGGTTTATGAGCACAGGGTTTTTGTAACCCTCTACATTTTCAAACAATAAAGCCGGCCCCTTCTTTTTCTGCACGGCGTTTGTAAAAGCGGAAATTTCCAGATCGGTCGAAAATTTATCCTTTATTCTGAGCAAATCATCACGCAAAGCGTTTATGGTATCACGCAAACTCCCCATCTTGATTATCAATTATATACATACGACCTTATTCTTAAAAATAATGCCGATACCAGCAAAGGATAAATTGCGTAAATTATAAAAACATACCTGAAACCCAACAAATATGCAAGCGGGATCAAAAGAAGGGGAACTATGATATGCCCAGTGCTCCCTATAAAAGAAAATTCCCACGTAGCGTTTGCATAATTCAAATCCCCAAAGAGTTCTCTGGGAATTGAATAAATTATACCTATGCACATGGCTTCGAAATTGATCAACAAAATTGCTTCAAGGAGGTAAAGCGTTCCGCTAAAAATTATGATCAAAAACCCTAAAGCTGTAAAGATGTATGCCCCAACAGGGATCAAGAAGGCTGCGGATTCTTTTTTAATTCTTTCATAGATAAAATATGCTAGTATTCCACCAACAAAGGTGAAAATTGCTGCTGAATAACCAAATACGTTCATTGCTGAAATGATCAACCCGGGGTTTTTACGTATCAAATAAAGCGGTAGTATAACTGCCAGGCTCAGATTAAAACCAGCTATTGACATCCAAATCAATCCCATGAACCAAGTTAACGGATTTTTAAAATTATGACCTGTTTTTATCTTTGTCATTTGCTCAATCCGGTTTTCATTTTTTATATAGTTCATCACTAAAGAAAAAATAGTTCCTGTAAACACGATTGCTAGATCAAGAAGAAAGAGATTTTTAACCGATATGTACCTCACTAGAAAGCTTCCAAGAGCTACTCCTGTAGGAATACCGCCGATCGAAATTGTGGACGGGATTATTCTTTTTTCAAAATCTAGAATTTTAGAATATTCAATCGAAAAAATTTCCATTAGAAACGTTGATGTCCCCTGAACTGTTCTTAAAATAATCAGCAGATAAAAGTTAGACGTCAGATAGGTAATGGGGATGGTTAACGCAATAAAAGCTATTATCAGAAAAACAGAAACCGATGAATGCCTGTGCAAGCCCAAAGTCCTTCCGATTATCTTCCCAATGGGCATACCTGCAAAGTATGCTATAGTTATGACATAAGAAAAATCATTGAGGCTGATAGCCGGACGTACGTGGGCATAAAGCTCTCCCGCAGTCAGCGTAAATAATGAAAGGGTTATGAAAAGCAGTGATGAAAGAGTGAAACCAAACACAGTAAGCGCTATTATAGAAGATTTCATTCCACAGGGCATTTATCTAAAAAGCATATAATTTTTTCTGAACTGCATTTGCATTATTATGCACTCCACGTTTAGCTTGTTTTTGAATGTGAA
>JAVBJD010000014.1 GCA_030756715.1 Conexivisphaerales archaeon
TAAATAACCACGCCGGGGGCGGGATTTGAACCCGCACGCGCTTTCGCGCACAGACTTAGCAGGCCTGCCCCATACCAGGTTAGGGGACCCCGGCTACAATGATATTTTGAACAATGATTTTAAAAGCTTTTAGCCATAAATTCTTATTTTATGCTGAACCGGAATGTTTTTCTCAATTTTGCATAAGTTTCTACGCTCTTTAGAAGCTACAGGGAGCATAAATTTATAGCTTTGAACCTAATATTAATAAATATGCAAGAAACTCCGTTTAAGGTCGTCGTAGACCATTTTATACAGATGGAAGATACAACAAAAAGGACTGAATTAACCTCGATACTAGCTCACCTTTTTAATTCTGTAAAACCGAGCGAAATTGATAAAGTTATTTACCTTACTCAGGGAAAGATTTACCCGGATTACATTGGTGTCGAGCTTGGGGTTGCTGAAAAAACAATCATTAGGGCATTGAGCAAATATTCAGGCTTGAGCGAAGAAAAGATCGAAGATGAATACAAAAAATTGGGTGACCTTGGAGATGTAGCTAAAAACGTAGTGCAAAACAAAAAACAGATGACGTTTTTTGCCCAGCAGCTGACCATAAACAGGGTTTATGGCGTTCTTGAAAAAATAGCCAAAACTTCAGGAAAAGGTTCTCAGGATATGAAGCTTGCTTATTTCATGAGCCTCCTTAACGACGCTGAACCCGATGAAGCTAAATACCTTGTTAAAATTGTCCTTGGAACGCTAAGGCTTGGGGTTGCTGATTACACTGTGCTTGACGCTTTAGCCCTTGCCTATGCGGGATCAAAGGACTGGAGGGAAATACTGGAGAAGGCTTACAACCTTTCTGGAGATCTTGGGTTAGTCGCCTCAACTCTTGCGCTTAAAGGTATAGACGAAGTTAAAAAGATCGGAATAAAAGTTGGCAGACCTATAAGACCAATGCTTGCAGAAAGGGTACCAACTGCAAAAGAAGCTCTTGAGTACATGAAAAACGGCTGCATAGCTGAATACAAGTATGACGGAGAAAGGGTTCAGGTGCATAAAAGCGGTAACACTGTAGTACTTTACTCCAGAAGGCTAGAGAACATCACCATGCATTACCCGGACATCATCGAGCTGGCATTAAAGAACATAAAGGCCAATGAAGCGATCGTTGAAGGTGAAGCTGTTGCTGTTGATCCAGATACCGGGGAGTTTTATCCTTTTCAGGAACTCATGCATAGAAGGAGAAAATATGGAATTGAAGAGGCTATGAAAATGTACCCGGTTACACTTTTTTTGTTTGATATAATGTACGCTGACGGCTCTCAGCTTGTAGATCTGCCTTTAACTGAGAGAAGAAAAATTTTATGGGATACAGTAAAGAAAGACGAAAGGGTACAGTTTGCAACACATATAGAAAGTACAGATCCTAAAGAGATTGAAAACTTTATGGATCAGGCAATAACTGATGGCTGTGAAGGTCTTGTTCTTAAAGATCCGGCTTCGATTTACAGAGCTGGAGCAAGGGGCTTTTCATGGATAAAACTCAAAAGGGACTATCAGGGTGAGCTGGCTGATACTTTGGACCTGGTTGTTGTTGGCGCTTTCTACGGCAGGGGAAGAAGGGCCGGGACCTACGGTACGCTCTTGGCAGCTGTGTACGACAAGGACAGCGATAGCTTTTATACAGTTACAAAGATAGGCGCTGGATTTACAGACGAAGATCTAAAGAACTTCCCCAAACTGCTCGAACCATATAAGATCCCTCACAGACATGCCAGGGTTATTTCTAAAATGGACGCCGATGTGTGGTTTGAACCAAGGATAGTTATAGAAGTTCAGGCACAGGAAATAACTTTGAGCCCCATTCATACTGCTGCTTTTGGGCTGATCAAAGAAGGTGCTGGGCTGGCATTAAGGTTTCCGAGGTTTACCGGCAAAATAAGGGATGATAAGGGTCCAGAGGACGCCACAACAGTAACAGAGCTAATAGAAATGTACAGAAACCAGAAGAAAAAGGCTCTTACTAACGGTACAAATCCTTAGCATCTTTTCTGTTTAGCTTCCTGGCAGGAACATCTTTGGTGTCATAAACGTAATGCTTTATGATTGCGACAGGAACTCCTTTTTTCTTACCCATGACTAGCTCTGCGGCTGAAGCAATTTCATCGGCCTGAGCTATATTTGTAACCTTTAAAGCCCTGTTATACATGTCCTTATCACCTCTGTAATCCCTGAACACATTAATGCCGCTGGCGCCTATTGCCATGTCAACTTGTCCCTCTCTCCATGTCCTTCCATAGGTGTCGCTTATTATCACCGCCAGCCTTTTATTAAAAAGCTTTTCAAGATTCTTTCTTATCTTTCTGGCAGACCTGTCAGGATCCTTTGGCAGCAAAAGGACATAATCTTCTTTTCCCACGTTGCTTTTGTCTATGCCTGAATTTGCGGCAACAACTCCAAACTCGGTTTCGGCCAGGAATATACCCCTCCTCATTCTTATTATCCTTCTTGAAGCGCTCAGTATTGCCTCTATTTCTCGAGGATCCTTTTTAACGATCTTAGACGCTCTAATGGAAAAAATGCTGGGAGTAATGTCAGAAAGCTTTACAAGCCTGCCTTCAGCTTTAGCCACTATTTTTGACGCTATCACAAATATATCTCCTTCATCAATTTTTATGTTGTTTTTCTGACAGGCATCAAAAATTAGCTTTGCAACGTCGTCACCGGGCTTTACGTCAGGAATGCCTTTAACTGCCAAAATTTCGATTATGTCTCCCGGTTCTGCAACCATCATGCGATAAACATAAAAAAACGAGGTAATTAATTTATCTACGTAATGGAAAGCGTTTCACTCGTAGGTAATTTCACTGTTGACGTGATACACGTTAAAAAAAGAACATACAGGTGCATAGGCGGGCCCCCTTCTTATGGTTCTCTGGTGTTAAGGGATATCAAGGATTTAAAAGTCAGAGTATTTGGAAACTATGGAAAACCGCATACAGATTTTTTGAATTATCTTGTTCTGCACGGGGCTTCCGTAAAGGGTAAAAAGTGTAAAAACTACGATATGTTTGAAATTTTTGGCATAAAAAAGAAAAAGATATCTATAAAGAAGCTTGGTTGCGCGCTTAATGAAAACCCCGAGGGTGATCTTTTTATTTTTAACGGGGTTGACAACGAAATAAAACCCGAAACCATTGAGCTGGCAAAAAACTCTGGAGGAACCGTTTTTGTTGATCCTCAGGGTTTTATAAGGAAAAGAAAGGTAGGGCCTGTAAATCTTTATAAAAATATCAGCTTTATTGAACAGCTTAAAAACGTAGATTACATTAAAGTTAACGATACAGAATTGAAAGTTATCTCCGGTTCAGGAGGAACCGAAGGCATAAGAACGCTCCACAAGATGGGCGTAAAAAACGTTCTTTACTTTTCGGGAACAAAAATAATTCTTTCAGGAAAAGACATTTATATAAAGCTCAATGTTGAAAAGTCTTCTGAAATCTACGACGGCATAGGGATGGGGGATATTTTTAACGCGGGTTTTGCTTACGGGTTGTTAAAGTACGGCGTTGAGTTTGCTGTGCCTTTAGCACATGCAGCTACTTTAAAAAGGATCGATCGAGCGTGTTTGCTTAAAGCTCCGAAGATAAATGAGGTCGAAGACGATGCAAAAAAATTATTAAAGCAATTAATAATACAGAGTCAGAAAGCCATTTGACGCACTAAAAATTTTTATTAAAAATACTGTTATCGATTTTTATTTTTAACGTTTCTTTTCTCAAATATTTTCTTTAAAACTTCGTTTAGAGTAGTGTATTCCATTTCTTCTTCCGGCAGCCTTTCAAACATAAATGGCCCATGCTGTCTCATGTAGGTTGCTATGTTCATGGCAATGTTTCTCGCATAACCAAATTCTTCTCCCCTAAAGTAGTCTACGGGCTTATGAGAACCGGGCTGAGGGTCACTTTCTTCACCTATAAGCCGGTTGCCCTTAATCATAAATCCTAAAGCAACTATTCTTGGAGGACCATCAAAGTAGGTGGGGTTTGCTTCATCTACTGAACATGGATAAAGAGGTCCAACGTGTGATCCTCTCATCCAGCCAGGCACAAGGTAAGGGGTCATGAACGGTTGTAACAGTTCTCCTACTGCTGGAAAACCGGATTGCGCCCTGGCCATCGCAACAGGATCGTCTTTCCCAACGTACTTTCCAGCAATTTTGCTTAACTTTTCCGTAGATACGGAAGCCGCTATTCCCAATTTTTTATCTTTAGAAAATACCTTTTTGATAGAAAACCTTACAAGATCGCCTATTATGGCCAGATAATCGTGCAGCTCTTCAGGAAGAGAAAACTCAAGCACGTCTCCCATCTTCTGATCAAGGACCTGAATCATAAAACCATCGTGAAGCCTCGGATCTATTACGAGCCCGCTTGTGGTAAAAGGATCAGCATAAATTTTGGATAGAGGAATGTTGAAAGCGCTTGGACTTGTCTTATCTGCCATAAAAAGAACTATAGGCTCAGCCTTTCTGGGTTCAAATTCCATTTCAGCGACCCCTGGACCCATTCCTTTAACGTTTCCGCTGAACGCGTCCTTTAACAGATCCTGTCCGGCTGCATAAAGGCCCAGGCTTTGTGCTTCTTCCGTAGCGGCCTTCAGGGCGTTCCATGCAGTTTCGTGAACTTCTTTAGCGTCTTCACCGTTTTCATGCAGCATAACCATGTGTATGTCGTCTCCAACACGGCTTACGAAGAAATCATGTATCACCTTCTTCTCTGTCGCGCCTTTCAAAACTCTTTCCGCAGCTTTTATCTGGTTTATGTGGGGTTTAACGTGGCCTGCGATAGAACCTACGTCGCCTTTAATATCGCTCAAAGTTACAGCCATACGGATAATATTTTTTAAAAGCCTTATTTATTGTTTTCTGATTTACTTTCCAAATCTGTTATCCCGAAATTTCTAAATTAAAAACAGTTTAAACCGGGATATTGTTTTCCTTGTTTAAGCTCTTTTTGTCGTGCTCACTATCTTTATAACGTCGTTGTGCTTCAGGACATACTCGGCTCCAAGCTTCATCTTGTTCTTTGCGTTTATAGCGTACAAAAAGCCGGCTCCAAGCTCTGTATGTATCATAAATGCCAGATCTTTTGCTGTAGACCCCCTCTTTATAAGGTACGCATCAGGCAGGACGTTGCCCTTCTTGTCAGAATACTTGTTTTCATCCTCAACAGGATAAACCACTATCATGTCGAGCAGGTTAAAATACACATGATTCAGGGCTTGCTGAACGCCAGTGGACCCCCATTTTTTTAAAATCTGATCAACTTTTTCGAGCGCGTTCTTCTGTGTTGGGTTCATGTCTTTTAATACTGTAAAGCTGGAATCTCCGGGCTTGTATGCAATAAACCCTGCCTGGGCTGCTTTCCTTAACAAGAGTTCAGCCTCTGCGGAAGTCGGTACCGCAGTTCTTCCGCTTTCTTTTATTCTTTTAAAATTTTCTTCGGCTGAAGGAACATCTATCTTGTTAGCAGCTACAAGTATGGGCTTGCTAATCTGTCTTATTTTCTTTGCAAGCTTGATAAAATCAGGATCCTCCCAATTGAAGAATTTCTTATTTAAAAGTTCTTCCTCCTTCTGAAGGATATCTTTTATTACAGTCCTGTCTATGTTAAGCCCGCTTAGCCTCGTTGAAAGTATTCCTATTACTTCGTCAAGCTTTGAAGCTTTGTTTATTTTCTGCTTATCCTTTAATATTATGCTTGCGATCCACATATCAAGTTCGTTCTCTATAAATTCGATATCAATCATGGGATCATGTTCAGGGTTTTCAAGCTGTCTACCCTGCTCATCAGTATAGCCAGAAGCATCTACCACGTGAATCAGGGCATCAGCTTTCATCACGGAATCCAGAAACTGATTTCCAAGGCCTTCTCCTCTGTAGGCTCCAGGTATGAGACCAGGAAGGTCTATTATCTTTACAGGAATGTATCTTATTCCGTCTTCACAGCGCGAGTTTACAGGGTTATCTTTAACGTTGAGCTCTCTGCACACACACTTCGTTGTAACCCATGCAACCCCGACGTTGGGCTCTATGGTGGTAAAAGGATAGTTAGCCACCTTTGCATTAAGCATAGTTAACGCGTTAAAAAATGTAGATTTTCCGGCATTTGGTTTACCTACTAATCCCACCATCAATTCTGCTCTTTATAACCAAGTTCACCTTATAAAATTATGTTTTTTATATTAAGTTAAACCGCTTTGTTTTGAGTTTTTGAACAGATGCTGGAACATATTTAATTATTTCCGTTTATCTTGCTTATGTATGACAAAACCTATCAAGGTTACTCTTTCTGAATCTATTTGTAAAGTCAGTCTGCTTGTTTTTGCGTCTTTATCAAACCTTTTAACGTTCTCGATAAAAGAAGGGTCGTAGCTCTTATACAGAGACCTGAGACCGTCAACATAATTTTTAGAAAGCTCTGGATCCAAATCGACTATAACTATTTTCTTTTTCGCTGCATAAAAAGCTTCTTTTAAAGCCCTTTGCTGGTCTTTAATGAACGGTAGAGAAAAGGCAAAAAGTGCAGAGTCGACGGAATCTTTTCTAAAAGGCAAGTTTTGACCATCTGCCCTAACGTACTCGTATCCTTTTTTCAATGCATATTTTATCATTTTTTCTGAAATTTCTACAAGAGCAAAAGCGCCAAGCTCACCGCCAAACCTACCTGTCCCTGCACCTATTTCTACAAACCTATCTTTTTCCAGAAGCCTCTGTAAAAAAGCCATTTCTTTCTGGTATATATCTCTGTATTTTTCATACCAGCTGTCATATTTTTCTGGCTCTGTAAAATCGTCTTCAGCCATGTTAATCAGAGATTAAAGATGCAGCCGTTAAAGCTTTTTTTATTCCAAGAATGTCAGCTATGGCGTATGCCAATCTTTTACCGCATGCATAGTTGTTAGACCATGCCAGTATCGTGTCTTGTGTATAAGCCAGATAATCACCTTTTAACGTTGAATCAGGTGAAGATATTGATATCCTTCCAGCAATCATGTATCCGATAACTTCCGGTTCTATTTCAAACAAATTTTTCAGAACCTGGCTTAAACCGGCAAGCTCTTCTTCAGATACTGTTAATCCGTTGTAGGGTACAAGCGTGGGAGTTATGAAAGTTCCCAAATCGGAAGGTATCAAAAGGTCATAAGTCCCAGGCTTGTGAACAAACTCAAGCAGATCTGTTAAGTCTGTGTTCAGTAAAATATGTGAGCCCTGGTAAACCTTAGACGTAACGTTTATCCCGAATATTTTTGCAACTTCGGGAATATCAATGCCCGATGATATTACCGGAAAACCTTCGAGTTTCAGCGTATCTTTATTCCTGACACTTATCCTGTAGCCACCATCTGCGCGCTCAACTTCTTGTATTACAGAAGACGGTAGATAATTAACTCCAAGATTTATGGCAAGCTCTAATAGTTTGTTTAAAAGTTTACGCGCGTTTATCTGTATTTCTGGTACAAAATAGAACCTATCGATGTTCTCTTTTTTTATATCCCCTCCGATATAGGGGTTTTCAACTTCTGTGAAAGGTATCCCTATGTTTTTTAATGAGCTTAACCAGCTTTCGAGGTACTGATCTGATTCGGTCTTTGTCTTTAAAAAATAACCACCTATCTTTTTTTCTTCTTTCCCAAGTACTGAAACCCACCATTTCCATTCTTCAAAACATACCTTTGCCAGCTCATCGTCCCACCCGGCAAACCTGGCACCTGAGTGCAAAACTCCTGCTATTCTGGCGCTCGACCCTGAAGGCATTTTTCCTTTTTCCAGCAGATAAACGTCAAGACCAGAAAGCCTGGCGTTTATCGCCGTCATCAAACCGGTTATTCCTGCACCTATAACGATCAACCTGTCAGCTTTGCTGTATCTCATGATAAAAAATTATCTTATAAGAAAATAAATTTTGCCATTCTAAAAATTGAAAATTAGCCTTTTTCTACTTCTTCAAAGACAAAATCGAAGTTTTTCTTAACGCGTTTTGGTTTCTTTTCGTACAGCGCGTGAATGACTATCGGTAGAGCTATCGTTGCGTCACAGTAGCACACGGCATTTCCTCCTTCCTTTGATATCTTTCCCCAGCTTATTGCTTCCTCAAAAGTTGCGCCGCTGAGCCCGCCCCATTGTGGCGAATCTGTGGTTATCTGGATAGCGTATTTGTGCGGCTTCACTATTTCTTTGCCCATCTGTTTTTCAAGCAAAAGGGCCTTTATTACGGCCATGAGCTGAATCGTATCCTTTGGGACACCACCACCTATGTATATGACCGCTGTGTCGTCAGATTTAAGAGCAATCTTTGTCATCTGCTCAAAATCTTTGAACTGATCCAGGACGATCCTGCCTTTTTCAGAAAGCACTGCGGCTATTCCGTAGCTGCTGTCCATTATCGCAGGAGAAAATATCGGAACCCTTTTCCTGTAAGCTCTCGTGGCTAAAGAATCTATACCTGACTTATCCAGGTGTTTCCCTAAAAGGTACATAAGTTCTGCCGTTGAGTATATATGATCTTTGTTCAGGCTTCCTATAAAGTCCGATAAAAGTTTCTCCATCTCTCTGTACTTGTACTCGTCAGCCCATTCGTCATAATACCTGTCGATTTTGTACTTTAAAAGAAGCTCATCGTCCACCAGCGGGCTACCCTTGCCGTAGGGGAATCCCATTCCAGCATATATGTCTTCAGAAATGTTTGCACCCGAAGACACAAGAACGTCAAGGAAATTGTCGTCTATCAGCTGGCCAACTATTTTCCACATTCCTGCCGTTGACATGGACCCCGTTAATCCCATCAGTATCGTCACGTCATTGTCGCTTATCATGTTTTTCCAAACCCTGTACACTTCACCCAGCTTTCTTCCCTGGAAAGAGGTTTCAGCCATCGCCTCCAGAAGCTCTGAAATGCTTCTTGGCTTTATTTCGATAGGTTTTACTGTTTCCTTAAAAAAGTCTTCCCTTTTCATGACAATGTTCTGCAAACCGTAAAATAAAATCTTTTAGCTCATAATTTCAACCGTCAAAAACAAAATTTATGATGAATTTTACGAAACGCGATGTGCAATTTCATTAGATAAGTTTATATTAAACGCGCTATAAGTTTAGCGCACGGCGAAAAAGTTTTGAGCGAACGTCACGGATATCACGGAAATTACAGACCGAAGCCCGTTAAACAGGGCGCTGAATATACATTAAAAGTTGAAGAAATGAGCAAGAGAAACGACGGCGTAGCAAAGGTAAATGGTTTCATCGTATTCATAGCTGGAGGCAAATTAGGAGAAACATACAGAGTAAAAATAGTAAAAGTCGGAAACAGGTACGCTGTCGGGGAAATCGTTTCTAACGAGCAAGCGAAGCCTGAAACTCAAGAAGAAGAAGAATAAATTCGGTCTGTAAAAGTTTAGTATTTTTTATTTATTTGATTTTTTGATAAAATTCAGGTTAATTAAATTAGGGTAAAATGGAAGAAAGAAAAAAGCTGATTGCACTGGTATCTGGAGGGCTTGATAGCTTATTATCTGTTATGCTTGCAAAAAACATGGGTTTCAGCATAGTCCCCGTTCACATAGAAACCCCCTTTAATTCACCCTGTTGCAGGGATCTTTCTTTACTGAGCAGCTTTTTAAAAAAAGAGGGGCTTGAAATGATAAACGTAAAGGTTGAAAGGGAATATGTTGAAATCGTCAGACATCCAAAATACGGATATGGTCGAGCCCTAAACCCATGTATAGATTGCAGGATTTTCTTTTTCAAGATAGCGAAAAACATCATGGAAAAAGAAGGAGCTGCAGGTATAGTTACTGGCGAAGTCGTTGATCAGAGGCCAAAGTCCCAGAACATGAAAGCGATGAAGATCATAGAAAAAGAATCCGGGCTGGAGGGCAGGGTTCTCAGGCCTTTAAGCGGGGGCATAATGCCTCCAACAGAGCTGATCAAAGAAGGACTGATAGATCCGGGTAAGCTCCTTAAAATAAAAGGAAAGAGCAGAAAGATGCAGATAAAACTTGCACGTGAATTAGGATTACACGAAATACCTAATTCCTCGGGCGGATGTCTTTTAACGTATGTTCCATACGCAAGAAAGCTTGAAGATCTGTTTTCTAACGACGATCGTTATACAATGGAAGACATATATCTGCTAAAAACTGGAAGACATTTTAGACTTTCTAAAAATACCAAGGTTATAGTTGGAAGAAACCACTTTGAGAATAAAGAATTGGAAAAAGCTACAGGGTACACAAAGATAATCCCGGAACGCTGTAACGGGCCTGTAGGGCTTTTTAGGGGCGATGAGTCATTTTTACCATTAGCTGCAGATATAGTTGCTTCTTACTGTGATGGAGACCCTGGCTGTAAGATAGTGCTTACGATATCAGGACTGGGAAAAAGTTTTAAGATTGTAACGACCAAAAAGGACAAAACGCTTTATAAAAAATACATGGTTTCTTTAAAGTAAGCTTCTATCGAAAATCTTGAACGATTTTAACAGCCTCACAGCTATGGCATATGAAACAAAGAACGTTATGGCTCCCGCGATCGCGTTAAACACAGAAGTTAAGCCCACTAGAAGAAAAGCTATGTAAAGGGGAGGCAGATAACTTATGTGAAGTATTCCCATGGCGAGTTTAGCTGTGGGCATATAAATGTCTGGCATTATTACATAGTAAAGCATCAACGTGACGAAAAGCATTATGACAACCCTGAAGGTTATCGATGTAGCAGCCAATACCGAAGCCCTTTTCGTGTACCTTTTTGCCAGCAATATGCCTGCGAACATGCTCCCTTCTGCAAAAAATTTCATAAGCGGAGAAAATATTGTAAAAGCGCCCAGCGTATAAAGCAGAAGGAAGTGGATCGTAGCAACCAAGATCCCTGCTTCAGGTCCCAAAATCAGGAAGGCAACCATATCAGGAATTTCAGCCATATCAAACTCCAAAAATGGTAAAAGCGGAAAAGGGAACATCACGTGCATTTCTGTCAAAGCGCCAGAGGTGGCTGCAAACATAGCTATTAGCGAAACATAAAGACTTTTTTGCATGAGGCTTTCTCTTTATATCTGCTTATAAATTTTTTCTGGCATTATAAAAATAGTTATACTTTATTGTTTAACTATGTTTACCAAATCTTCCAACAATTTAGAAAGCTCTTCCTTTCTTTTTACATACGGTACCCGTGAACGGCCAACCATAAAAATGCCTATTATTCCGGCTTTTTCCAGAATTTTTATATGTTTGTAGACTATTGGATAATCTGCGTTTAACATTTCTGTAAGCGCCTTTATGTGAAGAGGTTTTTCTGAATTCATGATTATCCTCAGCATTTTTATCCTGTATTCATGAGCCAGTGCCTTGAAAATTTCAGCCATTAACTTATCTTTAGCGTCATCGTCCTTTAACATATTTAAGCTTAACAAAACTTTAAAATATATTCTTTGCCCTTCCCAGAAAATTATTACTCTAAGCAGTTGCTAATATAAAGCCGTGCTCTTTATCGTAAGGATTTAAGTTAAGTATTTCAATGACTTTAAAACCAGCATCTTCCAATTTTTTAGCCTCCCTTTTTATTATTTCGCCTGTAGGAAGAACCGGGTCTATACTCCTTGCTTTTACAATAAGCACCAGATAACCTTCCTTTTTTAAGAACTTTAAACTGTTATTGAGCGTTATTTCGGTAGCGTCAGGTTGAGCTATATCCGAATACAGTACGTCTGCTTTTTTAAATACAAACTGCGCATACCTGTCGGGACGTCTTGCGTCTTCAACTATCGGTATGACGTTTTTCCTGTATTTTACGACTTTATCCATAAGCTCTCTGGCAACCCTTGCGCTTACCTCAACTCCAAAAACAAGGCCGTTTACATCTATGATGTCCGAAACATGGCTGATCGTGGTGCCCGTGCTGGCTCCAAGGTAAAGCACTGTCGATCCGGGCTTGATAGGCATGTTCTTCAGGCCTTTTATTATGGCGCCGGCTAGCTTACTCCTGAATGGATCCCAGAGCCTGTATTCTACTCCTTTTTCTTTGATCAGCCTTTCTCCGTAGACCGATATCCCCGGGGCTAGATTTTTTGTAGCTAGATATTTCTTTTCAGATGTTTCTATCCAATATACGTTTTCAAATTCAGCGTTTTCTACCTTTGGCACTTACTTTCGACCCTTTTTTCTGCTCATCGAAGAACTTTTTCTTGATTTCTTCAGCTTTTTTATTGAATGACTTGACAAGCTCCTCGTTTTTCTTTCCGCTGTAATAATCTATTCTGGCAGCTATCGCCAATTTAGAAGCAAGTGCCCTAGCTAGCTTGCCTCTTAACTTTTTTGGAGCGTCATGTATTAGTTTGTACTGGAATATTATTCCGTGTTTAGGCGGCTTAGCGTGGCTCTTTAAAGCTCTAAATAAAGCTTTTTCGGCTCCTAGAACCTGTATAGTGCTCGCAGGAAGTTTTGCCAGCCTCTCTAAAGAACTTGCTTTACTTAGCAACCTGGCTCCTATTGTAGCACCAACAAGTGCCGTAACGTTAGGCGCTATCTGGTCCATTATTTTTTCTAACTGCTTGGCAGCTTCCTTTCTGAGTTTAAACAATCTTAATGTTACGTCAGCGAGCTGATCTATAAGGTTAGACATTTCTGCCTCAAATGAAGCTCCTTTTGAAGTTTTCGCCAAACTTTCTATTATATCGGCTTTTTTGCGGGGTATGTTTATCTCTTCTAATTTTTCTGCAGTGATTTCGCTTCTATCAGGAAATGCATGTACGATGTTCACGTACGTTTCAGGATCTTCTATAACGCTGTATAGCTCTGGAAAATGCAAACCGTACCATTCTCTTAATCTCATGTAAAATAAGTTTATCGTTTTATCTATTTCATCTATAGCTTGAACCATCTGAATAGCGTGAAGATCCAGCCTAGCTGCTTGCTCTTTTAGCTTTTGTTGCGAAACATAAACGGTATAATTTCTGATAAGCTCAAGAGCTTCCTGCTGATCTTTAACGAGGTTTGCTTTAATCATGAGATCTATTTTGTCAAGACCGAGTTCATCAATTACGTTAGGAACGACGCTTATGCTTAATCTGGGGTTTAATTCAGATAGCTTTAATTTTATTCCATCGTTTTGAACAACAAGTTCTCCACTTACGTTACGGAGAAAGTTTATTGCATCTTCTGGTAAATCTCCACTTAAAGATGATTCGTATTCTTTAAAGTCGTTAAATTTTTTACTATAAACTATATCCCCTGTCTCATTTAAAATCAATATTCCAGGTTCTGTAAGTAATAAAATTTTTTTCACAAGTTTTAACTATTAAAACCTTAATATTTAAGAATTATTAATAATACCGTATGTGATGGGATACCTATCAGAAACATACGTACTTTGCGATGATGGTAAACTGAATTTTTTAAAGGCTAAAACAGAAGCTGAATTTTTAGTTTCAAAAGAGTTGACGACTTCTATGTTAATGACGTAGGAGCCGAAGCTTTGCCTTTATCCTTGGAAGAACACAAAAAATACTTGAAAGTGTCTTGGATGTTTCCAAAAGCACTTTCTTGACTCTCTCTGCCATGAAGGCTTAAGGTTCCCGGTCTCGAGGGTTACTCCCGTTTAACGGGAGCTACCTCGTTATGCAAAACGATTTATGAAAGCCAAGCTTCATTGTTCCTCATTATCAGTTGCTGGACGTTAGCTGATCCTTTCGTAGATCATTCTGGCTGTCCCTTCAAAGTCTATTTTCTGACCCTAAAAAATGTTCTCTTCATGTAGTTCAGTTCGTTAAAAGCTTTGGCGATCATGCTCGAGCTTTTTTAGCTTTCTTTCTGCGCTTCGTTTCGGCAATAAGCGTACTTTGTTAGTCCTTTTATTGCTGGGCTTTTGATTGCTTGCTTTTCGGTGACAGCCGGTATAGCCTGAGAAGTCGGCTCAGGCGCCCACCAATATTAATTGAGCGACCGTTGTCATGAAAAATAGAACTCAAAAGCGCTTACAAATACTTGACGAACTTCATCCCTGTCTTAAAAAATGCGAGACTTTCACTAATTTTAATAAATCCTTTTCCCGAATTGATTATAAAAATAGTTAAGGAGCTTGAAAATGGTGATTATGAGAATGCAATATAAACTCAGGCCAAAATTAACAGAATAAGAACGTTGTTAAAATTATACGCTTCAGTTCAGGATGTAGAGAAGCATGCACACCAAGAAGTATAGGTTGCAGTGAACGTTATATATCTACTGAAAAAATTAACGAAAAATAAAAAGAAGAATTAAAAAAGCTTTTTCTTGAAGGTTTGATTTGAAATAAACTGACTGTAAACCGAAACTATATTTGTCATAAATAAGTTTATAAGTAAGTAATAATCATTAATAATTCTTCTATATGAAGTTCAAGGCCGTTAAAATAGACGTCAACAGTGGTGATAACTTCATTTTACTTAACTATAGTGACGCTAAAAAGCTAGACGTTCAAATAGGTGAAAGGATACAGGTTATTATAAAGGGTAAAAAAGCTGTTGGTATTATTCGTATAACTACACAAATGGTAAAAGAGGGTTATATAGGAATCAATTCGAGGTTATTAAATGAACTTGGAGTTGATTTTGAAAATGACATAACGGTTGAAGCAAAAAAGATCGAAATCAACTCATCATTTGATTATATAAGAAAAAAGTTCAAGGGCTTTGATTTAAATGAAAATGAAATATTACAAATTATCAGAGATATTTCAGAAGGTAAAACTAGCGATCTAGAGACCCTAATGTTCATTTTTTCGAGTTACTATAATGGATTAAATTTAGAAGAAACGATAAATGTCTCAAAAGCTATGGCCGAAACGGGTAACAAAATAAACATAACCGGAAAAGTTGTTGATAAGCATTCAATTGGAGGGGTTCCCGGAAATAAGGTCTCGCTTTTAATAGTTCCAATTATTGCAAACAGCGAGCTTTACATTCCTAAAACTAGCAGTAAAGCCATAACTAGTCCATCAGGTACAGCAGACACGATGTCTGTAATTGCGAATGTAGAGTTAGAGCCATCAGAGTTAATTTCTATTGTAAATAAAACACATGGGTGTATAGCTTGGACCGGTAAGCTAGGAATATCTCCTGCCGATGATAAAATAATACAGTTAGAAAGACCCCTTAGAATTGATCCTGAAGGGCTAATGATCGCCAGTGTTCTGTCAAAAAAGATAGCAATGGGAATAAAATATATGGTGCTTGACATACCTTATGGCAAAGGAACCAAAGTAGAAGATTACAATTATGGTATCCAACTGGCACAGAAATTTAAAGACGTTGGAGATGCGTTAAACATAAGAATCACTTCAGCTATAACATACGGAAGTCAGCCAGTAGGCCACACAGTAGGCCCTGCTTTAGAAGCTAAGGAAGCTCTTGAAGGTTTAATGAATCCAAGTAAGGCTGCAAACAGTCTATTAAATAAATCTGCTTCGATAGCTGGTTTATTATTTGAAAATACCGGGTTAGTAGAAAAAGGGTTAGGTTATGATTCTGCCATTACCCTTATATTTAGTGGCAAAGCTTATAGGAAATTTAAAGAAATTATTGAAGCTCAAGGAGGAAATCCTAATGTTAAACCTGAAGATTTACCTATCGGTCAGTATACGTATGATGTTTTAGCTGATAAAGAAGGTTATGTTACTTTTTTAGATAACAGCATCATAAACTATATTGCAAGGATGCTTGGTGCTCCATACGATAAAGGTGCCGGAATATATCTTTTCAAAAAGGAAAATTATAAGGTTGCCAAGGACGAGCCTATAATGAGACTTTATTCTAATAGCGAATCAAAAATTGATGCCACTCTGAAATATATCAGCTACAATAAACCGTATATGATTTCGGGTATGTTATTAGAATCTTACCCCTGACGTTATCTTAACTTTAAAAATATGAGAGTTTCAATATTTTTAAAGGATGTTATTTGTACTCAAAAAATTTCACAATAAGTTTCATCAACGATATTGAACAGATCGACTTTTTTATCATATTGTATATATGAGGCCATTATTGAATATTTGGCAAGGGTCGCTAAGTCGCTTGCACTTAATTTTAATACCTTAGCAATCTGATAGTAATTTTCATTAAGGTAACCGCCAAAATAGGCTGGGTCATCAGAATTTACAGTTGGTATCATGCCAAGTTTTAGCATCGTTTTTATAGGAAATTTATCAAGAGGTGTTATATGGTTGAGTTTTAAAGCTGAAAGCGGACAGGTAGTGAGGGGTATTTTTTCTTGACTAACCTTTTCAGTCAATGTTGGATCGTCTAGAATATGGTATCCATGATCTATCCTTGACACCTTCAGTAGCTTTATTGCTTCCCATACGTATTCAGCCGGGCCTTCTTCTCCGGCATGGGCTACAGCTATGAAACCTTCTTCCCTTGCCCTCTTGAACACCCTCTCGAACTTTGAAGGCGGGTTGCCTAGCTCTTTAGAATCAAGCCCAACTCCTATTATCCATTTTCTGTACTGCAACGCCTGTTCTAAAGTTTCTTCAGCTGAGCTTTCTGGCATGTCCCTGAGGAAGCTCATTATTATGCCAACGGAAACGTTCAGCTCATCCTCTGCCTTTTTTGCCGCTTTGTATATACCTTTTATTACAGTGCTGAAGTCTATTCCTCTTCTAGTGTGTGCCTGAGGGTCAAAGAAAACTTCCGCCCTCTTTACGTTCTGAGAAGAAGCCTTCTTAAAATATGCGTAAGCGAGGTCAAAGAAATCATCTTCGTCTACTAGAGAGCTCACACCTAAATAGTAAAGGTCCAGAAATGACTGAAGGTCCTTAAAACGGTAAGCTTTTTTTACGTCTTCTATGCTGTTGTAAGGCAGCTTTACGCCGTTCTTCTTTGCCTTTTCGAGCATCATTTCGGGCTCCAGAGTTCCTTCCAGATGGAGGTGAAGTTCTGCCTTTGGAAGCTTTGAAATAAACTCTAGAAGATCAAATTTAGTTTTGTACATTTTTACATACTTCATCTTGCTTTATATTTAATCTTTCTGTTCATGTGTTAGAGCTTTAATCAGAGAACTTAAATCAAAAAAAGCATAATCAGGAAATGCAGAAGGCGTTCCTATCGGACCTTTTTTGTATTTGTAAATCCAAGCAGTCATAAAACCATGATACGCAGGAACCTCTACGTCATAAAAATAATCGTCGCCTATCACAATTGTATCTTCTTTTTTTAAAGTTGTTTTTTTAAAAAAATCGACCTTAGAAACTCCCATTACATCGGGGGAAAAGATGTCCTCAAAGAATTCCTCCATACTTAACTTTTTTAGCAGCTCTCTTTGGTATTTCGAATACCCGTTTGTATAAGCGTATATTTTGCAGCCAAGATTTTTAAGGTTTTTGAGCATCTTATCAGCTCCTCTTATTTTAAAAACAAATGGCCAAACGTAATATTTTTCTTGTAAAATATGCAGATCAGGTAATTTATTGGAATTTAAAGCTTTAAAAGACAGATATTCCCAATCAAATGCCTCTGGAGAAAAAGTTGAAAGCCTTAAATAGTGTTCTTTTAAAACGTTCAGCTTTACTTTATAAGGATCTGAACCGTCGAGATACTCAGGAAAAATTTCTTCAGCAAAATCGTTGTGCAAAATGGTATCGTCGAGATCCACCAAAACGTTTTTATTAGCTAAATCTATTTTTATCGAAGCCTTTTTACAATCGCATCCATTTATTTTTTTATTTACAAAAAATAAAGTTTTGTTATCATCAAACATAATTGATGCCTTACCATTTACAGCAAGTTTAAATTTTTGAAAAATTTCAAAGTTCATAACATCATGTTTTATTTTTAGCGTTTAAAAATTTTTTATTTTATTTGACTTTATCATTCTAAAATCTTTTTAACGTTATCATCATTAATTCTTTTGAGCCTCACCAATAACTCATAAAAAGGTATTATTTCTGCGGCAATAAAGCCTATATCGAAATGAAGATCCTTTTTTAGATTTTCTAACAAAGCGCGGTAGATTTGCCTTTTATAACTTTCTTGTATAACTGGAAACGGTATTATATACTGATTGTAATTCCCTCTAACATTATATATGGTAGCTGTCAAAAATACGTTGAAATATCTAAGCATTCTCCACTCTTGATATTTTTTAATCCTACCTAGGAGAAGGTCTGCTTCAGATAACCACCTTGATCTTAAATCTAGATCTATTGGTTGGTTATAAAAAAGTGTAGCTGCTATGGCTGATATCTTCGCGTCCGGATCGTCCTGCCAGTTTGAAATATAGTGATAAGCATCCATAAAGTTCTTTGCATACATGGCATTTTTTATGGCGTCTTCTGCTGTATATTTTATATCTTTAAAAACTATGCTTTCTTGAGCTACCTGTAACTGATTTACTGCGTATCTTATATCGCCTGATGATTCGTAAATTATGTTTTTTATTTGCTCGTCATTAATTCTCAGCTTTTCTTTTTCAGCTATATTTTTAAGCCATAAAAATATTTCTCTGCTTGGTACTTTTTTCCAATCAATTATTAGGGATGTTTTTGCGATGTCTTTCATGAAATCCTTCATTTCGTTTGCCGCCATTATTACGGGAACGTTGGACCTAGGTAACCATTCCTGCAAGTAATTTATTCCTCCTGAGTCGCCCTTTGAATACATTCCATCGATTTCATCTAGAAAAACTATAACCCTTTGTCCAAAAAGGTTCACAGGTTCTACATTCCTTAATGTTGCATCAAGCTTTTCCTTTGTTCTTACATCGCTTGCGTTTAGCTCCAAGACAAAAAGGTTGAAGTCATTGACAAGAGCTTTTATCGAAGTAGTTTTTCCCGTCCCAGGGGGCCCTACTATCAAGAGGGGTTTTGATCCTTTTTTCCAGTTTTTAATCCACGCAATTATTTTGCTTCTTCCTTCTTCGTTTCCTATCATATAAAATATCGACTTTGGTCTATATTTTTCAGACCACATAACCTACAACCCCGCTTATAAGAAATACCAAAAGCGCTCCAAACATCATTAGCAATATTCTATTTTTTACATATATGGCTTTCTTTCCATCAGGGTTTTTTATTAATCCATATGTATATTTTATCATAAAGAAGTCAACAGTTAGTATTAAAATCAGGTAAACATACCAGATTTTAAAATATAACAGAGGTAAAAATGAAAGGATTACTGCTATGATCATTAGTGTAAAGGCATAGGCAGAAGCTTTTTTTGCGCCTTTTGTAATCGTTAGGGTTTTTACGCCCTTCTTTTTATCGCCTTCTACATCGCTTATTCCTTTAATGATTTCTCTGCTGGTTCCTGCAAAAAAGGCTACACCGGCAAGTATAAACGGCAATGGTCCAAACTTCATAGATATTATGGATCCGTAAATAAAAGGTATAGCCATAGAAGACGCGACTAGAAAATTACCTATCAATCCTGATCTTTTGAACCTCCAGCTATAAAGGTATGATATGAAAGCGAACAGAATCGCTACAGCTAAAGACAATAAATTTATCAGGGCTGAAATTGCCAAACCTGCAACCAGCAACAAAACTGCTAAGATTAGGGCTGTCTTTATTTTTACTTTACCCGATGCAAGCGGCCTGTTAGGAGCGTTGACCTTATCAATTTCTATATCGTAATAATCATTTATTATCATTGCATAAGCTGTTATAAAAAAACCTACTAGGAACCCAAGGCTCAGAATAAATGGATTATAATATCCCTCTAAAAAGGCACCTACAATGACCCCAAATCCGCTTAAAATACAATTAGGTATTCGAATAAGCTTAATTATTTCCTTCAATATTATCTTCACTTAGTTGAAATAGCTTATAAAATATTACCTCTCCGTTCCTTTCAACTATTGCTATTATCGGTTCTTTTCTATGCTTTATAGATATCTTAACAAAATCCTTTAGATCTGTTATTTTATACCTACCTCCTTCAGGAAGTATTTTTATATAACAAGCGTTTGATGGATTTGAATTAGCGACAAAATCAAAGAGGCTGGACTGTAGATCTTCTACAAAATACCCGTTTTGCCTGAGTTCTCTGTAAACAAGCAGTTTTTCTAAACTGAAATTCAGGACAGACCTGTATTTTTGAAAATAACCCTCGTGATTAATCGGACTGCCTTTTTCATCGAAGAGTTGTAGTTGATTATCTTGAAGCAGATAGAATAATTCGTACTTATTCAATAAAATTTTTTTATTGATTACTTTGCCGTAACCTGATTTTATTATTTTGCTTAAAACTTCTTCATTTAATTCACAGTATCCTAGCTCAACGTTATCAGCGATCAAAAAATACCTTTTATTTTTTTGATTTTGCATTTTTACTTTTGTTGTTTCTTTACTACTAATACTGGTATTTTACTTTCCCTAACCAGCTTTGCAGATACTGAACCCAAAAGGAGACCTCTAAAAGTAGATAAGCCGCGTGACCCAACTACTATCATATCAGCGTTTATCTTTTGTGCGTAGTCAAGTATCGCATCTGCAGGGGAACCCTCAAGCATTACTCCTATGGCGTTCCCACCTGCTCCTTTTATTTCGTTTACAATGGTTTTTAGCATTTCTTCATTATGGTTCTTTATGCTTTCATATACAGATTGTGGTATATCTACGCCATAAGAATATAATTGAGTAAAATCTACAACAGTTACTACGTGCAATTCAGCTTTTTTAAATTCCTCTAGATTTTTTAAAAACTCTATTGCAGCCTTCGCGTGTTCTGAACCATCATACCCTATTATTATTTTACTTATCATTTATTATATCAAAGTACAAATGAATATTAAAATATTATGATTGAATGAATAGATGCCGTAAATTAAGCCAACCCCCTGATGAAGGTAGTTTGTTTATACCTTTGTTTAACCTAAACCAGTTATAGAAAATAAAGAAAAGCCTCAGCATTATGCCAAAAACCTTTATGTAAGGCTTTTTATGTTGACATTATTAGAAAAGACATTCGTTCTCCTCGTTAAAGTTCTGAAGAACCTTTCTGTTCTGTTTCTCATTAGTGTTTCGGTTGGGTCTATTCTCATAAAAACTGATAGGAACGATCAGCACCTTAACTTTTACTTGAAGTTCTTATCTGACCAGCATTAGGGGGTTATCCTTCTCCTCCCTCACGAAAGGAGACTCCCACCCCTTACCCCCATAAGTTAAAAGTGCAATTGAAATAAATTTAAGAGGGTAAATTGCAAA
>JAVBJD010000076.1 GCA_030756715.1 Conexivisphaerales archaeon
TGGACCCGAGCGCAGGGGCTTTCAGGCTTCCCAAGGTAAAGCTGCTGAGGAGATTCCTAACAGAGAGCGCTTAGCTGAAGCAGAGAAAGCTTTTTATTCACACTGAGGATTTAAAGTTGTGCTTAAAGGAAAGATCATAAGCGTAATAGCTTCTGACGTTAAAGAGGCCGAGAGCTTTGCAGAAAGCCTCGGGAAGAAAAAGGAGGAGGGGAAGTTCTACAGAAAAGCAGGAGAAGAACTTGTAAGCGTGCTTGTCCCGAAAGCGAACGAAATATTTTCCGTTGCTGAAGCCGTTTCGCTTTCAGATTACTTCTGTTTCATCAACAGGGAGGTTAACAAGGACGAAGCTGAAATAGCTCTGCTGCTCGAAAGTTCAAACAGGGAAGGCTGCGTTTCGTCCCAGGACGAGGAGACGTTCAGAAAGTACTTTGCCTCTTTTGGCATATCCAGAAAGGTCTATGAAAGAAAGGTTGACGAAGGAAAGGTTCAGCACACGGCGAGCATGGGATTCGCTTTCGTTGACAGCGCGTTCATAGTAAAGGGCGTGGGCCCGGTAATACTCGGGTTCTCTTTTTCTGAGTTCAGGGTTCACCAGAAGCTGAAGCTCCTGCCTTCTCTGAAGGAAGCCGAGATAAAGTCGATACAGGTTCTTGACGAGGATTATGGAGAGATCGGCCCAGGGATAAGGTTCGGGTTTGCTCTGAAGGGCGTTGAAGAAAAGGACCTGAAGGCTTCATACGCTGCAGTAACTGATTCAGTCAGCCTGAGCTCGAGGATGAAGGCTTACAAGCTCGGGATAGCCCAGGACGCCCAGAGCCTGCACGCTTTCTTTTACGGAATGAAGGTTTTCGGCAACCTCGAAAAAGACACGCTCGAGCTCTCTAGTCAGGTACCGGCTGTAAGCGGTAGAGCTGTGCTGCTGAACGTCAACGTTCAGCCGAACAGGCTCAGGGTCTATGGCTGGGGAGAACCGGTAACAGGATGAACCTCAGCAGCATCGACCTGAAAAAGGCAGAATACGCCCAGGTGCTGCTTGCCAGAAAGCTCAGGCTGAAAGGTGAGGTAGAAGAGTACTCAGTAGTTGGAGGCTTTGACGCGGCATACCGTGACGATGTTGCGGCCGGTTGCTATTATGCAACTCTGTGCTGCACAGGTAACAGGATGAGCTTTGATTTTTCGATCGTTAAAGGAGTTCCTCCATACGTCCCGGGGTTTTTCTACCTGAGGGAGTCAAAGGTCTTCTTCAAAACAGTTAGGGAAAAACCCGAGCTCATATTTGTGAACGCTCACGGCATAATTCATCCGAGGGGTTTCGGGTTCGCTTCTCACGTGGGAACAGTGCTGAAAATACCGAGCGTGGGAGTGGCAAAAAAGCTGCTGAAAGGGTTTGTGGAAAGGGACGGCAAAGTATTCTTTAAAGAAAAACAGGTAGGATGGAGCGTGAGCGCAGGGGGTAAAAAGTACTACGTGAGCCCGGGGAACTACATAAGCCTGGAGGGCTCTCTTGAAGTTTTTTTGAAAAATGTATCAGAAAAAGGGCTGCCTTGGCCGCTTTACTACGCTGACAGGTGCTCAAAGGAACTTATTTCAAAGGTAGAAAAGGGGGTCTAGAAAGCCCCGGGTGATTCCTCTTTCGCAACGGTGTCCTTAAGAAAGCTTACGGTCACGTGGTGGTTAAGGCTGAGGTGCTTCTTCAGCTCTTCCTCATCGAATATCGGCTTCTTGCAGTCAGAGCAGTATACCCAGCCCCTTTCTTTCAGGACCTTAAAAAGGTCATCAGGGTTTATTTCCTTGAAGCTTTCACAGTAGAAATCCTTGTCAACTATCTTGTTATTAACTTTGCATAGACCCATGTTGGAATATACAGGGTGGACGTAGAAGTAGATGCAGTCGTAACACCGTTTCATGATATTCACTGAAACCAGCAATTATATAAACGTAGCACGCAATTTCCTTAACTCAGAATTGCAATTAAATTTATCAGTTTTAGATCGTGATAAGAGACCTGGAAGACTTCGTAAGCCTTTCAGACCTGTTCTTCATTATGACGTCATCCTCTATCCTTACGCCGAACTTCCCTTCAAGGTAGATTCCTGGCTCAACCGTGAAGACCATGTTGTTTTCAATCTTCAGCGTGTTGTGGGAATCAAGGAAAGGCTGTTCGTGCACTTCAACTCCTATGCCGTGTCCTGTTCTGTGAGTGAAGTTGGGCCCATAACCTTTAGCTTCTATCACTGACCTCGCGGCTCTGTCGACATCCCTTGCTTCAACGCCCGGCTTTGCAAAGTTTATCGCTGCCTCCTGAGCTTTTTTCACAGATTCGTAGACTTCCAGGAACTCGGTGTCAACGCTCCCGAAATAGACAGTCCTGGTAATGTCTGAAACGTAGCCTCTGTACCTCGCGCCGTAATCCATGATTATGGCGTCTCCTTTCCTTATTTTTCTGTTGCCGGTTAAGTGGTGGGGCTCAGCGGAATTTGGTCCCGACGCGACTATGGTTTCAAAGGCAAAGCCGTCAGCTCCGTAGTACATCATGTATTCGTTGAGGACCTGGGCAAGCTCGTTTTCAGTTATTCCCGAATATATCTCCTGCAATATCTTTTTAAACGTCCTGTCGACTATGCTGGCTGCCTTCTTTATGAGCTCCACTTCGTTTTCGTCCTTTATGGCCCTGAGCTTTGAGATGACCGCAGACAGAAGGTCAAAGGAATAACCGTCAAGGTTCATCTGGATCCTCAGCGCGTGAGACGCTGACATCAGGTCATCTATGAGCACGGTGCCTTTTTTCAACCTCTTTGCGAGCAGGGAAAAAGGGTCTTCCCCGTCCTTATAGAATATCTTTTCGACCTCTATTTTATTTACATCTGGAGCGTAAAGCTCCGGGGCTATGATGAACGGCTTATCTTCTGAAGGAACGATCAAGAAAAAAGGCCTCTCGAGTGAAGCCAGGGGCCAGACCCCGGTTAGGTAGAAAAAGTTCGGGCCAACGTTAACAACAGCGTAATCGGCAACTCCCTTCAGAGCGTTCTGAAGCTTCTTGATCTTTGGTTCGCTCATTTACTGTATAAATTTTTCATGGGAGCTTATAAGCGCTCTGTTGTTACCTCTGGTACAGCATTAATAACGTTACCATGTATTCTAAATACGCTAAAAGAAATGCTTATATAAAAAATTGATATTGATTAAATTCAATGGGAGAGCAGAGAACAGTAAGCGGAACAAGCATAAAGGAAAAGGTTTCTCATGTCAGATGGGTAATTGCATTACTGCTTTTCATTGCGATATCTATAAATTACATTGACAGAGAGATATGGGTACTTGCGGAGCCAAAATTTGCGTATTCTTTTGGCTGGTATTCAGGAGTAGGCGCGCTGCCATCATCGGCCATAAGCAAAATAAGCCTTATCCTTTTCATCTGGTCTCTATCTTATGCGCTCTTTAA
>JAVBJD010000077.1 GCA_030756715.1 Conexivisphaerales archaeon
AGGGATGACAGACAGCAGGTAAGCTGATCCGTGATGTAAATGCGGTCTGTTTATTTTTATACTTAAAAGCCAAACGATAGATAGATGCTGAGTTTTAAGCCTAAATCTTAAATCGCGCGCTTTGCTTTATCATGTATATGAAGCACTTTGACGTTATAGCTTTTGGAAGCGGTTCTGCGAGCAACATTTATGCAGAGCTCCTTTCTCAGAACAGGAACATAAGGATAGCCGTTATAGAGAACGGTCCCGTAGGTGGCATTTGCCTTACAAGGGGGTGCATACCTTCAAAGATGATCCTCTACCCGGCTGAACTGGTACATAACATCAAAAGAGCAGGTGATTTCTGGATAAATACTGGAATAAGATCCCTGGATTTTGAGAAAATAATGAGCTGGGCATACGACGAAGTAATGTCAGAATCTTCTCAGATTGAGAACGCGCTTATGTCTGACCCAAGGATAACGCTCTATAAAACGAACGGAGAGTTTGTAGAGGATTATCAGGTTAAGGTTGGAGATGAAATAATAACTGGCGATAAGATACTGTTGTGCACTGGCTCAAGGCCCTACATACCCAACATTCCTGGCTTGAGCGAAGTGAATTACTATACTAATGAGAACTTCTTCACCATGAGGAAGCTGCCAAAAAAGACCGCCGTTATAGGTGGAAGCTTTGTGGGCTTAGAATTTGGGTTCTTCCTATCGATGATGGGTAGCGAAGTTTACGTTTTTGAAATGCTTGACAGGATAGTATATCAGGAAGAGCCTGAAATCTCTTTCCAGTTAGAAAAAGACCTAGACCAGCACATGCACATCCTCCCGCTGACAAAAGTTGTGGAAATAAAAAAATCCGGTGACAGCAAGATAATAGTTGCAGAAGATCTGGAATCAAAGAAAACGTTTGAGGTGCCGGTTGATGAGATTATAGTTGCAGCCGGCAGGCAGAGCAACTCAGACATAACAAAGCCTGAAAAAACAGGAGTTAAAACTGACGAAAAGGGCTGGATAGTTGTAAACGATTACCTCGAGACTACAAAGCCTAACATTTGGTCCTGCGGGGACGCTATAGGAAAACACATGTTCAAGCACGCAGCAAACTATGAAAGCATGATAGTTTATTATAACGCTTTCAAGGGCAGAAAGCTGAAGGTTGACTTTCACGCTGTTCCTCACGCGATATTCACTCAGCCAGAAGTTGGGTCTGTAGGAATGAAAGAATCAGAAGTTAAGGGTGAGATCGCAGTTGGCTATTACCTTTACAGAGATACAGCAAAAGGCCTTGCTATGAAGGACGAAGAGCACTTTGTTAAGGTTATAGTTGAAAGGGATAACGGGAAAGTCCTCGGGGGTCACATAGTAGGCCCCTATGCGTCTTCTATGATACACGAGATAATTTTACTCATGAGCTCAGCGGATCAGAGCTTCTATCCAGTTTACAGCATGATGCACGTTCACCCTGCAGTCAACGAAGTAGTTGAAAGGGCATTCGGAAGCTTAGCTGAACCAGACTACTGGGCTGACTTCAAAGACAGCGTTAAATCTTCAGCTTTAGAAAAAAGGGAATTAATAAAAGAAAAAATAATAAAAAATCAGATCAAATAGCTTTCGAATATCTTTTCGAAAAGCTCCTGGCTTATTACAGTTTTTCCTCCTTTTTCTATGGTCTGGTAAGCAGGAGGGTTCTGCATGTAGCTCGGTATCCTTTCCTTAAGTCTTTCATCAAATGTTGGAACGTTGGGGTTTCTGTAGAATATACCTATAGGTATCTTGCTTCCCTTTTCATAGGACTTTGCTATTGCTTCTGCGATCTTTGGCTCCGGTTCCCCTTTGACCTCCGGATCGTAACCGCTTTCCTGGAGGTCGTAAACCCTTTCGTTGTAGTAATCATATGTGTGAATGTTGTCATATGTAACGCACGGCTGAAGTATGTCAAGGAAAGCTGAACCCCTGTGCTGGATAGCGGCCTTTATGAGTTCTTTAAGGTGTTTTACCTTTCCTGAATATCCCCTTGCAACGAAAGTATACCCGGAAGCTAAAGCCAGAGCTATCGGGTTTACAGCGTCCTGTATGTTTGGCTTTGGCAGCGATTTTGGCTTCGCTCCCCTTTCAAGCGTTGGTGCTGCCTGCCCCTTCGTAAGAGCGTAAACTGTGTTGTCGTGCATCATCACAACCATGTCTATGTTCCTCCTTCCAAGAGCTACAAAGTGTCCTGCCCCTATTCCAAGAAGGTCGCCGTCTCCAGCGTTTACAAGAACTTCAAGCTCTGGGTTAGCAACCTTTATTCCTTCTGCATAGGGAAGGGCTCTTCCGTGAAGAGTGTGAACCCCTTCAACGTTCAGGAAATGAGGCGTTTTTCCAGAACATCCTATTCCTGACACAACGACTATCTTCCTGGGGTCAAGCTTCAGCTCAGCAAATGCCTGGTACATTGCGGAAAGTATCCCGAAGTTCCCGCATCCAGGGCACCAGTCAACCCAGACTGAGCTCTTATAATCGGTTGGTTTCAGCTCAAGCACCATATTCCAGCACCACCTTATCAGATCCCTTTAACACGCGCATAACTGCTTCTTTGAGCTCGTTTGAATATATAGGCCTTCCCGTGTACTTCAGTATGTGCTTCTTTATCTCAACGTTAGCAAAGGTTGAAGCCAGTATGGATGCCTGCGCGAGGTAGTTGTGCTCGATACCTATCATTACGTCTCTGTACTTTGAGGAAAGATCCTGAATGGTCTTCTTTGGATAAGGAACAAAGGTTCTCACATGTACGTACATTGCCTTAACGCCTTCTTCCTTCAGCATCTTTATCGCTCCGAGAGCGGCCCCTTTTACGAACCCCCAGCCGTAAAGAACAACGTCCGGGCTCTCTTCTCCAAAAACTGAAACCCTTCTCTCTTCAGGAACTTCCTGTTCAATCAGCTCAAGCTTCTTCATCCTCTTGTCCATAATCTTTACCCTGTTTTCCGATTCTTCAACAATGTGTCCTTCTTCGTTGTGCTCGTCGCCGGTGTACCATAAGAGGGCTTTCCCGAGAAAAGCCCTCGGGGAAACTGGAGATTCAAAGCTGAACCTCTTGTATTCTTTTCCCGGTTGATCAACTATCTTTCCCCTGTTTATAGAAGCTTTGCTTAGATCAGGAAGAGTCACGCTCCTTATCGTGTTTGCGAGGAACTTGTCGACTAAATGTATAACTGGAATCTGGTATATTTCAGCGAAGTTAAGCGCATCTACAGCGTCCCAGAAAGCCTCTTCGTGGTCCCCTGAAGCAAGAACCATCCTGGGGTACTCTCCGTGTGAAGCAAAAACAGAAGAGAGCAGGTCGCTCTGTCCCCCTCTTGTTGGCTGTCCTGTGCTGGGACCTCCCCTCTGGTAATACGTTATTACGACAGGCGCTTCGTTCATCCCAGCCCATCCGAGCCCTTCAACCATCAGGTCAAACCCCGGGC
>JAVBJD010000015.1 GCA_030756715.1 Conexivisphaerales archaeon
GTATAGCCGAAAGGGTTAAAAAGCTGCCTTTTAACAAAATTATGTCTTGCCAAAGAAAAGAAAAAGCAGAGGAAGGGATAAAGGATCTAAAGGCAGAAATGAATATGTAACTTGCAGTCAATGCGGAGCAAGGATACCACGAGACAAGGCAAAGAAGGTTACGGTTAGAGTACCGTTAGTTGACGCTGCGTTAGCTAAGGAATTACAGGCTAAAGGTGCCTACGTTCCATATACCGTGGTAACAAAATATTACTGCATTTCCTGTGCAGTTCATTTTGGCATAGTAAAAGTAAGATCAAGAGAAGAAAGAAGAGCAGAAATACCTTAAAAATTGTTTAAGATAGGGAAAACAAATTTAGATCTTAACGAAGTCGTTATAATGGCGGTTCTTAATGTTAGCCCAGAGTCTTTTTTTGCGGGTTCTGTTAAAAGTTCTGATAAAGAAATAGAAGATTTTGCTTTAAAAGCAGTAAAATATGGTGCAAAAATAATCGATGTAGGTGGAATGAGCACGGCGCCTTATAAAAGCACACTCGTCTCACAAGAAGTTGAACTTGAGCGGGTTAAGAGGGCTATGAGCGTTCTAAAAAACCTTTCGCTTGAAGCAGAAATATCAATAGATACTCAGAGAAGTAAAGTCATGGAAATTGCTCTTAACCTTGGAGCAACGATAGTAAACGACGTTTCTGGATTTTCTGACCCAAACTCTTTAAAGGTTGCAAAGGATCGCTCTGCTTCTGTTATAGCTGTGGCTCACGGTATCCCCAACGAGAAGATTGAACCATCAGAATATGTAGTTAAAAGCATAGATGAGGCAATAAACAAGGCATTAAAGGCTGGGATCGATGAAAAAAGCATATCTATAGATCCTGCTATAGGGTTTATAAGACCGGTTTGGATAGATAGCTCGGAATGGGACATTTCAATTTTGAATAATCTAAGCAACATAAAGTCTGTTTTTAAAAAGCCTTTACTTGTAGGGGTTTCAAGAAAATCCTTTATAGGTAAAATAGCGGAAGAACCGGATCCTGCAAAAAGATTAGCCGGTACCTTAGCCGCGGAAATCATAAGCGTTCAACGCGGTGCCAACATAATTAGGGCACATGATGTTTATGAGCTGGTTCAAGCCTTAAAGATCGCAGAACGTCTTCTTAAAAGTTTTAAGTTAAAACTTTAATTCTAGCAAAAATACTTGTTAAATTGTATCTATGAGTTATAGAGCATAAAAATTGCAGTCAAATTAAATAAATATATAAGATAGTTATTTTGAGACAAATCAAATGCCTATTGTTGAGCTTAGGGTTTCTGAACCATATGAAAGGGATATTGGAAAATGTAGGGTTAGGATACCCAAGAAATATTTCCAAGTTCTTGGCATAAAAAACGGCGAAGCTGTTCTCATAACTGGTAAACGGAAAGCGGCAGCATTTGCCTACCCTATTTTAGAGGATTCTAAAAATAATATAATTATGATGGACTCCACGTTACGAGGAAACGCCGGTGTGGCTCTCAATGAACAGGTTAAAGTCGAAAAAGCCGAATATTCAGAGGCTAAAAAAATATTTTTTGAAGCATCCAACAAGGATTTTAAGCTGCAGAACAAAGCTTTAAAAACTATTTTTAAAAAAAAGCTTAACGGGTTTCTTGTTTTAGAAGGAAATACGTTTAACGTAAACGTTCTTGGATCAAATCTAACATTTGTAATAAACGAGACAGAGCCAAAAGGTGTCGTCCTTATAACTGGGAAAACAACCATATCTATAGAAAAAAGAAAGAAAACAGTTGAAACTAAAATTACTTATGAAGATATAGGCGGTTTAAAGCTGCAGCTTCAGATGTTAAGAGAGCTAGTAGAACTACCTTTAAAATACCCGTCTCTTTTTAAAAGGGTTGGCATAGAGCCTCCACGAGGCGTTCTGCTTTATGGTCCTCCTGGATGCGGTAAGACCCTGTTGGCAAAAGCTCTGGCAAACGAAACAAACGCAAAATTCTTTTCCATAAATGGTCCTGAAATAATGAGCAAATATTATGGGGAAACAGAAGCAAAGCTCAGAGAGATTTTCAAGGAAGCAAAAAAGAACGCTCCGGCCATCATATTTATAGATGAGCTGGATTCTATAGCGCCAAAAAGAAGCGAATCTTTTGGAGAAGCAGAAGTAAGGGTAGTAGCTCAGCTGCTTACTTTGATGGATGGATTAAAGGACAGGGGGGACGTAATAGTTATAGGCGCAACTAACAGGATAGAGGACGTAGATCCAGCTCTTAGAAGGCCCGGAAGGTTTGACAGAGAAATTGAAATAGGAGTACCAAATGAAGACGGCAGGCTTGAGATTCTCAAAATCCACGTAAGAGGAATGCCACTTGCAGAAGACATAGATCTTAAGAAGTACGCAAGGATGACAGCAGGATATACTGGTGCGGATCTTGCGGCCCTTTGCAGGGAAGCCGCATTTAACGCTATAAGGAGAGTGGCCCCACGCGTTCTTGAAGGTGAGACTTTGACAGAAGAGAAGTTGAACGAAATAAAGATAACGGATTCTGATTTTATGCAAGCATACAGGCAGATAGTTCCAACAGCCTTAAGAGAGCTTTATTTTGAAGTGCCTAAAGTAACGTGGAATGACATAGGCGGATATAAAGACGTTCTTGAGAAGCTTAGGCTTAATTTCGTTGAAGCTATAAAAAACTCTGAAAAGTTCAAGAGCGTAGGCATAGAGCCTCCACGAGGCGTTCTGCTTTATGGTCCTCCTGGATGCGGTAAGACCCTGTTGGCAAAAGCTCTGGCAAACGAAAGTAAAGCAAACCTGATAACGATAAAAGGGCCGGAAATATTAAGCAAGTGGGTAGGCGAATCGGAAAAGGCTATACGGGAAATTTTTAGAAAGGCAAAATCTTCGGCTCCTTCTATAATATTGCTTGATGAGGTTGACTCAATAACTAAAATAAGAGGTGGAGAATACGAGGTTCTTGAATCGCTTGTAAGCCAACTTATAACATCGATAGACTCACTTCAACCAGAAGATATGGTCTTCCTAATAGGTACGACTAACAGGCCCGATCTTATAGACCCTTCGCTCTTGAGACCAGGAAGGTTCGACCTTTTGATTTATGTTAGACCGCCTAATATGTCAGAAAGGGAAGAAATCTTAAAAATTCTACTAAAAAACACAAAGCTTGAAGCTGATGTAAATATTCATCAAATGGCTTCTGCTACAGAGGGCTATTCTGGTGCCGATTTAAAATCTATAGTCAGAGAGGCTGGAATAAATGCGATAAGCAGAGGCTCCTCTTCAATAAACAAAGATGATTTTGAAAAAGCAATAGCTACAGTAAAGCCATCTTTAACACCCCAGCTAATCAAATTTTATGAAGAAATGGAGAAAAGGCTAGAATCGCGGTTCAATTTAAGCATGGGTTCCCCATATACTTAAAAATCACAAAATTATATAGCATGCGAAGGGTTTTGAAAATACTCTGGGCCCCTTGGAGAATAAAAGGTGTGACCGAAAGATCGCCAAAATGTATTTTCTGCGAAATGATAAACGAGGATAAGTCTCAAGACGAAAAAAACCTTATAGTATATAGAGGTAACAAGGTTTTTATCGTAATGAACAAATACCCATATAATAACGGTCACATAATGTTGGTACCTTATAGGCACATTACAAAGTTTTCAGAACTTAATAATGATGAGATAATAGAAATCTTCGATCTCTTAAAAAAATTAGAGGAGTGTTATCATAAGACCATGTCGCCCCATGGATTCAACCTTGGGGTAAACTTGGGCATAGATGCAGGAGCTGGTTATGAGCATTTACATTTTCATCTTGTTCCTCGCTGGAGGGGAGATACAAGCTTTATGCCTGTACTTGCTGATACTAAGGTCATACCTGAAAGTCTGATTGATAGTTATAAGAAATTAAAAAGCTGTTTTGAATAATTTCTGAGACGTCTTTTAAATCAGATTTTTTCTAAAATTTCGTGGGGTATTTCTACGTCAGCGGCCTTTGCGTCTTCAATTACGTGTTCTGGCCTCGAAGCCCTCGGAATAGGGAAAACAGAGCTCCATCGTAGAAGCCACACCAAAGCTAACTGCGCTGGATTTATATTAAATTTCCTTGATACTTCAAGTACTTTACTATCTTTTGTAAGCTTTCCATGAGCCAAAGGGTAATAAGCCATAAAAGCGATTTTCTCTTTTTCGCAATATGGGAGCAGATCCTTTTCAGGTTCCCTATGGAGAATATTGTACTGGTTTTGGATTGAAACTATATCATTCTTTTTTAACGTTTTTCTAGCCTCTTCTATGCCTTTAAGGTTAAAATTGCTCAAACCTATAAATTTTATCAAACCGCTTGCTACGGCATCCTCCATAGCTAACAAGGCTTCTTTGTTCGAATGATTGCTTCCAGGAAAGTGTATTAAATAAAGATCCACGTATTTAGTGCCTAACCTTTCTAGGGATTTTTCCAGACTTTTAAATAGTTTGTCTCTTTTCAAATGAGTAGGCCACACCTTTGTTGATAAGAATATTTTTTCTCTTTCGTACCCTTCAATCGCTTTTCTAACCAACGGTTCGGAACCGTAAAGCTCAGCAGTATCAATGATGTTTATTCCAGCTTCAAGACCGGCTTTTAAAGATTGTATTTTTCGTTTTGCATTTCTTAACCATCCAAGCCTTGCAGTAATTATCCAAAAAGGGTCATAATAAGTTCCCATGCCTATTGATGAGGTTTTTACACCTGTAGGTCCAAATTCTTTATATTTCATATTATATTATATATGTAATTTAGAAGTTAGATTTTAAGCGTTTTGCATATTATAAAAAATATTCGCCGCTATTGTTTTAAATAAATTTGTTGTTTAGAGCAAAATTTTATACAACCAATCAATGTTTTTTAAAAAGGATCATGTAAGCTGAAAAATCCCGAAAGTTAAGCAAACATATATAAATTTAAAGCGAAAACTAGTTCTTGCGGGGGTCCCCTAGCCAGGTCGATGGGGGCAGAAGTTGCCTAAGCTCAAGACCTGCTGGCGTAGGCCTTCGTGGGTTCAAATCCCACCCCCCGCAGCTGTTCTTTTAGGAAATTTTTAGGCGTTTTTAATTTAAAACAACTTTGGTTCGCAGTTACTATTTTTTTATTTAAATCAAAAAACTAAATGTAGAAGAGTAACGCTTTATAAGTGTATAGATAGAGCTCAATATATGGTATATTTTAGAGTAATTAACTTTAATGGAATGAATGAAGAAGAGCGTAAAAGAATAACCGAAAGGTCTAGATCAGAAATTTTTAGATTAAAAGGAGACGTAGAAAAAATTGTAGAAGACGTTAGAAACCGTGGAGATAAAGCGATAACTGATTATTTAAGTAATGTTTTTGGACGGAAAATTGAACCTTCAGAGCTCGTTGTTGAAGAAGATGAATTAGAAAGAGATTATATGTCTTTACCTCAAGAACTTAAAAAAAGTTTGAAATATATGATAAAAAACGTAACCAAATTTCACAAAAGACAAATTCCGAAAGGATTTGAAATTCAGACCGATAAAGGCGTGTTTGCTGGTATGTATTTTGTCCCTATCAGTTCTGCGGGCTTGTACGTTCCATCTGGTAAAGGCAGCTTTCCATCTGTCGCTGTAATGCTTATAGCTCCAGCTAAAGTTGCTGGAGTTAAAAGGATAGCTATGGCGACACCGCCTATAGATAAAGAACTGCATATTGATAAGGCTACGGCCGCTGTAGCTTATATGATGGGTTTAAAGGAAGTTTATGCAATAGGAGGAGCGCACGCAGTAGCCGCATTCGCTTACGGCACAGATACCGTAAAGAGAACTGATATAATAGCCGGTCCTGGCGGGCCGTATACTTTTCTAGCTAAGATGATATCTTGCGATTCTGTAAAATTTGATTTGCCAGCCGGACCATCCGAGGGTATGATATTAAGCGACGGGAATGCAGATCCAGAAGTCGTTGCATGGAATCTGGTTAATGAAGCTGAACACGGACCCGATTCAGCTGGGATCCTTGTAACGACATCCGAAGAGTTTGCTGACAAGGTTTCGCATTACGCCGACTCGATAATAGATCAGTTGCCTGAACCCAGACGCTCATTCATGATTGAAAATACAAAAAAATACAGCGCAATAATAATTTTCGACAATCTCAATGATGCTGTTAATTTTATTGCAGAATATGCGCCAGAGCATCTTTCAATAGAAAGTTCTAGAGCAGATGAAATTTTTAACAAGTACAGAGAAAACCTTAGGGCAGGTACTATAACTATTAATACGCCTTTTTCTGCGGGAAACTATGGCATAGGGCCTAACTCTACGCTGCCGACTATGGGGTTTGCCAGATCATACTCAGGGCTCAGCATATATAATTTCCTGACCTCGATAACAACTGAGAGGATAAATCGTGAAGGTTGGCAGAGAATGAAAGAACACGTAATAAGGCTAGCCGATTATGAAAGTTTTCCTGCCCACTTAGGATCCATGATGGTTTCAGAAAAAAGGTGGAAAAAAACTTGAGCTGGAAGTCCGATTTAGAAAAGTGGTACTCTGTTCCAGTCTATAAACCTGGTATTTCTCCAGAAGAATCAAAAAAGATCGTAGGGGATAAAAATTTTTTAAACCTACAGTCTAACGAAAACCTTTTTATTCCTTCAGAACTCATAAAAAAGCTTGCTGAAAATGCTCTTTTAAATATCGATCTCAGATTGTATCCAAAAGAAATAACGACCGCGCTAACAGAAAAATTAGCAAAAATAAACAACCTAGAAAAAGAAAACGTTATACTAGGGCATGGAGCCGATCAGATGATAGAATCAGTTCTTAATATATTTAGAAACAAGAAAAAGGTTTTCCTGCACAAACCCACATATTCTTATTACAAAATTGCGGCTATGAGTTATGGGTTAAAGGTGATAACCGATGAGTATGTCAACGAGACTTCCTTAAACTTTGAATCCATAAACAAAAGCTCGCCAGATTTGGTGTTTATCTGTAACCCCAACAACCCTACTGGACACGTAATCCCAAAAGGGGAAATAGAAGAGCTCTTAAAAAACAAAGATATAGTTGTGGTTCTAGATGAAACATATGCGGAAATCTCAGGTGTTACAAGTAATCAGCTTCTTAATGATTACGAGAACCTTATAATTTTAAGGACGTTTTCCAAAGCTTATGGACTTGCCGGGCTCAGGATTGGATATGCGCTGGCTAGTGGTATTCTTTCTGATGTTTTAAAAAGAGTTCAGTCTCCATTTCCGGTTTCTTCTTTCTCAGCATACGTGGCTCTCCTTGCTTTAGACAGAATAGAGGTATTTAAAAAATACTGGAATGAAGCGTTAAAGGTTCGTGAATGGTTTGAAAAACAGCTCGATGAAGGAGTGATAAGAAGCAAGAGCTCATCCTATTTTTTAACTCTATCATTTAAAGTAAGCTCTGAAGCAGCCTTTACAGAACTGCTAAGTCACGGTTATATTACTAGGGTGATTGAGCCTTTTGGGCGATTTTTAAATCCTTTAAGAATGAATTTGGCTCCCAAAGATCTTATAGAAGACCTACCAGGCTTAATTAACCAAATAAACAAAAACTAACAGATTTATCTTATTTCATAAAACGGTTTGAGAGCCTTGTAGGTAATTACTTAGTAACGCTTATATTTTTGGTTTTAACCTATCCTAAACGCGAGATAAAATGTCAGAAGACGATTGGGAAGAGGACGAAGACTGGGAAGAAGACGAGGATTGGGAAGAGGACGAAGACTGGGACGAAGATTTAGAAGAAGAGGAAGAGCTGTAAAAGCGCCAAAAGTTAAATTTTTTTGTTGAATAAAAATGATCAGCAAAATAGATTTATTGTTCAACATATCTCTAAACAAATCAGACAAAGATAACTGCATTTAAACTTAAGGACTAAATCCTGAAATATTCGGCGTACTTCTCAGAAACTTTTTTTTCTGCTGTAACAATATCAGTAGCTTTTCTGTAAGTTTCAAGAGCCCTCTGGTTAAGCTTTATAAAGTTAGGTCCCCATTTAAATTTGGCTAAAATTGTTTCTGCCAACTCTATTTGATTCATTATGTAAAGAACCGCGGCAAGCGCTTCTACTGTTGAAAGCATGTGCGGCCTTGCATAGTTAATTGGGTTTGCGGCTATAAGTAACGGTAGCCTTCTAGAATAACGATTTAAAAACTTCAAACCCCATTCTTCTCTTTTTTTCCAGCTTGCATCTATAGCTGTAATTCCCTTCAGTGCAAATATGGCTTCGTCCTCAGGCATCTGTTTTATAAGCACATCGCTAAATGGATTTAAAACAAGACCAATAGGTTTGCTCGTAAAGGTCACCATACCAAACCGTTTTAATTTTTCAGCAGTACACTTTTTAGGATCGTCTTCTTCGAATGGTATAACAAAAAGTTTGGTTTTTCTTTGTTTCTGCATACTTTTAACTATTTTAAATGGGTTTTTAGCTTATTAAACATCACTCTAAAAAAGCAATCTTATAATCGCCCGCATTAATCTTTTTCTTGCATTTAAATTTCAGATAAACATCTGAGTCACTGATTCTATAAACAAGGGTGTGAAACTCTCCAGCTTCTCCTATAGGATTTATTCCCATTTGAGCAGAAATTTTAAGAAACGAATCTACGTTTTTTCTGTTTATTTTTTTGCAAAGCAATTCCTCTAAACCTTTTTTAACTCCTATAATAATGAAAGAAAGCACCGAGGTTTCTTTCTTAAGTAGCTCTGCGGGTTCAGCGCCCCAAATTGGCTCTTCTAGATCAGCGCCTGACTGTTCAGCAACTGCAGCAAAATAATCTAGGTGATCTTTAACTCCTTGATCTCCAGCGATTATCTTTGAAACTCCAATTTTTCTGAAGAATTCTACCTGTTCTTTCATAGCTGACCCTTTGTGAACTTTAAGCAAAGCAATCGGTACTGATAAAGCTCCCGCTAGTTCTATGGATTTTTTTAGATTTATCAAATGTGGTGAAGGAGTGCCTAAAAAATCATATTCAAACGTTACAAAAAGATCAACCGGCCAGTTAATAAGAGCTGAATAGATCGAATCTTTACCTCCAGAAAAAAGGGCTACCTTTAGTCCCATATTAAAACAATATAAAAGCACGTTTTTAAGCAGATGCATTTATGTTAAGGTTTTTATTTTAAGATGTAGCAAATTATCAATATAATGGAGATAATTATAGGGGCTCATATGCCCATAACAGGCGGTCTTTCAAAATCTGCAGAAAGGGCAAGAGAGCTTAAATTCGAAGCTTTTCAGATTTTTACTAGAAACCCACGAGGATGGAGATACCCAGAGTTAAAAGAAGATGACATCAAAAACTTTTTGAACGCCAGTAAAGGTTTTTCTTCAATAAACACCCATATGCCATACCTGCCAAATCTCGCTTCTTCAAAGGAGGAAATATACAAAAAGTCTGTAGAATCGCTCATCGAAGAGCTTAGAAGAGCAAAAAAGCTGCAGATTAAATACATCGTGGTTCATGTTGGAAGTCACTTAGGCGAGGGTATAGAAAAAGGTAAAGAAAGAGTGATAAAAACAGTTAAAGAAGCTCTAGATAGCGTTCCTTGCGATTGTCACATCCTTCTTGAAAATATGGCAGGTCAAAAGAACAGCGTAGGATCAAGGTTCGAAGATCTAGGTGAAATAATTAGCGGGATTAATGATAAAAGGGTTGGCATCTGTTTAGATACGTGCCACGCTTTTGCAGCAGGTTATGACATAGCAACGCAGGCTGGACTTTCAAAAACTCTAGACGAATTAGAAAAGTACATAGGTTTAAGAAAAGTAATGCTGATACACCTCAACGACTCGAAAAGTGGGCTAGGATCAGGGTCAGATAGGCATGAAAGAATAGGCAAGGGTTTCATAGGCAGAAAGGGGTTTGAAAATTTCTTTAAGGCAAAGGAACTTATAGAGAATAAACCTATGATTTTTGAAACACCGGTAAACGATTATCATGAATACCTAGAAGACTATAAAACCGTGATGTCGATTCTAAAAAATATGGAATGATTTCCCTGCAAATTATTGCCATGATTATAAGTATTTTGAATCCATCTAAATTTTTATAAAAATCGAGGGCTAAAAATTCAATTTATTACAATTATTTCCAGAAAAGATTAATAAACCATCAAAGGCAAGTTATTAATACTATGACAACAGGCTGGGCGGGCGTATACCTGGACATAGCCGTTACTCTTCTCATAGGCGTTGTTGTATCTTATTTAGCGGTTGCGATAGGCCTGGCCCTTTCAAGAGGTAGCAGTAAGGATAAAGCTAAAAGATTTGAAAGTGGTAACGAAGAGCTGGGTAGAGCTAGAGGGCTTTACGTAATGCAATATTATCCTTATCTTTTGGTGTTTATGCTTACTGAACCCGTATTTGTTGTGCTCTTTACAGTGCTTTTGTATCTCAGGGTTGTTTCTTATATGATATTTTTAGTTGGCATAGTAATATTTGCGCCCAGTCTTGTTTTTGCGCTAAAAGAAGCTAAGGTGATTAAAAAATGGCTGATGCCGAAGGATTAATATATTTAGGGAATCTGGACGACGTTGCGAAGAAGGCTTTGGAGTTTTTAAACCAAAGCGAATTTATGAAAAAAACTCTTAGCTGGGGTGTTGATTTTTCGCTATGGCCTGTACATCTTATGACATCATGTTGCGGAGCAGAGTTTGCTGCCGCAGCCTCGCCGCGTTTTGACCTTGAAAGGTTAGGATTTTTGCCTTTCGGAGGCCCCAGACAGACTAATCTTATAGTGGTAGAAGGCACAACCACAATCAAAATGGCTAGGGTTGTAAAAAGAGTTTATGAGCAGATGCCAAATCCCAAGTGGGTAATAGCTATGGGTGCATGCGCAATGGATGGCGGTATATTCTTTAACAGTTATAACACCATAGTAGCGAGGGAATATTTGCCTGTTGACGCATATGTTCCTGGCTGTCCGCCTAGGCCTGAAGCTTTAGCTAGGGCTGTGCTTCTTATTCAAGAAAAGATAAAACGCGAAAAGGACAAGTTGCTAGGTGTTAAAAATGAACATTAAAGATGAGCTATCAAAAATTTCAACCAATATAGTAATAGACGAAAAGAAGGCCAACTACAAAATCGTCGTTGATGATTTATCAAAACTTATCGATATAGCAAACTCCTTAAAAAACTTAGGCTTTGACCACGTTGTATCTGTCACAGGGATAGACTATCCTGACAAGATAGAGGTAGTATGGCACGTTTCTAGTTATTCAGTTGACAATTTAAAGGGCATAAACCTTGCGCTTTCTGTTGCAGTAAAGAAGCCAGAGCCCATAAAACAAAGCGACCCACAAGGTAACATTTATATCAAGAGGCCTCCTGTTACAGTTCCATCATTGGTTTCAGTATGGCCTAGCGGAATATTTAACGAAAGAGAAGCTTTTGAGATGTTTGGAATAATATTTGAGGGTCACCCTGACCTTAGGTATCTAATGCTTCCTGAAGATTTTTATGAAACATGGCCTATGAGAAAGGATTTCACATATCAAAGGGCAAAGGTGTTCATTGAATGAATGAGAAAGTTTATAATATTGACGATCTGCAAAACGTAAACGTAGATGGCGAAAAATACATAATATTACAGATAGGCCCCTCACATCCAGGCTCGGGACATATGAGGATAAAAGTATGGCTTGACGGTGATATAATAGTTAAAGTAGATCCAGACATAGGTTTTGTTCACAGAACAAGTGAATGGTTGAGTGAAAGGAGGGAATGGATAAAAGCCGTTCCCATAGTTGAAAGGATAATGCTCCCTGATACGGTTCATGCTAATTTAGCATATGTTTTAACAGTAGAAAAGCTTTTAGGCATTGAACCCCCACCCCGTGCGCAGTACCTGAGGAGCCTTGTTGCTGAAATAAACAGGATCACTAGCCATCTTTACGGCATAGGTATATTTGGAATATTTTTGGGTTCATCAACCGTATACATGTGGGCCTTTGGCGATAGAGAGCCTTTTATAGACCTCATGGAGATGCTTACTGGAGCAAGGATAACTACATCTTACATTATACCTGGAGGTGTTAGGTGGGATCTGCCAAACGGCTTTAAGGAAAGGGCAGAAACTGTTTTGCAATATATGGAAAGAAGGTTAAAAGATTATGAAGATATATGGGTTAAGAACCCTGTAGTTCAAGCAAGAACTATAAATGTTGGCACTTTAAAAAAAGAAGATGCCATAGCGCTCGGCGTCGTAGGCCCTAACCTCAGGGCTTCCGGAGTATATTATGACACAAGAAAGCATCAGCCTTACGCTGCTTACTCGAACATTGATTTTGAAGTACCTACGATGAAAAACGGCGACTCTTATGACAGGTTACTGATAAGGGTTGAAGAAATAAAGCAGAGCATTAGAATGATTAGACAGATACTCAAGGATATTCCTGAAGGCAAGATAGTGGCCGATCAGATTTACAATCAGCTTAACCCGGTAATGAAGAAGAATTACGAAGAGAAGAAAAGGGTCATGTTCCCGGCATTTATGATTCATATGAGGCCACCTGCTGGCGAAGCCGCTGCAAAAGTTGAAGCTGGCAGGGGAGAAATATTCTTTTATATAAAGAGCACTGGAGACAAATATCCTTACAGGTTCAGGTGGGTGACGCCTTCTTTCAGAAACCTTCCTTACTTTACACATGTAGCTGTAGGTCACAGGCTAGCTGATCTGCCCACAATATATGGCAGTATAGATTATTTTCCGCCGGAGGCTGACAGGTGAATGGGAATAATACCTATACCCCTAATAATATGGTTGATTGAGGATCTGCTTTACCTCATAATATTTCCTGGACTGGTTACAATCCTCGTTATAGTGATTGTAATAATTTGGCTTGAACGTAAAATAGCGGCAAAGGTCCAGATGAGGTTTGGGCCTTTATGGGTTTCAAAAAAGATCGGAGGGGCGCTTCAATCACTGGCGGATTTATTAAGGTATAGCTTTCAGGAAGTTATAATACCGGAAAAAGCAGATAAATTAGCCTTCATACTTGCGCCTGGGCTTATGTTCGCTTTTGCAACTATAGCGCTGATCTTTATTCCAGTTGGTCCATATTATTCGGTCCTGTTTCCAAGCTATTATACCATATTGTTTTCTCTAGCGCTGATAATAATTACTCCAATATTCGCGATAACCGTAGGATGGGCCAGTGATAACAAGTTTTCATTTATAGGAGCTTTAAGAGAAGGGTTCCTACTCATATCCTATGAAGTACCATTCCTTCTTTCTGTTGTCTCAATGATAATAATATTCCGCACATATGATTATATTAGCGCTGTTCAGAGTCAGCTAAGCTTTCTTCCAGGAATAATATTAAACCCACTGGCTGCTTTGACGATGCTTATAGTTATGATCAGAACTACAGGCAGGTTCCCGTTTGATATAACTGAAGCTGACAGCGAGCTTGTTCTTGGTCTGTATACAGAATACTCAGCTTTGTTCTTCGGAGTAGGTATGGCTACGCCTTACGTAGAGTTGTATAACTTCAGCCTTATTTTCAGCCTTTTGTTCTTGGGAGGCTGGTGGCCCTTTACCCTTAATGTTATGAACCCAATATATGGGTTGATTCTGCCGGGAATCATAGTTGTTATAAAAGCGTTCATAGTTATGGCAATCCTTGTTTTCCTCAGAGCTGTTTATCCCAGGTATAGGTTAGATCAGGCAGTAAGATCTGGTTGGAGTTACGTTTTACTTTTGTCTGTACTTTCCGTTATTCTTTCTGTTGGTGAGGTGGTGTTTCTAAGATGAGCGAAGTTAGAAAGCCACGAGATCCGGTAACAGGCCATGTAAAGGCGCTGGCAAAGGGCTTCAAATATCTCGTCGAGCCTAACAGGATGACCCTTGATTATCCAGCAGAGACGATGAAATTACCACCAAATTATAGAGGCTTCTTTACAGTTGATGATAAAAAATGTATAGGATGTAGCATGTGCGAAATGGTTTGTCCTCCAGAAGCAATAACTATGGTGCCAAGAATAATAGGCGAAGGAGGAAAAACTATTCCTGCACCAGAAGGCGAAAAGGAAGCTAAAGGACCAAAGAGAACAAAAAGGCCAGTTGTAAACTGGGGTAAGTGCATATTTTGCTATTTCTGTGTAGACGTTTGTCCTGTTGATGCTTTTATACCAACTCAGGTCCATGACTTAGCTTTTGAAAAAGACAGCGAATACAGGCCTTCATATGAAGAATACCTTAAGCCTCCGGAAGAACCTTATAAGAACGCAAAGAAGGTTGTTTCTAAAGCAGATCTGAAGAGAGGTGTAGGATATGATCCCGCTCCTTGAAACTTTAACAAGCGCTGTTATCACTCTAGGAAGTCCATTCTTGGACCTAGCTTTGATAATACTTGCTATAACTTCTATAGTATTTGCTTATCTGACCGTAACATACAGATCTCTGGTTTATTCTTCAATATTCCTTGCTTTTGTAGGCTTAGTTAATGCGGCGTTTTTTATGATACTTGGATACCCGCTTCTTGCATTCATCCAGCTGATAATTTATGTAGGTTCAGGAGTCCTCTTCATAATAATATCCATAAGCATGTTAAAGGAACCAAAGCTTACGTTCAGGCCAAATCTGTATTCTTGGGTTATAACTTTGTTTATATTCGTGTTGATCTTAGCAATAGGCGTAAGCGTAGGAATAGGTCCTTCTGCTGGAACTTATTTAGGTATATTATCTTCGGTGCACTATATAACAGAATACTGGTTTTCGATCGTGCTTTTAGTGCTTGCTCTTTCTATGGCTCTAATAGTTTCTATAGCCGTTTCGCGAGGTGAAGAAGAATGATAATCATAGGCCTTTTATTGGTGATTTTAACTGCTACAATTTTGATAGGAATAGGTGTGTGGGGAATGGTTTATAACAAAAACTTAGTAAAGATGCTACTCTCCTTAGAAGTTTCTTTTAACGGAATAACTTTATTAGTTCTTTACCTTGCTTCAACAACAGGAATTCTAGGAATGGTAAAGCTTGGGGCATACATAGTTTTTCTTGGAATAGCTTTAGCAATAGGCGAAATTTCAATAATTGTAAGCGTGATACTTTATATGTTTAAAGAAAAGATGTTAAAGGAAATATCACAGGACGAGGTGAGAAGTGAAGAATGATGGAAGGTCAGCTTTTAACCTATTCATTGTCCGTTCCGTACATAGTGGGATTTATACAGCTACTAATTAACAAAAAGGCTTCAGGTAAGGTTCACGCGATTATGAGCTCTGTTGCGCTTTTGATTCCTGCAGCAGCGTCGATAATTGCTTTCGGTCTTTACAGTACATACCTTTCGTATCCACTTCCTATAGTAGGCCTTGGATACTTTATGCTTTTTATAGACGGGCTTAACTGGCCCGTTGTTGCTGGCATCGCGCTCGTGACTGTACTTATAGCGATCTATTCTTATCCGTACATGGAAGCAAGGTTTCATGAACTGGGTTCTGAGGACTGGGGAATTTACTATTTCTTATACGTTTATTTTTCTGTATCACTTCTTGGAATAGTTCTTTCAAACAACTTTATACTGTTTTATCTCTTCCTTGAAGTTTCGCTTATAACTTCTTTCCTTCTTATAGCTCTTTATGGATACGGTAACAGACAGAGAATATCAATAATATACCTTATTTGGACGCACCTTGGAGGATTTCTTTTCTTGGTTGGTTCTTTTATATATGGGCTTACTTTACATACATTTAATTTCTATCCACCCCCGTTACCTTCAGGGTTTATTTTACAGGCGCTGGGCCCGCTTGCGGCTGTCGTTGCAACGCTTATAGTCCTTGGAATGTTCATAAAAATGGCTGTATTTGGAGTTCATATGTGGCTTCCCTATGCACACGCCGAAGCTCCTACTCCTGTATCAGCACTCCTTTCGCCAGTAATGATAGGCATAGGTGGTTATGCCATAATAAGGATAACGTACGTGATCTTTGAGCCTCTATTGCTGAAAGCTCAAATGGTCTTGCTGGCTCTGAGCGTTGTTACTATAATTTATGGTGGGTTGATGGCTTTAAAAGAAAATGACTTCAAACGGCTTCTTGCTTACTCTAGCATTGCCCAGATGGGTTATATGCTGATGGGCATAGCAACTCTTTCCCCTATTGGCATTTTAGGTGCTTTATTGCAGTTCTTCGCTCACGCGGTTGGCAAGTCAATTCTCTTCTCTTCAGCAGGAGTTTTAATATCGAAAAACGATAATCTAAGGGACATAAACAAAATGGGGGGTCTGGCTAAAAGCATGCCATATACTTCATCTTTAGCTTTGCTAGGTTTTATGGACATATCTGGGTTGCCACCAACAATAGGATTCTTCAGTAAACTGCTCATACTTATTGCCGTAGGAGTTGAGCTCGTAAAGCTGGGATTGCCAGGAATGATTCTGCTTGCGTTCGTTTTGTTGGGTTTTGGTCTAACGCCGGCATATGCGTTTTACGCTATGAAAAGGATATTCTTTGGACCCCCTAAGATAAAAGGGATTGAGGCTAACAAAACGATGCTTGTGCCAATGATTTTAATAGCAGTAGTTGGAATTATAACTTTCGCTTTTCCTTCTATGATTGTTAATTCTGTTTCAGGTATTCTTCATACAATGTTCGTTATAGGCGGGGTGATAGTTTAAGATGATCGGATCAATTTTGTTCCTTATATGGGGTCTACCCATGCTCGCAGCTGGGCTAGGGCTTGTATTAAGAAAGCAGGCGCCATTTATTTCAATATTAACAATAGCTATTTCATTTATCTTATCGGCAATCTCGCCGTTTATTGTTTCTGTTCCGTCTGTAATATCATATCCTTGGTTTATGCTTCTTGGTTTACAAATAAATTTCGGAATGCTCTTCGATGGCCTGTCAATAGTTATGGGGTCAGTAGTAGCATTTGTTTCATTACTTATAGCTATATATAGTTACAGATACATGTACGGCGATTGGGGACATATTAGGTATTGGTATTTCTTCTCTTTCTTTGTAGGTTCCATGCTTTTGCTTGTTTATGCAAGCAACCTCATTGTGCTACTTATAGGATGGGAAGGTACCACACTAGCTTCTTATGCTCTTATTGGGCACTGGTACACTGACGAAGATGAAGAAAGATGGGTTGGCGATAAAGGAAGGTATGCTCTTGGAGTTCCTATGTGGTTTACTCCTAGCCAATCAGGAGTAAGAGCGATGATAGTTACAAGCTTTGGTGACATAGGTTTTATAACGGGAATAGGCATGCTTTATAAGGTCTCAGGAACTTTAAGCATACTTGGCATAGAAAAAAACATAACACAAATTATAACCTCGCTCAACAACAACGGTCTACTGATACCTTTCTTAATAGCGTTCACAATGGGGGCGTTCGCAAAGTCAGCTCAGTTCCCCTTCCACGAATGGCTCGTTACAGCTATGACAGGTCCTTCAAGCATAAGCGCGCTCATACACGCTGCTACGATGGTCAATGCAGGAGTTTATCTTCTTCTGCGTTTTGTTCCAATATTGCTTCAGGGAGCCGTTGTAGCCGGGCTTTACTCAAGCTTAAACATATTCTTCACTTATGTTCTTGTTATAGGTGCGTTTACAGCATTTATGATGGCTAGCATGGCCATAGCGTCAAACGAGCTCAAGCTCATACTGGCCTATTCAACAGCTTCTCAGATAGGGTATATGTTCATGGGAATCGGTGCAGCATACTTTATTTCTACTCCTTCAATAGCTCTATTCGCTTCTCTATCACACTTTATAAGTCAAGCTCTTTTCAAAGCAGCCATGTTCATGGCCGCGGGCGCTTTGATAGAAGAGTTCTCTTCAAGGTACATAAAAGATATGGCAGGCGCTTATTCAAAAATGAAGCTGACAGCAATAGCTTTTCTTTTAGCGTCGCTTTCCCTATCAGGAATACCGCCGTTTTCAGGATTCTGGGATAAAGACCTTATACTTGAAAGTACTTTACAGACAGGGAACGTAATAGCTTACCTTTTGGGTGTAATAGGTGCTTTTCTTACTGCATTCTATATTTTCAGAGCTTTTACCATGGTCTTTGTTAACAAGGGAGATGAAAACTTAAAAGAAAAAGAAGTTAAAGAAGCGCATCCAGTGATGCTCTGGCCTTATTTTGTCCTTGGCCTTCTTTCATTGCTCTTCGGTATTTTCTGGTATTTCCCCTATGGCGGTTTATCAGCCTTAATTTATTACTTTGTATACAGGCAGTCAGTAGTGCAATTGCCAACAACTTCGATATATTTTAGCCCCTTAGACGTAGGTATTTCAGTAACAATAGCTCTTATAGGGCTCTTAAGTGCCTTCTACATATACAGAAATAGAAGAGAAATAGTTTTAAAAAGCGATGCTTTAAAGAAACTAAGAGACTTTCTCTACGACAGATGGTATATCAATTCTATATATTACAAAGCTTTTGTATATTCACTTAACGACTTTGCTTCTGCACTTAGAAAGAGCGTAGAGTTTGGGTCGTTTGACAGGTTCTACCATAACCTTGTACCAAGGTTTATACTTGGAACCGGGGAAAGATTGAGAAAATTCCAGCATGGAGATATAGGAAAATACCTTCTGGTATTGCTTGCAGGAGCTCTTGTTTTGCTTGTTATAGGTTTTGTAATGTTGGTGTTGATGTATGGTTGAGCCTATTTTAGTTGTGTTTGGAACGCTGATAGTACTTTCGCTGGTAGCCCCATTCTTATCTGGCAGAAAAGCGTTGAATTACTGTGCTTCGGCGATATATGCGCTTCTTTTAGTATATGTTACATATATGGAATATATTGGCCTAGGCTTGGGAAAGTTTAAGGGAATTTTACCTGGAATACTTTCATATGCGGTTCTTACGGTTAGTCTCATAGCAGGCGTTTTAACGTCGCTGAGCTTTAGTAAACTAGGGAAGAGGTCCGGCATAGCAGTTTCTTTAACGAGCTCCGGCATACTTGCAAACTTTGTCCTTAGCTCAACCATTAACCCGTTTTATATAATAGCTGCTTGGGGACTTCTTTCAGTCTCAAGCTACGGTATCGCGGCTATACCTAAAGATAAGATTTCGCTCGGGAACTCTCTAAAATATGCCTTTATGGGAGGGCTTTCATTTCAGATACTTTTACTCAGTTTTGTTCTTTACTATGTTTTTGTTGGCTCTATGGTAGGCTTACCGATAGTTATTGGAGCAGCCCTCCTAGTTACAGCAATTGGATTTAAAATAGGCATAGTGCCTTTCCACATGTGGTTGCCAGATGTTTATGGAACTTCAGACCCTGTAGCAGTATCAGTTCTTTCGTCTTTGATGAAACTAGGTCCTATTGTTCTTCTAGTTAACCTGTTTGGGGTAGGTCTTGTTTTCCTGAACGGCATTCAGAGGGAGGTACTCCTCGCATTCCTGATGATACTTTCTTTACTAACAATGACATGGGGCAATGTCACTGCAGCGGTTCAAAAAGACGTTCAGAAGATGCTAGCTTACAGCAGTATTTCTCACATAGGGTTTATGTTAATGGCAATTTCAGTCATAATAGCTTCATATATGTACGGGATATCTACCAGCCTTGCTTACATAGCATTGATTATATATTTGTTTTCATATTCGATATCAAAGGCAGGCGCCTTCAGTTATATGAAAGGTTTTGAAAACAGGAGCTATGATTCTATAAAAGGCGCAGGGAGAACTTATGGGGGCGTTTCTGGCATGTTCTCTGTCTCGCTTCTCAACCTTTTAGGTTTACCTCCTCTGCTTGGCTTCTGGGCAAAACTTTTCGTCTTTATGTCGGCTGCCAATCCAAGCATAGCTCCATTTTACATAGGTTACATTCCATGGTATGCAATCGTTGGTATAATAAACAGCGTAATTTCAGCTTTCTATTACGTTAGGGTGCTTCAGAGTCTCTATGCAGAAAGTAAACCTAGTGCAACATTCGAAGGATTAAAATTAACTATAATAGTATCTTCAGCAATACTTATTATAGGTGGAATAATTTTACCAGTATTATTCATTTAGTGTAATTCTCGTAATATTTTTTATAATAATTATTTAGAAACGAAGCCATTTCTTTAAAAGCGCCAGCTCTATGAGATATAGAGCTTTTTTCCTTTAGATCCATCTCTGCATATGTTATGTCATAACCTGAAGGTATGAAGATTGGATCAAACCCAAACCCTGCATTTCCTTTTGGAATTAAAGAAATCGTCCCGTGTACTTTTTTTGTAAAAAGGAAAAAGCGTCCTAAAAGTTGAAGCACGACAGCCGATTGGAAATAAGCCCCCCTATTTTCTATATTCTCCATTAGTTTTAAAATTCCTTTTATGCCTATGCTCTTCAGCGCATATGCTGTGTAGGGACCAGGAAAGTTATTCAACGCGTTAATAAAAAGGCCATCATCTTCAACCACAAATGCGCGTTTTAACTTTTTATATGCAGTTTTCGCTGCATAAAGGGCAACATTTTCTACGTGTTCATCCTGTATTTCTAGTTTCTGAACATTTTCTGGAGCTGCTGTAAGCTTTATACCATAATTTAATAATGCCTCATTAGCTTCTCTAATTTTGTTATCGTTCTTTGTTAAAAAGATAATTTGCATAAGCTGACTTTATATGCAGTTATAAGAATTTT
>JAVBJD010000078.1 GCA_030756715.1 Conexivisphaerales archaeon
ATGAACGCGCTTGTCTGGCTAGTAGGGCTTATAGCCGCAACAGCGTGGCTGATCTGGGGCTACGAAACTGGAAAAGGGGTAAGCATAGGGGTAGCTTCCGGGGAGTCTTAAAAACAATTTTTTATTTTTATTGAGCTCAGATATTTTAGAAAAAGATATATCTTTATTTGTTTTGTTTGTTGCATGCAGTACAAGTGGACAGTCCTTACAAACACCACTCTTTCGATAATAATGACTTCCATGAACATGTACATAGTTCTGATTTCTTTACCAACTATATTCAGGGGGCTTAACATAAACCCCTTTGCTCCCGGCGAGTTCGTTTACCTTCTCTGGGTTCTCATGGGCTACAGCGTTGTCCTGGCTTCAATACTGGTTACACTCGGAAGGATATCCGACAGGTACGGAAGGGCAAGGATGTACACATGGGGCTTTATAGTTTTTACAGCGGCATCGATAGCTCTTTCTCTGATACCAAGCAACACGGGAAACGCTGGGCTTCTCTGGATCATAATTCTAAGGCTTGTGCAGGCTGTGGGGGGTGGAATTCTAATGGTCAACGGAATACCGCTTCTGACCGAAGCCTTCCCGCCTAACGAAAGGGGCAAAGCTCTCGGAATAAACCAGGTATCTTTCATAATAGGCTCCTTCCTCGGGCTGATCCTCGGGGGCCTGCTTTCAGGTTATGACTGGCACCTTATATTTGTGGTTAACGTTCCATTCGCTCTTGCCGGTATGATCTGGTCGATTGTCAAGCTAAAGAGGGAAAAGGGGACGTCGAAGGTGCCGATTGACGTTCCCGGAAACGTAGCTCTGGCTGTCGGGCTCATAGCAATATCTCTCGGGCTCACTTACGCGCTCATGCCTTACGGGAATTCACAGCTCGGATGGGGAAGCCCGTGGGTAATTTCATCCTTTGTAATAGGGATTGTTTCCCTGATAGCCTTTTCTTTTATAGAGAGGAGACAGCAAAACCCTCTTTTTGACCTTAAGCTGTTCAGGATAAAGCCCTTTACGTACGGAATAATGTCCCTCTTCCTCAACGCAATGGCAAGGGGAGCGATAATGTTCCTCATAGCTATATGGCTTCAGGGCATTTACCTCCCTCTTCACGGGATTAGCTACACCCAGACACCCTTCTGGGCGGGGGTCTACATGCTCCCGATGATGATAGGTACAGTTATACTGGGCCCGATAGGCGGAATGCTGACAGACAGGTACGGGGCAAGGCCGTTTGAAGTCGCAGGCATGATCGTAATAGCTTTATCGCTATACTTTCTCACGCTACTCCCTTACAACTTCAGCTTAGTGCCTTTCGAGCTGATACTCTTCGTTAACGGCCTCGGGAACGGCCTTTTCTCAGCTCCGAACACGACTTCTATAATGAACGCGCTCCATCCAAAGGACAGGGCTGTGGGTAACGGCATGAGGCAGACCATGAACAACATAGGCTCAACCATCAGCATGGCCCTTTTCTTCACCATAGCAATAACCATATTTACTGAGTACGTTCCCTCTCAGATAGCTACTGTTTCGGCCCAGTACGGTCTTCCTTCCCAGATATCAGGCTTCTTATCTTCTCTGCCTGCAACTGGACTTCTCTTTGCGGCTTTTCTTGGAATAAACCCGTCTTCTGCAATACCTGCGAGCGTCCAGAACACCCTTCCTCAGGCTGTTATAAAGATGCTTGACTCGAACACTTTCCTGCCGAGCGTTCTAGGAAACCCGTTCATGATAGGCCTTAGGTACTCCCTTTACATATCTGTAGCCATGGTGGCTGTCGGAGCTGTTTTCTCTGCGATGAAGGGAAAGAGGTACGTTTACGAGGAGCTTGTAAAGAGCTGATATATATCAATATATATTTTATTACCAAAATATATAAAAAATCTCATTAAAAAATAAGACGTATGGCTCAATCTGAAAGGGTAAGGCCTGTGCACTGGCTGATCAGCACGCTTGCTGCGATGGGCGTTTTCCTCGACGGCTACGACCTCAACGTAATATCTTTCAGCATACTCCTTATATCTTCCGTGTACAGGGTCAGCGTTTCAAGCCCTCTTTACCCTCTTCTCCTTTCAAGCGGGCTCATAGGTATGGCCATAGGAGGCGTGCTGTTCGGCTCAGTTGCGGACAAGATCGGGAGGAAATCGATGTTCATCATAGACATAGTAATGTTTGTGGTATTTACGGCCCTTTCAGCCCTCTCAGCAAACGTGTTCGAAATAATACTTTTCAGGATACTCATGGGCATAGGCATAGGAGCTGATTACCCGGTCAGCTCTTCTCTTATAGCTGAAATGTCCCCGACAAAGAACAGGGGAATGCTGCTGATGTACGGGATAATGTTCTACTGGCTCGGGGTCCTCGTCTCAGGAGCAGTTAACTACTTTGTGCTTCCCTTTGGTGCAGACATGGCCTGGAGGCTGGCTCTTGGTTTCGGGGCAGCCCTTGCAGTGCCCGTAATAGTTGCAAGGTGGTTGATGCCGGAATCTTTCAGGTGGCTGAAGGCTGCAGGAAAGGATAGAGAGGCTGAAGACGTAGCAAAGAAGGTTATGGGGGAAGGCTATATCGTTCAGTCCCAGAAGGAAGTTAAGATCTCTGACCTTTTCAGGGAGTACAAGTGGCCTCTCACGTTTGTTCTTGTGACATGGTTTGCTTTTGATATAGGCTCGTACGGTTTCGGGTTCTTCACCCCTACGCTTTACCACGAGCTGGGCATAACAAGCTTGAAAACCATAGTTCTTTTCGGGACATTGACTGCTCCTTTCCCGATAATATCTTACCTTGGACTGATGAAGATAATTGACAGAACTGGCAGGAAGCTCCCGGCAATCATAGGTTTCGTTGTAATGATAGCGGTCTTGGCAGCGCTCGTGCCTTTAGTCAAGATCAGCCCCTTATACCTTCTGCCTCTTTTCATTATTTACGCCTCTCTTGAGCAGTGGCCTGGAGGGCTTCTGTCTTTCTCGTACTCAGTTGAGCTTTTCCCGACAAAGGTCAGGGGGCTAGCCCAAGGCCTCGCGACCTCAGTCAGCAGGGTTGGGGCCATAGTTGGAATATTCGCTTTTGACTACATAAAATCTTACGGACTGGTTTACGGTGTCGCTTTCTTCATAATAGTACTTCTGATAGCAACCGTGGTAACAGCCTTGATGGCTCCCGAAACGAAGGGAATGAAGCTTGAAGAGATAGAAGAAAGGATAAAAGGCGAGGAAAGCAATTAAAATCGTGATAGATAAGCTCAGGATTTACGTGCTGAACGACAACGAGGGGGCTCAAGGTTTTTTAAACGAGTGGGGGCTGAGCCTTTTCGTGGATGCCGGAACCTTCAGTTTCCTTTTCGATTCTGACAGCTCCCCCAGGGTCATAGAGCACAACTCTAAGCAGCTCGGTATAGATTTGAGCTCGATAAG
>JAVBJD010000079.1 GCA_030756715.1 Conexivisphaerales archaeon
CTAACAGGATCTGTTAAAACAAATTATGACAAAAAATTTGTCACAGCCGCTGAAAAAGGAAAATTTTTATTTAGGTAATTTTATTTTAAATACGTTGCCAAGGAGTCTTATCGATGTAATCAACACCCAGGGTTACGTAACAACTGTCGAGGGGCAGCCAGGAATAGGAAAGACAACGCTGGCTCTGAAGGCATGCACTTCACGGGGTGGATGCACTTACATATCTTACGCTGATCCAGAAATTTCAATTAAAGCAAAACTGAAAGCTCTTGGTTCAAATGCAACAATAAACGTAATTAACGTAATGAGTGGAAGCATTGAAACGGTGTTTTCTGAAATAGTAGATGACCTGCAAAAAGGAGAGCTCGTTATAGTTGATTCTCTTGATGCGATGTTTTATGGTATAGAAAACGAGAGAGGAATAAGACCATTCCTTCAACTGATATACGGCTCGGCAAAACTTAAGAGCGGATCTCTCGTACTTATTTCTGAAGGTTTAAACCCTGTAGCTAAACAAGTTAGGTTTGTCAGCGATGCTATAATAAGCATCGAGCTAAAGGAAATTCTCGGTAAGCTTGCCAGAGAAGCCACGCTGCTAAAGGACAGGGATTTTCCTGTTGAAAAAAGATCCTATTTTTTGACATGGGACGACGGTTTAAGAATTATTGAACCTGTATTTACAGATGTAAGCAGAAAACCCAAGAACGTTCATGCGATAAGGGGCCCACCAGAGACCAGTTTCAAGTATATAATACCCAACGCTTACAGGGTGCTTACGGTACTTGGAAATTCGATACATCCTGCTATAGCAGACACTATAAAGCAGTGGGTTGTCAGCGACTTTCTAAAGTATGGTTACGGCGTAAACCTTCTAATATCATCAAAGTCTAATGAGTCTTCTGAAAGGGAGGCCATAGAATCAATGACTGGAGGAAAAAACATGAACATGCTTAACATAATAAGTATAAACGATCCTGAGGTTAAAAGGGATGCAAAGAAATATTACAGAACTTATATCGACCTTATAAAAACAGGGAATTACGTCAACGTCGTAGACCTTCTCGCACACGAACCGCTTGCGGTAACAGATCCTTCCGGTTATGAGGCATTTATAAGTGACGTTTCTGAATTTGAAAGAGAAAAAAGGATACCTGTAGCACTATACGGATACCAGGATTATACGTCTGTTAGGATCGTTAGCAAGTACGTGCACATGCAATGGTCAACTGAAATGGTAAACGGCACGCTTTTCTACCTTACAGTCAAGCCTGATGGACCTCTTTATTTTATAGATGCTGACATTGAAAACGGGAAAGCTGAGTTCAAAAGATTGCTTTAACTTATTGGGGATTAATAAGATAAATTGCATCTCCGTAGAAATTGGATGTTAATTTAGTCATGAAAATGAGTTTCAAAAGCGCACATGAATTTTAAAGATCAATGTCAAACCCTGTAAAGGATAAAGTAACTGAGATAACTCTCTCCAGAAGAAAAATCAAGAAAATCAGAGCACCCAGCTGAAACCTGATATGAAAAAGATATCAAATGGCAAGCTCGCATAAAAGCACGCGCTGCGATGAACCAGAAGCTCCAACCGCGAGGTTGAGAAAGTTCACGATAAACAGTCAGCTAAGAATTTACCACGAAATAAAAAAACTATGTTTTAATCTTATCTTCTATAACAGATGCTATCTTCTTAACCTGTTCGCCGGTAATTTTTTCTCTGAACGTTTCAATTAAAATCACCTCTAACCCTGCCTCTTTTAACGAGTTCTCTATGTATTTTGTGGCATTTGAGCCCCACCCATAAGAGACCATCACCACAAACGGTTTGCTTACGCCCCTGAACTTATCCTTTATAAGCTCAAGAAGCGCTTTCATCCTTGGATGAACACCAGTATCGTAAGTTGGAGTAGCGAGCAGAACCACTGATGAACTGTTTGCTTCGGTAAGAAAATCTTCAAAATCTGGGTATTCAGAATCGTTTATCGCAAAAGTCTTTACGCTGATATCTTTTGAGGCTAGTTCGTTATAAACCGTTGACACCGCTTCTTCTACAGAACCATACATAGATGTGTATGCAATCGTCACTTTATTCTTCTCTGGTTCTCCTCTGGCCCATTTTTCAAAAAGCCTCATTGGTTCTTCAGTGTTTTTATCCCATATGCCTCCGTGTGAAGGCGCTATCTTTAGGATCTCAAGGTTCATGCTCTTTACCTTCTCTATGGCGTTAAGAACATATTTCCTGTAATAACCCATGACAGTAATCAGGTATTTTTCAGCGCTTTTAAGATAAAAAGAATCATGCGGGTCTGCTCTATAACCTGTCGGTATCGAGAAAGAACCAAAGACGTCACATGTGTAAAGGATCTTTGTTCTCTTCTGATACAAAAGCATGGTCTCAGGCCAGTGAACCCAGGGTACATGAATAAAAATAAAATCTTCTCCCAGCAGATTAATTTCTCTTGTCCCTTCAACGCTCATAATTTCATTCTTTATATCGTACTTAGCCCTCAGGATCTTTACGCCGGCAACGTTAACCACAACCTTTGAATCTTTTGCCTCTCTAAGAAGCGCAGGAAGGCTTCCTGTATGATCGGGTTCTGCATGATTTATTATCACGTACTTTATCTTTGAGAGATCAGCAACTTCTTTAATAGATTTCATGAAAAGCTCTGAATACTGTCCCTTCCAGGTATCAATTAGCATCAGACCCTCAGAAGTTTCAATGAGGTAAGAGTTGTATGTAACGCCCTCAGGTATGTGCCATGCGGCCTCAAAATATCTTGTTCTGTCGTCGTCTAACCTGAGAAGCTTAACACCATCGGCTATATCTTTTATCAGATATTTTACCATAAATATGATTTAATATCCTGAAAATTAACCTTTTTAAAAAACCGGTTTAAAAAAGAACAGCAGCAGTTAAATATTCATTTTTGTGTAAAATCAGGTTTTCATCTTTAACGTTATTAGGTTAATGTAGTAAAAGGCTACAGCAGGTTATCCGCGCAGATACACACAGCCCCAAAGAACATAATACAGACTTCAGTTAGAGGCTAGTACTCCGACCGAGTAAAATCAGCGATAAGGGGGCTCTGCCTGTGGAAGCAAGCGCGGCAATGAACTAGGAAGCCCTGAGCTCGTGGTCATGGTACTTCACTTAAATAAAACTAGTTTGTTGGAAATAATTTTCAAGCAAATAAAAATCGACATTAAGCATTTCTAATTTGTTCTAGCTGATTTATGAGAGAATAAAAAGCCCTACAAACATGCTCAGGACACCAAGTAGCTGAATGG
>JAVBJD010000080.1 GCA_030756715.1 Conexivisphaerales archaeon
CCAGGGTCATAGAGCACAACTCTAAGCAGCTCGGTATAGATTTGAGCTCGATAAGCTTCTTCTTTCTTTCACACGAGCATCTGGATCATCTCGGAGGGGCTGAAGCCATACCGGAAGGAAAGACCGCTTACGTTCCCGCGGGCACAGAAAGCTCTTACCTCGAAAAGCTAAGAGTTATCGAAGTTAAAGAAATGAAAGAAATCGAAGATGGCGTATGGTCAACAGGCCCCCTAGGGAGAGAAACAAAGGAACAGTCCATGGTAGTGCAGGGTTCTTTCGGTTACGCGCTTTTAGTTGGCTGCTCTCATCCCGGAATAGATTTTATAACCGAGCGCGCTCAGAACGCGTTCGGAAAGCTTAAGTACCTGATAGGAGGCTTTCATCAGCCTTCCCTGAGCTCCCTCTCACAGGCTTTACAACGCGTTGAGTACGCATCGCCGATTCACTGCTCAGGTGATAGGGCAAAGGCATATGCGAGAGCGAAGCTCGGGGGTCATTATGTTCCCCTCAGGACTGGCAGCATAGTTTCCTTAGATGAAAATTCTGTGCTGGTTGAAAGGTTCTGATATAAGCATTCAAAAAAGTTAAGATTAATAGAAAGCTCGTGCAATATTTCTGACGTGAAGACAGTAATACTGGCAGGAGGCAAGGGAACAAGGCTTTGGCCGCTCAGCAGGGAAGATTACCCTAAGCAGTTCCTCAAGATAATAAACGGGGAAAGCCTGATACAGAGGTCAATCAACCTATACTCAAAGCTGTCTGAGATCTACATAATAACTTCAAAGCAGCTTTACCCATTCTTTTCCTATGAAGTTACAGGGATCAAGATGGAAAACGTCCTTCAGGAGCCAGCTCCAAGGGGGACAGCTCCAGCGATAGCTTATTCCCTGAGCCTACTTGAAGATGACGATTACCTTTTTGTCCCTTCAGACCACATGCTGGATGATAGCTTTTTGGATCTTATTAAGAAGGTGAAACCTGAGGATGATGAAATACTGCTTTTCGGCCACAAGCCCGAGGCTCCAGCAACAGGTTACGGGTACATAAAGAAAGGGAAAAGGGTTAACGAACTAAAGTCAAAAGCTTCAGGCTTTTTTGAAAAGCCAAACTTAAATGAAGCTGAAAGGTTCTACAGGAGCGGTGATTATTTATGGAACATGGGCATGTTCTACATGAGCAAAAGTACAGCTGAAAAGGCGTTCAGGAAGCTACTCCCCGAGGTTTACGAAGCTGTGTTTGAAAAGAAAGCAAAGGGGTACGAGGACCTTTCAGAAGTCTCATTTGACAAAGGGATAGTTGAGAAGTACGAAAACGTTTCGGTCGCAGAGTTCTCGGGGCTCTGGAAGGACATGGGTTCCTGGGAGAGCTTCTACGAGATTATGAAAAAGGACGACAACGGCAACGCAATAAACGGGGACGTTTACGCCCTTGAATCAAAGGGTTCACTGGGAATTTCAGAAGGAAGGCTCACAGTTCTTTATGGAGTTAACGACCTTGCTGTAATATCAACAAGGGATGTAACCCTCGTTATACCAAGGTCCCTTTCAGAAAAGACAAAGGAGATCGTGAAAGCCCTTGACGGCAGGAAGGAGGCAAAGAGGTCTCCGATAATGTACAGGTCCTGGGGTTACTACATAATCCTAGAAGAAGGGCCAAGGTACAAGGTTAAGAAGCTTTACATCGCTCCCGGAAAATCGCTGAGCTATCAGATGCACTTTCACAGAGCAGAGCACTGGGTTGTTGTGAGGGGGACAGCTAAGGTAACGTACGACGGGAAAGAAGTCATAATAGCAGAAAACGAAAGCTTCTTCGTTCCGATGGGAAAGAAGCACAGGATCGAAAACCCGGGAAAGATACCTCTAGAAATAATTGAGATTCAGACAGGTGAATACCTGGAAGAGGACGACATAGTCAGGTTCTGAAACATAAGGTTAGCTTATAAATGAGAGTTTGTCTGGTAAGATAAGTTGAAGACCAGGAAATACTTCATCTACCTTTTGCTCCTCTTCTTGCTTACATTCTTCTGGAGGGCTACAACCAACGCTTACTCAACAATGCTACCGCTCATAGCCAAGTACCAGTTTAACTTCTCCCCTTCGCTGATAATGTACCTGGGAGGCATAGGGGGCATAGGCTCTTTCATAACTTCATTTTTCATAAACCAGAGGGTAAAGAAGGTAAGGCCTTACTTTATTTCATCCATAGCCCTCCTGCTCCTCATAGTTGCCCTTGTTCCGTTTTACACAAGGACAAACGTCTGGCTTTTCATTCTTATAGAAGGAGTTGCCACGGGCGCCACGAGCCCGCTGATAATTTCTTCAGCTGGAACCGTTGAAGACCCAAAAGAAAGGGAAAGGGCCATAGCTTTTTATTCCCTTGCGCTTTCAACAAGCCTGGCAGTTGCCCCTTTCATCTCATCAGGCTTTTTAATACTTACGAATGAAAACCTCAGGGTTTCTCTCGCTATGTTCTCAGCTCTGGTTTTAATAAGCCTGATATCCGCTTTCTTCATGAGGCTGAGCGGCAGGAATCAAGCTGAAATAAAGAGGTCCGGGATAATAAACAGGCCAGATTTCTGGAAAGCCGTAGCAGCGAACACAATATACACTTTTCCTTTTGTTGCCATGACTTACTACGGGGCTATACTGGCCAGGCAGGCATTCAACGTGAGCTATTCAGTTTCAGTTGCGATGTATTCAGCTTTCTTCATAACGTCGTTTCTCACAAGGTTTTACCTTACAGTGAGACCGGTGCGCTCGATAGACAGGTCAGTGACCTTGGGCAGCGTCCTTACCGTTCTTGGGCTTGTGCTCGTTGGAACTCACTTGAACCTTGCCCTCTTTTTGCTCGGTTATGCGATACTGGGTTTCCCGCATGGCCTTTTCTGGCCAGTTGCCCTGATAATCCTGAGGAGGTCTTACAGAGATGAAGAGATCTACGCTGCTAACTCCTACTACATATCTGTTAACAACGTTGTCTGGCTACTTACGCCTTTCATATCCGGGTTGATAGCTTCGTTCGTCGGGATTTCTTTAACTTTCATAGTGGTTATCGTGCCCACAGTTGCGATCTACCTTGTTTACGCGTACCTGGCAAGGGTTTCAAAAGCTTCTGGAAGCGCGACACATGACAATTTGGGCTGAAAATTTTTACAAAATGAAAAACGTTTTTTACCTTCAAGCTTAAAGCTTCAGCTTATAAAAATTTTTCATGAGCGCTCTGCTTGTAGCCCTCCTTATCTTTATGGTAGGCGCAGCCATTATAGCTGCAGCGCTCATAAAGAA
>JAVBJD010000081.1 GCA_030756715.1 Conexivisphaerales archaeon
TTAAAAACACTTTCACAAAACTAAAAATAAAGATATATTTAACATGGTTTTTTAACATTTGACCTCTTTGCAAAATCAAGGTAAGCCGAGCAGTTCTGTGAACGTGGTATTCGCAAGAAAGAGCCTTATAACAACGACTTCCATATCAGCTTTCCTTACTCCTTTTTCATCAAGCGTGCTGACTTTTGCAGTGCCAGAGATAGGATACGCATTTCGGGCCAACTTTTACCAGTTAGTATGGATACCTGTATTGATACTCTTTCCTCTTCCTTCTTTTATGATTTTCTTCGGAAAGCTCTCAGATGTTTATGGAAGGGTTAAGATGTACAGGGTTGGAACCCTACTTTTCGCAACTTCAGCCATTGCGGCATTCTTTTCTCCGAGCTTGATCGCTCTTGACGCTCTGGTGTTTCTGATGGGCGTCGGAGCCGCTCTTATAAGCACAAACTCGACAGCGCTTATAACTCAGGCTTTCAGGAACCGCGGGAGGGGTTTTGCTCTTGGCATAAACGCTATGTCAGTTTACTTGGGCCTTACTATGGCACCTTTTGCTGGTGGCTTTCTGATTCAGGTCTTTGGCTGGCGTTCCGTTTTGCTCGTGAATGCTCCGCTGTCTCTCGCGGCATTTATAATATCTCTCTACTCGATGAAGGACCTCGAGCTTGAAATATTTAACGAGGAGATAGATATTACAGGAGCAGTAACTTTTGTCCTCTTTTTCATTTCGATTGTGTTATTCCTTAGCGTTACCGAGATCTACGGCTACATGTATTCTGCTTATATTATCCCAGAAATTACATTGCTTTTTATCCTTTTCTTGTTTGCCGAAAGGAGAAGCAAAAACCCGCTGATTGACGTTGACCTGTTTTTAAAGAACCGGACCTTTACGGCTTCTAACATCACAGCGCTTCTTAATTACATAGCAACTTATTCTATCGTTTTTGTTTTTACAATATACCTGCAGGTTATACTCGGCATAAGCCCCGAAATATCAGGCCTGATCCTCGTAGCTGAGCCAGTTTTCATGGTCATCTTTTCACCTTTAAGCGGACTTCTTGCGGAAAGGTATGGTTCAAGAATTCTTGCGTCTTTAGGCATGTTGCTGATAGGTTTTGCATTTTTGATGCTTTACACTTTAGATCTGAAAAACCTAGTCAACATAGTGCTATCTTTGAGCGTTTTGGGCATTGGCTTCGGGCTTTTTTCAGCCCCTAACACAAATTCTGTGATGGGATCGGCTTCTCCCGGAAAATACGGCCTAGCTTCAGGAACTCTCGGCACTATGAGGTTTACCGGGCAGCTTCTGAGCGTGACCATAGCAAGCCTGTTCTTAGCTTCCAGCATGAGCAGAAAGATGCTTCTCTCTATGTTCTCGGGTTTTTACGTCCAGAGCTCTAATCTTTATTACATATATTTTATGAGCGGTCTAAAAGCTATGATGCTTTTTTCTGCCATAATAAGCTTTATAGGTGCTTATACTTCCCTCATGAAAAATAAAGGAAAATGAAAACGATAAAAGCGACCATTTAAAATATAAAAGTGATGACCTATCTCAGGAAGGTCCTCAAGATTGGCAACTCATCTTTATTCATAACGCTGCCAAAACTTTGGTGCGAAAAGTTCGGCATAAGGGAAGGTGACTTTGTAGAAGCGCTTGAATCATCTACAGGCGAGCTCATCATAATGCCCAGAAATAACGAGGGAGCGGAAAGGACCTTTTTCATAAATTTAGAGGAGATTCAAAAAGAGTATGCTGAAAAGGTTATTTCATATGCGTACATAAACGGTTACACTAAGCTCAGGGCCACTTACAAAAGCAAGAAAGAGCTTGAAGACCTGAAAAACCTCATAGAGTCAAAGTTCATGGGCCTGATACTTGTTTCTGAAACCGATGAAGAAGCCCTGTTTTCGTTTGCTTTGGACATAAACCAGATTGACTTTTATGAAATAGTTAGGCGCATGGACAGGATAACCAGCTTTATGATAGATTCCATAGCTAACAGAGAAAAAGTGAAGGCCATGGACTCAGAAGTTGACAAGCTTTACTTTCTTTTAATAAGGATGCTCAGGATGGGGCTAACGGACTCTATGATAGCAAGAAAGCTCATGCTCAGCCCTGTACAGTTTCTTGACTACAGGCTTGTACTGCATTTTATAGAGACCATAGGGGATGAGCTTACATCAATAGCCGGAAAGGCTGATTTCAAAGACCTTAAAACAGTTAAGGAGCTCAAAGAAATGTCTATAAGGGCTTTTCTTGGGGATAAAAAGATAAAACCCTCTGACATAGAGGGCGCATCAAAGGAAGCTTATTCAGCCCTTGTATCTGTAAAGCCAGATATAGCTTTGAACATATCAAGAATAATAGAAATGGCAAAAGACATAGCAGATCTCTCAGAAACCTTATATCTCCAGTAAATTTCTAATATATATGCCCGAAGAAGAGAAGATCAAGGAAGGAGACTACGTGCTTATAGTCCACAGGAACAAAAGCTGGCTCTTAAAAGTTAGAAAAGATCAGAAATTTCAGACCCATCTCTCGACGATAGACCTTTCTGAGCTAATAGGTAAGGAATTCGGGCAGACGACTCAAGATGGACTCTACTATATCTTCAAACCCACGCTCATAGATCTTGTAATGAAGTTTGAAAGGGGAACGCAGATAGTTTACCCAAAGGACGCTGCTTATACTATCTTAAGGATGAACATAGGTCCAGGAAAAATGGTTCTAGAGCTTGGCACTGGTAGCGGGGCAATGACAGCTTACATGGCAAACTTTGTAAGGCCGGGAGGCGAAGTTCAAACTTTTGATGTTAACGAGGATTACATTAACATAGCGAAAAAGAACATAGAAAAGGTAGGGCTTTCTGATTACGTTAAGTTCGGGATCTTTACCGAGAAGCTAAACGAGAACTATTACGATGCTGCGTTTATTGACCTTGGAGATCCCTGGAAGCTAGTTCACATAGTTTGGAAATCACTGAAGCCGGGCTCCATGGCAGCCTTTCTTCTTCCAACTTACAACCAGTTAGAAAAGCTTTACAGCAGTTTTGAGAAAAAGTTTTACGCGGAAGAGACGGTAGAGATAATGATAAGGAGGCTTCAGGTCGCTGAGAACAGGACCAGGCCTCAGAACTTCATAGCAGGGCACACTGCCTTTCTCACCTACTGCAGAAAGATTGT
>JAVBJD010000082.1 GCA_030756715.1 Conexivisphaerales archaeon
GTTTTCTGAGAGAAAGCGAGTAATATTTTGTGTTAACCAGCAGCTTTACTATATCTTTAAACTTTAAAGTTGGTTCCCAGCCAAGCACTTTTTTGGCCTTTAAGTAGTCAGCCATATAGTTTTCTGATTCTATTGGTCTTACGAGCTTTTCGTCAACGTAAACTTTTGAAACATTTTTCCCTTTTAAAATAACTGACCCTTTCTCTTCTTTTCCAGAGCCTGTCCAGTAAATTTCTGCACCCGCGGTTTCAGCGGCAAGCTCTACAAGCTCCTTTACGCTGTGCTGTTCGCCTGTTCCTATAACGAAGTCATCTGGTATTTCTTGCTGGAGCATTAACCACATGGCCTTGACGAAATCCTTAGCATAACCCCAGTCCCTCCTTGCTTTAAGGTTGCCAACTGCAAGATCTTCGTAGATACCGAGCATCATCTTTGCGGCCCAGACAGCAACCCTTTGTGTGAGGTTCTCCTCGCCCCTGACTTCGCTTGTGTGATCAAAAAGTATACCGCTTGACACAAATATACCATAGGCCTTCTTGTAAACGGAGCATAAATACATAGCCGCTAGCTTTGAAACCGCAAAAGGAGACAGCGGGTTGAACGGGGTTTGCTCGTTCTGAGGAACAGCTTGGGGGTTCCCAAATATTTCTGCTGAAGATGCAAAGAAGATTCTGCTGTTAAGTTTCAGATTTTTAACAGCTCTCATTACGTTTTCTGTACCAAACAGGTTCACCTGTAATGTATAGCTAGGATTTCTGAAACTCTCTAGCACGTGGCTCTGAGCAGCTAGATGGTAGATCTCTTCGGGCTCGTAGCTCTTAAGGGCAGCTTCAACGTCTTCGTAGTTAAGAACATCGCCCTCAAAAAACGAGTTGAAGTTCTCAAAATAGTTGCTTGCCAAGCTAAAACGATCCGGCTTTTGCCTTATGAAGCCTACAACTTTATACCCTTTGCTATTCAAAAGCTCAGCAAGGAGAACCCCATCTTGGCCAAGAGCCCCAGTTATAAAAGCTACCTTCATCAATCAAAAATAAGAACTTCTAAAAAATAAACGTTTATGTGTTCAGATGCACATATATAAAAATAAAAAAGTTTCACATGTAATCGATGTCTATTTTTGAAAGCTCCTTCTCTATAAGCTTAAGTTCTTCTTCAGAAAGCATCCAGCCAGCAGCTCCAGCGTTCTCCTCAGCCTGTTCTGGAGTTTTTGCACCCGGTATCGCTATAACCCCTTCGTGAGATATAACCCAGTTAAGCGCTGCTTGAGAAATAGTTTTGTTCCTTTTTTCAGCTATCTCTTCTAGAACATCCAGAAGTCGCTCTATCTGTCTAAGGTTTTCTGGCTTAAAGATCTCGTTTCCGTTCCTTATCCTGTCCCTTGGGACGTTTTGAACGCTATACTTACCAGTAAGAGCTCCCTGAGCAAGGGGGCTCCAAGCTATTATCGTTATGTTGTTCTTCCTGCAGTAAGGCATTACCTCCTCTTCTATCTCCCTCTGGAGCATGTTATACCGAACCTGATTAGAAACAATGTCGGTCTTTGAAAGGTATGACCTTGCTTCTTCAAGATCCCTAACTGCAAAGTTGCTGACTCCTATTGCTCTTATCTTACCCTGAGCGTAAAGCTCTTCCATTGCTTTCATGGTTTCTCTTAGGGGGATCTGTTCCCAAGGATCTGGCCAGTGTATCTGATAAAGGTCTATGTAGTTCACACCCAGCCTCTTCATGCTGTTCTCTGCAGATTTTATCAGCTCGTCGTGCCTTAAGTGAGCACCGGCAACCTTTGTGGCAACAACCATTTTTTCCCTGCCGATTTCTTTTAGCGCTTTGCCAACCACAGTTTCTGAATGCCCGTTCCCGTAGATCTCTGCGGTGTCAACTAGGTTAACGCCTAGCTCATAAGATCTTTTGATGGCCTTGATTATATTTTCGTCGACTACGTCGTGTCCCCATGCGTCTCCGCTCGCTTGCCACGTCCCTATGCCTATCTTTGAAACCTTTATATCGCTCTTACCTAAATTCACATACTCCATGATATTATAAAAAGAAACAGGCGATATAACGGTTTTCAATCTTTTTATAACCATAATTTTTGTATAATAAGCAAACAACTAATAAAAATACAACATAAGAAAGCATCTTAAATTCGCAAAAGCAATACGTTATTTTGATGCCCTTTTATTTTTTAGCTCCTTTGCAAGTTCGACAATGCTGTTCCCACTGTAGTCAACCCTGTATTCTTCTGCTAATTTCCTGCATATTTCAGCTTCGATGTGGCTCTCAAAGCTTCCGTAGATTATTTTAAGAGCTTTTACAAAGTCCTCAGGCCTTTCTAGAGCGTCTCCGGGATTAATTTTGAGTATGTACTCGAGGTGGTAAAGCACCACCTTTTTTGTGGCCTCTCCGCCGTGCTCAGCTATCACACTTTCAATGATTTTTCTAATTATTTCTTTTTCCATTTACATCATCTCTATAAATTCAGCCATACCTTCTTCTGGCTTTATATCCAAAAAGAATAGAGGACCTAAAGGCTTTATGCTCCTCCAGAAAAGAAAGCCATCAACAACGATCATCTTCCTAACCAAGTTCGCATACTTGAGCTGTACCTTAATTGCTTTCTGATCAGAGTATCCCATAAGCGTCGTTATCCTGTTAAATTCTATATCCCTTTTTAAATTCTCCATTACATAAATTTCGTATTCAACTGGATCTTTGATGGCAAAACTTTCTTCTGCGAGAAGGTTTATAGCGTTGACCACGTTAGGCTCATATACTTTTTGAGCGTGAGGAATTCTGTCAGCTTTATAGTGATAATCCTTTGCGTTGAAACTTATTATGTTTATTTTGTCAGTACTACCTAAAAGGGTTTTCATTTCCTCTAGAAAGCTTTCGGTGTTCTCGTTAGGGCCTATTACGTAGTTAACTTTGTAACCTCTCTTTACGTAATCTGCTACAACGATCTTTCTGTAAAGGGAAGCCCTCGTTTCGTCAACCTCGGGTTCAAGTATAGTTAGTACCCTGTTACCGAGGTACTTAACTGAAGCTATATCTGTTCCCCACGGTCTTTTAACAGTGTTTACCATCCTACCAATGCTTGGCTTTCCTGTTAAAAGATAAGGTTTTAAGATCGTGAGTTTTTCTTTTAGCGTTATATAGTATAATGGCTGCTCGACTGGATG
>JAVBJD010000016.1 GCA_030756715.1 Conexivisphaerales archaeon
AAAAGATTGGTAATAAGGTTATCTACAAAAGGGACTGGGCAAAGTACAACGAACAACTTGTTGTCAGGGGAGAGATCCTATTGTCTATTGAGATGTTTGAATACTGGGACAAAGAGCTTGAGACATGAGCAAAGGAAGTTCGGGGAAGACCTTAAGGCAAGAACTGTGATAGGTCTCCTAACGAAGCCATGCAAAAATTTTGGGCTTATGATAAAATGATGGACTTTGCCAGAAAAATAATTGGCTTATGAATTAAACAGAATAAGAAAAACAAAGAGATCTATATGATTATTAAACAGAGAGAAAAAATTTCAGTTTATAAAGAAGGATACAATTACTTTTTAAGCAACGTAGGCAGACTGAATATTACTGCAACTGCAAGATTTATAGCTAAGGCGATGATTCCTATCCATATCAAGTATCCTCCCATGTGATAAAGGCTAGTCATAAGTGGCCCAAATTTGTTTGCCACTTCTACAAGGTATATTCCAGAAACCATTCCAGCTATGAGCCCTGCCATAAGAGCGTACTTGTTAAGCTTTTTTGTGGCAAGACCCAAAAATACTGGTGGCAAAGTTTGAAGTATTATTATACCGCCTAAAAGCTGTAGCTGTATTGCATATGTTGCAGGCACAACAAAGACAAAACCTAATGCAGTGAACTTGAAAATCACAGAAGCCCATTTTGATATTCTCGTCTCAGTTTCTGGCTTTATCTGAGGCTTAATCGGTTTTATTATGTTTCTTGTAAGCAGGTTTGCCTGAGCTATGGCCATAATAGCTGCAGGAACAAGGCCTCCAATAAATATTCCAAGCAACACTACGCCAGCAAACCAATCTGGTAACGTTGACACTGCAAGGGCTGGTATCGAATATATACCCATTGAAGATAGCGGAAACTTGCTCAATAAACTCATAGCCGCTTTATCAGAATATGCTAGAAGCCCTAAAAGGGCTAAGAGCGCTAATCCTATTCCATAAATAGGAAGGAAAGCGTCGCTTATTGCGAGCTGTTTCTTGCCCGAAGCGCTTAGAGAGCCGTTTATTGAATGTGGATAGAGGAAAAGCGCAAAAGTGCTTCCTACCCATAAAGTAGTGTATCCAGCTTCAAACGCTGGCAAAGGCTTCAGATAAGTTATACCAGTTGAAAGCCATGCAACATGTTTAGCAGCTAATGCAGAGGCAAAGCTCTGGGCATCAGAAAAAGCCGACGAAAAACCTCCGAACTTCAGAGGTATAATAATTATAAGAGAAATCACAGAAATGAAAATAAGTATATCCTTGAGAACGGCTCCAAGAGTTGCCCCTCTTAGCCCGCTAGTAAACGTAAAAGCAGCCAGTATAATGAATGAGACTGTAAGAGCAATATCGCTTACTAGCTTTACGTTGCTTGTAACCCCAAGGAGCATCATTCCAAGAACCGCCTGCATACCCACTATTTGCAGAGCTATATAAGGCAGTTCTGCTATTATTCCTGTAATTGCAACCAATCCAGCTAACACTTTGCTGTTAAACCGATCCTCTACCATGTCGGCTGCTGTAACGTAACCTTTTTCCCTTGACCACTGCCAGAGCCTAGGCATCGTGATCATTGCTACCATAAAAGTTGTTGCTACATAAGGAACTGCATAAAAGTAAAGAGCTCCAGATGCAAACATGCCTGAAGGTACAGCTACAAAAGTATACGCTGTGTAGACGTCAGCCCCTATTAAGAACCAAGCAAGAAAGGCTCCAAGCCTTCTTCCTGCAAGCGCCCATTCGTGAAGCTTGTTAAGGTCTCCCCTTCTCCATCTTGCACCGTAAAAACCTAGAAAAGTAAAGAATAAGAAGAGAATTATGAAAGTTATCCATCCAAAAATACCTATCACTCTTTTTCACCTCTATAAATTAGGTATGCTGCCGCTGCATAGAAAATTGATGAAATTAAAAGCCATAGCGTCTGGTACCAGTAAAAGAAGGTTATGCCGAACAGCGTTGGCTGAACTTTGTTGTAAGAACTGATCCAGAGGTAGGCTATCCAGGGAATTATCATCAGAATTATAGCAATTATTTTGTAGAAAACGCCGTTATTTTTAGCGTTTCCTTGCATTAGTATATTTTGCAATAATTATTTATAAGTTTTTTGTTTCCAAAATATAATTTATTGTCATATATTTTTCTTTAAATTAAGTAATAGCATATTTATTCGAAGCCGAATTTCAAGTTTACTATAAAGTACGCGTTTTCGTTTTTAAAATCATAAAAAACTATGCTCCAAAACTCTGCGTGTTAAATTAGTTAAGGATTTAAACCTAAATTAAACAAATAAGCGTGAGGGGCCGTCGTCTAGCCTGGTCTAGGATGCCAGCCTGGGGCGCTGGCGGTCGTGGGTTCAAATCCCACCGGCCCCAATTTTAAGGTGTTAGATTTTTATCTTTCTGTCAAAAAAGATAATCTATTGAGCAAAAGATCAATAAGTCTTTGGCAGGCAACTGCAATAGGGCTTGGAAACATAATAGGGGCTGGAATATTTGTGTTAGCAGGTTCTGTAATACATCAAGCAGGACCCGGCGCTATCATATCTTTTTTAATAACGGCTGTTCTTGCAGTAACAGTTGCATTAAATAGCGCTGAGCTTTCATCAAAGATAGTTTCCCATGGTGGGCTTTACTCTTTCGCGAAAGAAACGATGGGAGAAGCAATGGGATTCATCGTCGGCTGGCTCAGAGCTATCTCTTACGCGATCGCAACCTCCGCTGTAGCGCTCGGATTTTCATCTTACCTTTTAACCATGCTTGGTATTTCCTCTATTAGCTATGAAATATTACTAGCCATAGTACTTATGGCCTTCGCCGTTTTCCTTAACTATATTGGAATAAATGTAGTTGCAGATATAGAAGAAGTTTTAGTGATTCTAACAGCTGGTGGGCTTGTCATGTTTATTATTCTTTCATTGATTTATGGGAAGTGGATTCCAACAAGATTCACTCCATTAATTCCCCATGGATATTTTAGCATAATACAGTCCGCTTCATTGGCTTTTTTTGCCTATTCTGGTTTTAACACTGTAGCTACTCTTACTCCTGAAATAGTTAATGGTAGAAAAAATGCTCCGAAAGCTATAATTCTTTCACTTGGAATAAGCACAGTTCTTTACCTTCTAGTTGTTGCAGGGATGATAGCGTTAATGCCGTGGCAGTTATACTCTATAACAGCGGATCCTCTTTTAGAAGCTCTTAACTTTTCAAAAGCCCCACTATTTGTAGACCGGATAATCGGCATAATTGCCGTTGTGGCAACAGTTACCGTGACGCTTTCTCTTATAGTGGCAGGTTCAAGAACTCTTCTACAGATGAGCGATGACGGGCTACTTCCAAAAACCCTTGGTAAAGAAGATTCTCCTAAGCGGGCTGTTTTGCTTATTGGGATAATAGCGATAATTTCTGTGTTTCTTGGAAATATACAATACATAGCGCTTGCTTCAAATTTTGGTGTCATATTTTCATATGCAATTACTGGCCTTGCTGTTTATATTGTAAGAAAAAGGAAGATCGAAGGTCCTTTTAATTCCCCACTTTATCCTTATGTGCAGATACTTTCAATACTGCTTTCTATACTTGTTATGCTGGCGCTAGGTACGCAGGCTCTATATATCGGTTCTGTTACGATAATTGCGGGAATGTTCTTATATGCATTAGAAAAAGAAGAAATAGGCCTTTTGGATAAACAAAAGCGTTTGTAAGTTATACAAAATTAAAAAGACTTAACATTCCCCCTTCATGCCCTTTGGTATTGTAACGCCTTTTTGCTTAAGATAACTCCCTTTATAGCTGTATTTTCCTTCTGCCCTTACAAGTATTACATGAAGGAACCTCATGCCAGGTCTCAAAACTATATAATTCCCGCTCGTGTTTATGATTTCTATAGTTATATTGCCTTCAAAACCAACGTCTATAATGGTGGGGCTCATCGATAAACCATACCTCGCAAGAGTTGACCTTAGGTTACAGAAACCTACTAAGCTGTCTGACAACTTTACCCGTTCAAGAGTTGTTAGTAAGACAAAGCTGTTAGGCGGAACCGGAATTCTAGAGTCCTTTGCCTCTACTATTTTAAAAAGACCTGAAGAGTTTTCAATTTCACAAGGATCAACTATTTGGTTTGAAAAAGCGTATTGCGCATATTCGTATCCAACTCTTAGATCTATTCCATTTTCTCTTACTATGCTTTCATCAAATGGTTCTATTAAGAGCTCTTTTTTTCTAATGCTATCTAAAATTATGTCGTGAGTTAAGACGCTCATGTTACGTTTTTTATCGATCAATATTATTTATCTTTTTTATACAAGTTTTACATCATTGTTTATATTATCAAAAAGAGATCGATATATGTGAGCTGGAAGATAAGCGGCGAGGCCAAGCTTCTAATTTATTCTTCTTTTATAATTGGTTTAACCCAAGGTTTTATGTGGGTTGACTTCCCTGTTTATCTGGATCAGATAGGTTACAGCCCTTTTCAAATAGGGGTAATACTAACTTTTAATACGTTCATTGGGGCGCTGCTTATGCTTCCCATAGGATCACTTTCTGATAAGTACGGGAGAAAAAATTTTATAATTCTTGCTAGGCTTGTTTCTTCTGTTGCATTTGTTTTGCTGACAGTCTTTACAGGCTTTTTTGAAATTCTTCTTGCTGTATCTTTATTGGGTATAGCGTTTGCTAATTCGGGATCGAGCTATATGGCCCTTTTGACAGAAAAGAGCGAAGAAGCCACAAGAAATTTCGTTTTTGCGTTTTCTAGCTTTATAAGCGGTATCGCTTCTTCAGCGGGCATGCTGCTGGGAGCTTTACCGCCTTATTTATCAAAATATCTTCAGCTTTCTTTAGTTAATTCGTATAGAGTTCTTTATATAATAGCTTTTGTAGGTTCTCTTGTTTCGTTGTTACCGATTTTAAAAATACAAGAACGTTATAGGGGGCATGCAGGAAATATTGCGCTGTTCCCTAAGACCTCAAGAAAGATTGTTATGAGGTTATCAGTACTTGGAATGATAGGACTTGGTGCTGGGGTTCTTGTCCGAATTTTTCCTTTGTGGTTTTATCTTAAATATAATACAAACGTTAACGTTCTAGGACCACTTTTTTCAATGACTCAGTTTTTAACGGCGATTGCAAGCCTTATAACGCCTTCAATGGCAAACGCAATGGGTGAAATCAAAACAATTGTATACACTGAAGCCGCTTCTGTAGTTATATTAATAGCGATGCCCTTTATGCCTTTTTACTATCTTGCTGGGGTTCTTTATGTTCTAAGAAGCCTTTTGATGAATATGTCTGCACCCATACAGAATAGCTTCATAATGGGGCTTATACCAGAAAACGAAAGGGCGCTTGCTTCTTCTATAATAAACTTTTTTGACTCTTTGCCTCGGTCCTTTGGGCCTTTTATAAGTGGGTTATTTATACAGCTGGGTTACCTTAACATGCCTTTCTTTTTTACTGCAACGCTGTACAGTTTTTCTGTGGCCGGATTTTACGTTCTTTTTAAAAAGGCAAAAGAAAACATCGAAGCTAAATAAAAAACTAAAAATGCTGTCTTTGTCTAATTAACTTCACTGAGTTTTTGCTTCTTTCTCCTCTTTTTTACTTTTGGTTTTCTTGCAAGGCATAAAATAGAGTTTCTATAGATGTATAAAAATTTTCGCGCCTTTTTCTGAAAAAATTCTTTATTAATGTAATTTTTTAAAAACAAAAACCGGCAAAATTTCTAAATTCGAACTGAATAAAAGGTTCAAAAATTATAAATTTATGAATAAACTCTCCAGGTGTATCCACATTTTGTGCATCTATAAAATTGCGTCGGAGGTTCATCTGCTGACCTAGTCTGCACCATCCACCAGTAAGCTTTGTTGTTTCCACATTTGGGGCATGTAACGTTCACAGTTGGCAGAGCTGAAAGGTCGGTGTTTTCATCTATTATTTTGAGTGATTCTTCTTCTGCTGAAACTTTTTCCTCAAGAACCTTTTCTTTTTTGTACTTTTCAGTATAGCCACACGTTGGACATACATAAACAAGCTCTACGCGTTGCCCTTTCTTCTCGCTCTTTAGTTTCATCAAAGTTCCATCTTTAGGACAAAATTTTGGCATTATGGTCTAGATAAAGCGTTTTCTATCTCTTCTTTTAAACTTTTTGTCATATCCTTAGCCCTTTCTATACCGTCCTTAAGTACTTGCTTTGGATCTGATCCATCTGTTAATATGAAAAGATACACCTCTTTGGTTAGAATATGACCCCTTTTAACAGATATGTTTTTGACCCTTTTGTCATCAATAAGATTTGTCTGAATTATTTTTAATAGAGAAAAATCTGCGTTCTTAAACACTATTTCTAATGAATTATCTGTTCTCGATATAACTGATATCTCCAATCCCGTTCAAAATAAAACTATAAACTGAGCTTATAAACTTAATGTGATAAACAAAAAATATTTTAATCTACGTATCCTTGTGCGTTTATCTTAAGGTGCATTATGTACCTGAGCGCTATCCATGCTCCAATCAGCACCATTATCATGAACAGGAAGCTTGAGACGGCCATCTGTATGTTTCCGCTAAGAATATGCCCTGATGCGCAGCCGTTAGCCATTCTAGCTCCGAAAAGGACCATAAAAGTGCCTATAAAAGAACCGATAGCCCTTTTTGCTTCTGAAGGTCCGAAGTTGTGCTGCCAGACAAATGGCACCTGTTTTCTGTATCCAATGAACCTTTTACTGATTAAAAGCGAAGATACCAACCCTCCCAAGAACGTTCCAAGATCTGAGAATGGTTCCCAGCCTATTTCGCTAAACGGGTTGTTTACCGGAACACCGTTAACTATGTGCATGCCACCGAAAAGCTGGAAATACGGATTGGAAGCTGCCCACTTTGCATTTATTAAGTATGATATTTGCGCACCAATCCAAGAATATGTCGTTGACTCACCAAATATCTGTCTTAGTATTATGACAGCTACAGCTGTTATTGTAAATTCTATACCAAGTAGTATTATCGACCTAGCGTTTTCTATGCTGCTTTCGTTTATCAGTTTTGTTATGTATGGCCTTGCATTTGGATACTTGATGCCTTCCTCATCAATGACTTGGTCGAATCTTACTGTTTCTTTGTTTGCCCCAGCAAGGTGGTAAGCACAGGATTGTCTTGTTGGCTGTTTTGGAAACCTTGGAAGGAAGAAGAACATCAGCAGGAGTATTATTCCAAACACTATGCTAACAGCGAAAATCTCTGGCCTTGTTGTCATTCCAAATAGAGAAGCCCATGTTACTGGACCGAAGTTTAGCGTGTTCCATAGAATTCCTCTTACGTTTCCGAATATTACCGACCATGTAAAAGCGCCAAGAAGGCCACCAGCAACTGCATATATTGCGTCTCTTCTGCCCTGTCCAAGGGCTATCCAGACAGTCCCTGGAAAGTAACCTGCAATTCCAACTCCTAGCCCAAATATTAGCCCTCCTAGAACTATGCCGAACACAAAAAGGTCCTTTATGCCGAAGTTTGGATGCGGAACAAACAGATTAAGCCCGTAAAGGAGTATTGCTCCAAGTCCTATCGCAAAGCCAAAGCAGACCATGAGGAACCTGTCCTGAAATGCCATCACCCTGAAAAGCGTGTCAGGATCTGAAAAGTTCCAGAGCTCTAACGGTATGGCAAGAAGCATGCCAGCAACGATGCCTAATAGAAGCGGAGCTTTGTACACATGTAAAACTACCTGCTGATATATGCCGTAAAACATCATGATTAGACTTACAACGAAAAGTATAGAACTAGAAATCCAGAACACTTCTTTTCCTTTTTTGTCATTTTCTTGCATTTTAGGTCTAAAAATAGATATAAACTGCTTTTATATAACTTTTTCGTCAAAATTTCTTATTTGCGCTTTAAATATCATTTTTAAGAACCTTTATAACCGACTAAGATGTCATGCTAAGATCTCTTATAAACGGTTATCTTTAAAATTTTAAACTTGCGGTTTGAACTTATGATGTATTTATCTTGTAAAATTAAGCAAAACTTTAGTTTTTGTACAATAACTTTAATTGTTATTTAAGACCGTTTTATTTTTCCTTTTTGAAAACTTTTTCACTTTAAATATTTTCAATCAAAAGGTAAATTACCTTGCATCCCGCGTTTTATGTTTATTTTTTACAACAAACCAAATAGTCATAACTGTAAAATTTTTAGATGTTTTCGCTAAGATCGTTCCAGATCGTTCCTCCAAATTCCTTATATCCTTTTTACGTTAAATTTATATCATGAGAATTAAGCTCTCGTCTCTGCTTGCATTAATTATAGTAGCGGGGCTATTCTTACCTAATATAGTTCATGGACAGGTTCAAAATACTAATAGCTCTTTAGGAACCGTTTTATCTTCAACAATAAACGGTCTTTCTACGGCTCTCCAGCATGTAAAGAAAGGCACTCGGGCTTACAATTTCCTTAACATTTCTATCACGTTCTTAGAAAAGGCGCAAAAGCTATACAACGAAGGAAATTATACTGGCGCTGAATACTATTTCAAGATGGCAATGAATTCTTCTTATGCGGGTATTTCTGAAGCCGGCGGGAAGCTTTTTGCTGTACCACTAGGTCTGAACGTATCTAGGGATATGGCGTTGAGTTTTGCAAAAAAATTAGAAACTTTAGCTCAAAATATTCAAAACGATACGCTTAAACAGGAAGCTCTAGATAAAATTTCTCAAGCTATATCTCTTCTAAACCAACCTGCAGTAAACGCTACCCAAGCCGCTCATAACTTAGCGCAGGCAAGACAGCTTTTAGGTAACGCCTCAGCCATCATTCATCAATATTCAAAAGAAAATTTTGGCCGGCACTTCGCTTTTTACATAATGCGGCAAGGTAAGTTTAAAGATAAAGCGTTTGTAGAAAGTATGTCAAAATTGTTTTTGCAAATGAATTTCAGCTATATAGAGAACATAACGACAGAAATGTGTTATGTGAACTTTACACCAGTAGTTCTAACAGGAAGCATTGGAGTTTATAATAATGTGGTTTACTTTAACAGTTCTATGGTTATTCCTTATATAACGCTTGGTAACGAGACTTTTGTTCCTATGGAGATAATGGTGCCTCAAGGGCATGGCCATTTGGCTAGAGGTCACCATTCACAAAAGGTCCAGCAAAGCTATGAAATAATAGGTTTTATAAATTCATCATATGCTGTATCTTACGTCAGCTCTCATAAAGGCTACAACATAACGGTTGAAGCTTTACCTTTTGTGTGGGTACCTCAATCATTTAACAGGATACACTCAAAAGCGCAGGAACTCAACATAACCGTGCTTTTTGTTCCTCAGCAGTTCTTTAACATGACCTTGTTTTACAACGGTTCTGCTTGGCGCGTCAGTCCATTTCTAAATCACAACTTCCATAAAATTCCTATACTTATTATAGTCTTAAGAGATGTGGGAAGCTATTCATCTGCACCTCAGGGTTTACAAGTACAATATTCAGAAATTCCAAACTGAAAATTTAATTTTTTAACCTAGCTTTTCTCTGAGCACTTTTTTATCTATTTTGTTCGTGCTTGTCTTAGGCATGCTTTCTATAAAATATATTTTATCAGGTATCCACCATTTCTGTATCCTTCCAAGTTTTACATATTCATTTAAATGATCATATATTTCTTTTTCTGAAACCTCGCCTGTTTTTACTATAAAGGCAACAGGCCTCTCTCCCCACTTTGGATCTGGTGCTCCAACAATAGCTACTTCCCCTACTCCTTTAACTTCGCTAATAGCGTTCTCTAGTATTATGGTCGGTATGAACTCTCCGCCGCTTTTAACTGCGTCTTTCTCTCTATCCACAATATGCAAGTAACCAAATTCGTCAACAACGCCTAGGTCGCCTGTGTGCAGCCAACCACCTTTCCACAGTTCTTCTGTTTTTTCAGGATCGTTATAGTATTCTTTTGTAAGCCACGGGCTCCTGGCTATCACTTCTCCAACGGTTTTATTGTCCCAAGGCACATCTTTCCCGGCTGGATCGACCACTCTTAAGTTTACAAGAGGAATCGGAAGACCAGCGCTGATTAGGTGATCTAGAGCTTCTTCATACTTCATTTTTGCCGTGTAGTCGTTCATAACGGATATGGTAAGGACTGGGCAAGTTTCTGAAAGTCCATAGCCGCCTACCACTGTTATCCCGTACGATATAGCTTTAAGTGCCAAACCTTTAGGAAGCGCCGATCCTCCTATTATAACCTTCCAGCCCTTCAGATAATCCCTGTAATCTTCTACAGCCTTATCATTAAGTATCATGTAAAGGATAGCCGGTACCATAGTTGAAAAGGTAACTTTTTCATTCTTTATAAGCTCCAGTATCGTCTTTACCTCATACCTTCCCGGAAGAACGTATTTGTTCCCGTTCATAAAAGCTATGTAAGGCATGCCCCAAGAGTGAACGTGAAACATTGGAACTAGAGACATAAACACATCGTTCTCTGTAAGCGTCAAAGGTCTGTACTTCATTGAAGAGGATAAGGATAGAGCATGAAGTATAAGTTGCTTCTGAGTAAAGGTTACGCCCTTAGGCATCCCTGTTGTACCCGAAGTAAAGAATATTGTGGCCCTCATTTCTTCATCAAGATCGGGGGGGTCGCACTTTCCTTTTTTTATTACATCTTCATATTCAAACTTTGGACTCAGAGTAGTTTCTACGGGTTTTCCATCTTCCGAATATACTATCCAACCTTTCACAAAATCAAAAAGGGGTGCGTTCTTTTCTAAAATAGGCACAAATTCATCTCTTACGATAACATACTTATCGTTTGCATAATTCATAGTTAGGTAGATGAGTTCCGGTGGATACCTTATATTTATTGTATGCAAAGTAGCCCCGCTCATCGGCACCGCAAAGTACGATTCCATATAAACATATGTGTCCCAGTCGATTACGCCTACAACATCCCCTTCTTTAACTCCTATTTCCTTTAAGCCATTGCAGAGCCTAGATACTCTGTCATAGAACTCTGAAAAAGTATACCTCTTTTTATCTCTGTAGACTATTTCTCTTTGTGGAAAATTTCTTGCCGCTGTTAAAAATGCGTTTCTAAAGTTCAGATTGTACTTATAAAAATGAGTCATTAACAATAAAAAAGCAACGATTTTATATAAACCTTTCTTTTCAGCCCATTATCCAGCCTCCGTCTACGAATATTTCTGTTGAATTTATATAGCTGGCCCTTTCGCTCGCTAAAAACGCTATAACTTCAGCCACCTCTTCTGACTTTCCAGCTCTCTTTAAAAGCACCTGTCTGTTTGCCCATCCTTCTATGTCTTCGGTCTTTGCTTTTTGATGGAACGGCGTTACTATTAGACCCGGCATAACGGATATTACCCTTATGTTATACGCAGAGAGTTCTTTCGCAAGGGCTTTTGTAAATGTCTTAAGTCCTCCCTTTGCCGTAGCATAAGCGGCTGCTCCCTTTCCTCCTCCTGTAACGGCAGCTATAGATGATATGTTTATTATCGCCTTATCATTACTTTTTGAACTTAAGAGCAGGGGTACTGAATTCTTAGTAACTATGTATGCCGAGGTCAGATTAAGGTCTATATGAGTTTTCCAGTAATTAAGGTCGGTTTCCATAAGCGCTTTTCTTTCTAAGAGATCCCCCGCGTTGTTTACTAATATTTCTATGCACCCAAACTTATCCTTTGTAAATTCCACCAGCTGCTTGACTTCTTCTTCGTTTGTAACGTCGGCTTTAAAAATATATGCGTCAGACCCAAGGCTTTTTGCCCTTTCCTGAACTTTTTTAGCTTCATCTGCGCTTCTGTTATAGTTTATTATAACTGAGGCTCCTTCTCTTGCAAAAGTTATCGCAGTTGCAGCCCCTATTCCGGTGGACGCACCTGTTATTATAGCCTTTTTCCCATTGAGTTCTTTTTCCATATAATCAATATTTATAATAAAATATATTTATACTATTACGTTAAACTATCTTTTACAACTTCTGCTATGTCCTTTATCTTTATTTTCCCGTCAGAAAGCACCGTAGAAGCATCGTTTAGCATAGCGTTACAAAACGGACATAATACCACAACAGTAGAGGCTCCAGTATCTTTTAATTCCTTGAACCTTAAGTGGCTTATCTTTTCGCTTTCTTTTACTTCGTACCAGTAGTTTGAACCTCCCGCACCACAGCAAAAAGTGTCCTTCCCGCTATGCGCTGGTTCTTTGACATTACCAACTTTTTTTAGAACTAACCTTTGAGGCTCAGTTATGCCGTTATGTCTTGAAAGATAGCATGGATCGTGAATTGTAAGAACTTCTTCGGACTTTTTAACCTTTATTTTTTCTTTTTCTAAAAGTTCTTGTATAACCTCAGAGTAATGCTTGACTTTTACGCTTTTTATCCATGGATCAATTTTAGGGTATTCATTCTTGAAAGTGTTGTACCCATGCGGGCATATCGTTATTATGTTTTTCACGTTATACTTCTTGAAAATTTCTATGTTTTTTAGCGCTAAATCCTGAAACTTGCTTTCTTCGCCGAGCCTTCTAGCCGGATCTCCGCAGCAAGTTTCTTCTTCTCCAAGATAAGCATAATCTCCCTGAATCCCGGCTTTCTTTAAAACTTCAACAAAGTTTTTCACGATATCTCTCGCTTCTGGGTCAAAGCTCCCCATACATCCAACCCAAAGTAAGTTCTCTACGCTGTTTACCTCTGAGGCTTTTTTTATGCCTTCTTCAGAAAGCCATGAATTCCTTTCCTGATTAGGAAGCCCTAATGCGTTTTCCTGAGAGCTTAAGGATAAAAGTAAAGTGTTCTTCTTTTCATCTAGCTTCATGTTCATTACAAGCGCTCTTCTTGAATCTACTATGTAATCTGTATGCCTAATATAAACTGGGCACGCTTCTACGCAGGCTCCACAGGTTGTGCATGACCATATTGTGTCCTCCTGAATAAAATCCCATATGTTCTTGTCTTTATTAATTCCGTTTTTAAGATCGGTTATGAGTTGAGTCGGAGAAAGAGGCCTGCCTGCGGCATACGCAGGACATACATCTTGACATCTATAGCAGTGCATACAAGCTTCCAGTTCAAGCCTATCAAAACCTTTTATGTCCGAAGTTTTATTGATACCAACCTGCACGTCAAAAGTTCCTTTCTCCATGATTTCTTTGAGATCAAACGGTTTTCTCAGTTCCCCGCTTGATCTTTCTTCTTTTAAGTAGTTAGTTAAGCTAAGTAGTGAATGGAAAACCGAAGTTTCAGGTATAAGCGCTATAAGTATGAATGCGAGTTCAAAATGCGTTAAATAAATCCCTAAGTATTCAGGATAACTCATTTTAATAAAATTGAAGATCATCGCATTAAAGAAATAATATGAGCTTATGCCTAGAGAATTGATTCTGAAAGATTCCAAAAGAGCCCCAGTTATAGCTAGGTATGCAAACCCTAGTAGGTAAAAAGAATTAAATACGATATCTCTTTTAGGAACTATATATCTTCTCATATAAATGGCTACAAGTCCTCCTATGGAACTTGCAAATAGAACCCACATTACAACATCCATAATAAAGCTGTAGCTCTCAAAAAAATATCCACAGAAAATGGCGCTGCCTGTTATTATCTCATAGTACTGATTGAATGCAACTAAAAGCGTTCCGATAAATGATAGCAGAAGAGCGTATACCATAAAAAAATGGGATATTCCTCCAGTTTTTCTATCTTTTAACAGCCTTCTGTGTGTTAGCACGTCAGAAAGATAACTCGCCCAGCCTTTGTATTTTTTAAAGATCAGGGTAAGAAATTCTCTAAGTGAAACGTCGTCATTTTTTAGCCGTATTTCAAGAAGCCAGAAGAAAAAAACTACAGAAAGAGAAGCCGAAAGATATACGGCAAGCATCATGTAACTCCTTGGCAGATTAAAGTACTCTGGATAACATAGAGCTTCCGTTATCAACGTCTATTATTTTAGTTCTATTTCTTATTAACTTATCTTCGCATAGCTGTAAAACTTTAATAAACTCTTTTTCCAATAATTTTGTGTTGAAGGTGCTCGCTTTTTCTGAAAGGAAAGAACTTTTAGAAGAGCTCCTTAGCTTTTTAAGCGAAAGGGCAGAAGAAATAGATATAGTGTGCCGAGAAGGTTTTGATCCTTCAGGGTTTAGAGTTAAAAACGCATATTTCTTTAACGGAGATCTTTACGACCCTTGGCAGGCTGTGGACCTAATGTTAAGAATCTTTTCAAACGGCTATGATTACCTTTTTGTAGGCGCTTCAACTTTAGGCAGAGAAATTGCGGCGCTAGTATCCCAGAAATTGGGATATCCTATGGAATCTGATGTTTTCGAATTTCAGATAAAAGATGGAAAGCCTGTTGTTAAAAGGTATTATTTCGGTGGTAAAACTGTGATGACAAAGGAAACCGAAGCTAAAGTGTTCACGCTTTTGCCCGGTTCTGCTGAAATTAAAAAATCAACTCAGAGCAATTATAATGCTCAGAAAGTTGAACTTACAGGTTCAGCAAAGACAAAACTGTTAGGGGTTGAAGAAAAAGCTAAGGGTTCAGTCGATATAACTAAAGCACAGATAATTGTTTCAGTTGGAAGAGGCATAGGAAAAAAGGAAGGTATAGATCTCGCAAGACAGCTTGCTGTAAAGTTGGGTGGTGAACTTGCAGGAAGCCGGCCTATATGTTCTGACCTTCACTGGCTTGAAGAGGACAGACAGGTTGGTCTTTCGGGCAAAAAAGTGAGGCCTAAAATCTATATAGCGCTAGGAATATCGGGACAGATTCAGCATATAGTTGGAATGAGAGACTCAAAAATAGTTATAGCTATTAACAAGGACAAAAATGCGCCCATATTTAATGAGGCTGATTATGGTATAGTTGGAGATATATATGCTGTTGTTCCTCTGCTTTTAAAAAAACTTGAAGGCTAAGACGACTTTAGCACCTTAGATATTTCTTCTACACCCTTGTTAACGTCTTCAAATATTATCTTCTTTCTTGAAGATACATAAGCTTTGTGTTCTAGCACTTTATAATATGTTCCTTTACTAGGTGGGGCTTCTTCGATTTTTAAAGGCTTTTTTGATGCGGCCATTATTTGCAACAGAGGAGGAATTCTTGGGGTGTTTATCTCCTGCGCAACTGAAATTACGACTGGAACGTCGCTTTCGATTCTAACCATATATTCGTCAAGCGATTTTGTCGCAACAACTTTTTTCTCGTTAAACTCTAGCTTAACGGCGTTTCCTACAAGCGGAACGTTAAGCATTGATGAAAGCCTGGGCGCTAACTGCGCCGTGTAGGCATCAGCAGAAGAATATCCCATTATTAGAATATCCCATGGCATTTCTCTCAACTTTTCATAAATAACCTGAGAAGTATAAATCGGATCGTTCATAGAATAGCCTTTTATTATGATGCCTTCATCAAGCCCCATCGCTAAAGCCTCTCTCATTATTATGGACTGTTGTTCGTTACCAAACATTAAACCTATGGCTTTTCCACCGTGTTTTTCTTTTATTCTTACAGCTTCCTCAACTGCGTTTCTGCTGATGTCCTCCATCTTGAACTTAACTCCAACTGTACTAGGTTCAAGCGTTTTTGGATCGACCTTAACGTCTTCATAAATAGCCTTTATTAGGACATACGTATTGTACTGCAATCCAGAATATTTATAGCACGCAGATTTATAAACTTCATCTCCAAAAACTACAGTGTCCTTTATGTATTCAAACTAATAATCTTTACTAAGTATAATGCCCAGTAGATTATTTTACACGGTATATAAAAAATCGCACCGTTAAACAAATTTAGTTTTTAAAAACAAGAAATATTTATAAGTGAAGGCTTATAATTTGCGAAAAATGGCATCTGAAGAGCATTTTTCGTCAGAAACAAAAGCGCAAAAGTATGATCAAGGTCTCAGAAAAGATCTTAGTACTTTTGATCTTTTAATGCTTGTTATAGGCTCAGTTTTAGGAGGCTCATGGCTCTTTGGAGCTTTTTATTCAGCAATTTATGTTGGACCTGCTTCAATACTCTCATGGATAATAGGAGGGATACTTCTGATTTTTGTAGCTCTTGTATGGGCTGAAGTAGGTTCGCTTTTCCCTAAATCAGGTGGCCTTGTCCGCATACCGCAATATACCGGTGGTACGTTTGCTTCTTTTATAATGGGATGGGCTTACCTTTTGGGAATAATAACTGTAGCACCAACAGAGACGCTAGGAGCGGTTCAGTACCTTTCGTCATTTATACCTGGAATATTTGTCAATGGAACTGTAACGTTAAAGGGAGGACTCTTAACGTTTGTTCTTTTGACTGTCTTCTTTTTCTTGAATTACTTTGGAGTGAAACTTTTTGGAAAGGTAAACGATGCTTTTGGTGTCTGGAAGCTAATAATTCCAACCTTAGCGGTTCTTCTTTTGATAGTGTTTTATCCTCATCCTTCAAACATAGGTTCGCTGCCCAATGGTTTTGAGCCATATGGACTTTCGCCTGTATTTCTTGCTGTATCCGCAGGTGGAATCGTTTACTCATATTTAGGTTTCAGGGAAGGCATTGACTATGCTGGAGAAACAAAAAACCCTGAAAAAGCTATACCTTTGTCGACTGTCGGGGGACTGGTTGTGATGTTGCTGCTCTATCTTTTGATACAGATCGCTTTTATTCTAGGCGTTGACTGGAAGGCTTTAGGTATACTGCCGGGTAGCTGGTCTAGCCTTTCCTCCACCGTTCTCTCAAAAGGTCCATTTTTTGAAATTTTTAAGCTTTCTGGAATCGGAATTCTGGTGGCTTTTACTGTTGTGCTCATTATAGATGCCATAGTTTCTCCTTCGGGCTGTTCTATAATAACCACAGGCGTGGCCTCAAGAACCTTTTACGGGCTTGCGGCAGACGGACATCTTCCAGAGTTCTTTTTAAAGCTAAACCGATGGGGAATACCGTGGATTTCGCTTGTAGCTTCCTGGCTTTTGGGTGCTCTTTTTATAATACCTTATCCTACGTGGCAGCTCCTATCAACTTTTATCAGCTCTGCAACTGTTATAGCTTACCTCGGGGGAATGCCTGCTCTGGCATCTTTAAGAAAATTCGTTCCAGAAGCAAAAAGAGTGTTTAAAGTTCCATTTGCAAGCGTCATAACTCCTATCGCGTTCACGGTTTCGGTATTGCTAATTTACTGGACCCCGTTTAACGTTCTTTATGGGACAATAGCCATAACACTTTCTGGAATCCCGCTTTATTTTATTTATACAGCAAAAAGATACAAGATAAATGAAATATCTGCAGTAATAGCATCTGTAATATATGTATTACTAACAGCATTTTTCACGTATTATTTTATTTATGAAAAAATAGCTTTACCCTATCAAAACGGCATTACGAATAAGTACCAATTCTTATCGAGTTTTATTATCTATTTAACAGCTGTAACCTTGATCTTAACTTCATACATAGCTATCAATTACCGCTCCTTAAACGATCTTGGTAAAAAGCACGTGCGTTCTGGCGTTTGGATAGTAGTTCTTCTTATTACTCTGCTTACGATATCATTTTTGGGGCCTTACGGCCCGCTTGCTCAACCTCTAATATCTTTTCCTTATGACAACTTTGTTGCTGCTGCAATAGGGTTGATATTTTATTACTGGTCAATAAGATCTGCTTTTTATACTGAGGACCTAGCCAGTTTAATAAAACAATTTAGCAAACAATAAATCTTATAACCTCCTTTCTTGTAATAATTGCATGCCAGAGTTTTCAATTGAAGGCGCTGAGATGCAGTTGCTTAAGGTAACCTTGTCACAAGGAGAAAAAATTTATGCAGATGGAGGACATCTTATCTCTAAAGATGGAGGCGTAAAAATGAATACAACCCTAAAAGGGGGATTGCTTTCAGGTCTCAAAAGAGCTATAACCGGAGGAACTTTTTTTGTTACTGAGCTCATAGGCCCTGGCAAAGCTATATTGGCAGGCATCTTTCCAGGAAAAATATTTGAAATAGACTTAAACGGCTCTAATTCTATTCTTGCTGAATCGCATTCTTTTCTAGCCGCAGAGGAAGGTATAAATTATGATTCAAAAATGTCAAGTATAGGTGCAGGGGTATTCGCTGGAGAAGGGCTTTTCTTTGCAAAATTTGGCGGGGCTGGCAAATTATTCCTGCATGCGTATGGAGGCCTCTCAGTAATAGACCTAAGGGCTGGTGAAAGAATTCAAGTAGAAGCTGGTCATTTGCTGGCTTTTGAAGATGGAATGAGGTACAGTATATCCAGCGTAGGAGGTATAAAGTCCATGCTGTTTTCTCATGAAGGATGGTTTTTTGTTGAACTGGAAGGACCTGGCAGAATTTATCTTCATACAGTAACTGCACAACAGCTTGCTAATGTAATAGAACCATTCTTGCCAAGACAGGGGAGCGGAGGGGTCCAGATAAACTTTTAAAAAGATCTACTAGAAAAACAGCTTTGCTATGCCTAGGAAGTACCGTCGCTAGCTTTAGTCCATAAATCTTTTTTCAAGGCCTTTTCGGCAATTTTTATATCGAGTGAAAACCTTCTGTTTATCTGACCTCCTCTCCGCCATGAGGAGCGAAGGTTCCCGGGCTCTCGAGGGTTACTCTCGTTTAACGGGAGCTACCTCGTTATGCAAAACGATTTATAAAAGCCAAGCTTCATTGTTCCTCATTATCAGTTGCTGGACGTTAGCTGATCCTAACAGGCTTTTGTATTTTTTGTAGATCATTCTGGCCGTTCCGTCAAAGTCTATTTTCTTACCAGAATAGAAGTGTTCTATACTCATGTAGTTCAGCTCGTTGAACGTTTTCGTAATCATCCTCGAGCTTTTCGAGCTTTCTTTCTGCGCTTCCTTTCTGCAATAAGCGTACTTTGTTAGCCCTTCTGTTGCTTGGCTTCGATTGTTTGCTTTTCTGCGACAGCCTGTATAGCCTGAGAAGTTGGCTCAGGCGCCCACCAATATTAATTGAGCGACCATCGCCATGAAAAAGAGAACTCAAAAGCACTTATAACACTTGACGAGCTTTATCCCATCTTAAAAAAGCGAGGTTTTTACTAAAAAATGTAAATTAAAGTTTTTTATGAAAG
>JAVBJD010000083.1 GCA_030756715.1 Conexivisphaerales archaeon
CACCAAGCGCAAATTACCCCTTTATCTACAACATATTCGGAATGATTGTTACAGGCATTTTGCTTATGCTGTTTTCGGTTTCTCTTATAGGGCTTTCAGAGAACAAGCTTGAAACCGTAGGCTCAAGCTTCCTTTTTATTTCTTCTGTATTTCTGATGCTCATAGGAGTTTTCTTTGCAGGCACCAGGCCTCACGTTTTTGTTTCAACATATTTCTATTATCAGGCAGACCTCGCGATAATAACGTTTGGACTGGGATCCGTTCTTCATGATAGATCTGAAGGTATAGTTTCGCTCTTGATAGGTATTGCTGCGCCAATAATAGCTTTTATAGTGAAGTGGCCTTCCAGTGCAACTCTTGAAGTCTTCGGAATAATATGTATAGAAGCATGGGCTTTGATCAGCATATACAGGATCAGAAAGTGGTAAGTTCAAACCTGCATCTTCGCGAATTTCTTGTAGCCCGAGAGCATGTCTTCCATAGTGAGTATCCCTATAAACTTGCCACCTCTTACAACCGGTACCCATGTCGACTTTGAAGTTGTCATAGCTTCCCAGGCTTCTTCGAGAGTGGACTCAGGCCTTACATAAGGTGTTCCTCTGATTATCTTTTCTTTTAAGTCTGAGCTTTGGTCGAGGTCGTTAAGCCTTACAACTCCCACAAAGTTTCCTTTCCCATCTATTACAGGCAGAGAAACAAGGCCTTCTGCTTTCATCTTTTCTATGGCTTCTTTTGCGCTAGAGGTGTCCAAAACGTAAATGTTCTTTATAGTTACCTCTTCCACCCTGATCTGCTTCAGCAAGGGCACAGAGTACTCCTGAGCATGGGCTGGTGAGTCCTTTCTGCTCTGGACCTGAGCGTGGTACAAAGATTGTCTGTAAGCTATTATGAAAGCAACGCTAGCGCTGAGCATTGTTGGAGGTAGAAGCTGCAGGTTTCCTCCCATCTCAACAGCCATCACTATGACAGCCAAAGGTGCGTTTGCTGCAGCCCCAAATAGAGAAGCCATTCCGACTATAGCATAGGGCGCTATAGGGTAAGATGACCCGGTAAACATCCGAATTAAAACCGCAAAGACAGAGCCTACAAGCCCTCCTATCATGATTCCAGGAGCAAATTCACCCCCGGAACCTCCGCTTCCTATCGTAAGCGATGTAGCAAATATCTTTAAGAAAGGGAGCATTACAAGGATTAATACAGGGGTTAATCCGAGGCCAACCAGCACGTTAAGCTTTCCATCTAGGATAAGGTTCATCCACCCGTATCCTACAGCTATGATCTCAGGGAAAGCCATGCCTATTGCTCCTACTGCAGCGCCCCCTATAGCGGCCCTTACAGCAAGGGGTGCTTTTACCTTTCCGAAAAGGTTTTCAAAAAAGAACATTGACTTGACGTAGAGTATAGCAAAGAGCCCGCTCACTATTCCAAGAGCAAGAAATGAAGGAATCTGCGAGATTGAGAAAGAATAGGGTATTATTCCGAACATCGGGCCATATCCAGTTGCAACTCCAAATACCATGTAACCTACAGCGGAAGCTATCAGCGAAGGGTAAATTACCTCGTACTCAAAGTCCCTTTTGTACAGCAGCTCTGCTGATAGAAGCGTTCCAGCAATGGGGGACTTGAATATCGTGCCTATTCCTGAGCCAAGAGCTATGGCAACAGCTTTTCTCCTGTCTTCAGGAGAAAGCCTTAACGCATCAAATATGCGCGATGCTACGGAAGCCGAAACAAAAGCTTCAGGTCCTTCTCTACCAGCGCTTCCCCCACTTCCTATCGTGAACGCCGAAGCTACAGCTTTTATAACCCATCCCAGCCTGTCGAACTTTCCCTGTTTAAAGTGAAAAGAGTGTATTACTTTATCAGTTCCGTTACCTACAGCATCTGGGGAGATCTTTGTAATGATCCCAGAAACAAAAGCTCCTACGGCGGCAGTAAGGGGAAGAAGGTAAGACCTTAGGGCTGAATATGTATAATTTAAGCTTCCCCCAAAGCCCAGCGGAGCCGGTAGCTTTGTGCCCACAACGATGTAAAGAAAGAAGTATTCTGACAACCTTAAAAGGTAAAATATAAGGAGCGAGGTAGCTCCAGCTACAAAGCCAAGCAATATGCCTAGGATGGCCCATTTTTCGTAATAATCAAGCTTAAATCCGCGCAAATTTTTCAATACGTAGAGAACATTCAAAAAGAGAATTTAAAAATGTTTTTTACGAGCTCACTGTTTTACCTTTTTTAGCACTGTCATCTTTATAAAATCGTTAACTCCGAGCATAAATAAAACTGAGAGCGCAAGAAGCGTTAATGAGTCGATTAAAGGTATCGGAGTTATTCCGGGTATTCCGAAAGTGGATATAGCTATGGCCAATGTAATGTCAGCCACTATAGATGCCAAAAGAGTGTTGCTTGGCCTAGAGTTCCAGAAATGTTTGCGTTCCCTTACGACTAAAATCGTAAGCATGCCCGAAAGCATCAAGAGTTCAAACGCAAATGTGTGCAGCTTGTTCACGCTGTTCAGCAGCCCGAAGTAATTAACTCCAATGTACGTGAGAAACAGCGATTCTAGGACCGAGGCAATCCCTATCAGCATGGAAACTTTTACGAGCCAGTCCACGTTCCATTTATCTGGGGATTTAGAGTACATAACCTTGTCAGTTGAAATCGATATCGTTACAAAATCTATAAGGAAAAGCAAAAGCAGGACATCATAAGCGTCTACTACAAACCTGTTCCATAAAAACAGCGCCAACACGGTGAATACCACTATCTGAAATGTTTTTACGATTTTGTTAAATATCCATGTAACTATCCTCTGGTATATCATTCTGCCTGTCTTCACCAGGTCTACTATGTTTATCAGACCGGGTTGAGTAAGCACTACGCTTGCCGCTGCCTTTGCGACGTCTGTAGCATTGCTTACCGCTATACCGACTTCTGCCTGCTTCAGGGCCGGAGCGTCGTTGACTCCGTCTCCAGTCATGCCAACTATATGCTTTCTTTTTTGAAGAGACTTTACTATCATGTATTTATCTTCTGGATAAACTTCAG
>JAVBJD010000017.1 GCA_030756715.1 Conexivisphaerales archaeon
GGCGGGTACGTCCTGACGGGGGCGGAGCGGAAGGACCCCGATGAACCCGCGAGGGAGCTGTATGATGCCGTGAAGCCCAAGCTCTACTACGCATACGATAGGCATGCCGATGCATACCTGCCTGTGTGTACGTAGGATGAAACCCGTTTAAAACTTAGGTTACAGAGCGTAAAAAAATATACATTTTTATCAAAAGTAAAAGAAAATCCTTTAGCTAAAAATCAGTTTAAATCTTTATTAAAATAAACGCGTTAGATATTTTTGGTTGGTCGTTATTCAAAAGTAGATTATTTTATGTAAAAATGTTAACATGTGTACACGCGCATTTAATAATTTCTTTATTAAAATTTATATTGGTGATGAAAAATGGTTAAAAAGATGTGTGTTTCGGTGTTCTCGGGTAGTGTTGATAGGCTTACAGGTTTAGCTATGCTTGTAAGCGGCGCAGCCGCTATGGGTATGAAAGTTGAACTTTTTCTTCAGCTATGGGGTGCTTATGCTTTTAAAAAAGATGTGATAAGCAAGAACATGAATTTCAGTGAGTTTCCTGATAAAGCACCTGAAGTTGCGAAAAGGCTTCAGGAGCTAAAGCTTCCTTCTTGGTTTGAACTTATAAAAGAAGCAAAAAAGGTAGGGGATGTTAAGATATACCTGTGCTCAACTGCAGCAGCCATATGGAACGTAAAGAAAGAAGACCTCGAGCTTGTTGATGAAGTAATAGGAGCCGGCGAGTGGGCTGAAAAGAGTTCTGAGGCTGACATAACGCTTTTCGTGTAGTGATGCGAAATGAGCGAACTTCCCGTTGAAGAGTTAAAAAAAATAAAGGTTAACAAAACTGTCGACGCTCGTGGAACTTCGTGTCCCGGTCCATTACTAGCCGCTAAAGCTGCTATATCAGAAGTTCCCGTTGGTGGAATACTTGAAGTCCTATCTTCAGATCCGGGAACAAAGAGAGATCTGCCTCTATGGGCAAAAAAGATGGGACATATTTACTTGGGGAGCATTGAAGAACCCGGATACTGGAGAATATATATAAAGAGGATGAAGTAGTGGAAATGCCAGAGCTTCAGGTTCTGGTTTTTTCCACTAACCTGATTTCTGATGTTGGTATAGATTCTGCTGGCCTGATGCATTTCCCGTATCCGGCAAATACAACGATAATAAGGCTCCCCTGCTCATCAATGCTCAGGCCTGAATGGGTTCTTCTGGCCATAAAGAGCGGGTTCGACGGCGTTTTTGTTGCTGCAGATGGAAGTGACTGTCCTTACCTGAAGGACTGTACCGAAAGAACGGCAAAGAGGGTGGACAAGGCTCAGAGAATCTTAAGAGAAAACGGGATAGAACCTGAAAGAGTAAAGATGGCCGCCATATGCTCAGTTTGCGCTGAACCCTTTGCCAACCTTATTAAAGATTTCATCGGCAGCCTCGAAAAGATAGGAAGCGTAAGGCGAGAAAGATGAGCTCTGTATTTTCAAAGATAATCGAACGCGCTGAAGAAGTTTCCGAAGAAAAAGAATTCGACGCTGTAGTTATAGGTGCAGGAATAGCCGGAATGGAAGCATCGCTCGATCTGGCCGATATGGGTTATTCCGTTCTGCTTATTGAAAAGGAACCAACGATAGGTGGGAAAATGTTCCTGTTAAGCAAGGTATTTCCAACGCTTGACTGCGCAAGCTGCATCTCAACGCCTAAAATGGCGGCAGTTGCGCACCATCCGAACATTACTCTGTGGACGTACAGCGAAGTTTTAAAAATAAGGCGCGATAGAGAAAGAGGCTATGCGCTCAGAGTAATGAAAAAGCCCAGGTTCGTAGATGAATCTGCATGCACGGGATGTTACACTTGTGAGGAAGTCTGTCCCATAGATGTGCCAAAGGAGCTTGACTTTAGCCTCAGGGCAAGAAGAGCGGCATACATACCTTTTGACACGGCCGTTCCAAAAATAGCTGTCATAGACATAGATAACTGTATCTTCTGCGGAAAGTGCGAAAGAGAGTGTCCAGTAAACGCAATTAACTTTTTGCAAAAGCCGAAAATCTACAGTGTGAAGGCCAAATCTATAATAGTTGCTACGGGTTATAATCTCTTTCAGGCGGAAAAGAAAGAGCAATACGGTTTTGGAATAATTCCAAACGTCGTTACTTCAATGCAGATGGAGAGGCTCCTTTCTCCAACAAGGCCTTTTAACCATGTGCTAAGGCCTATGGACGGAAAGGAACCGACAAGCATAGGTTATGTACTGTGCACAGGGTCCAGGGACAGAACCGTAGGGAACCCTATCTGTTCGCAGGTTTGCTGCATGTACTCTATGAAGCAGGCTCAGCTCATATTGGGCGCTCTTCCTCTGGCAGACGTAACGGTTTATTATATGGATATAAGGGCTTACGGAAAAGGTTTTGAAGAGTTTTATAATCAGGCGCAAGCCATGGGTGTCAGGTTTATTCATGGAAGGGTTGCAAAGGTAGAGAAAGGAGAAGGTGGATCTGTTAAGATAAAATATGAAAACATAGATGAAGGCGGAAAGCTTGAAACTGCGGAGCATGACCTGCTTGTGCTTTCCGTGGGGCTTCTTCCAAACTGTGAAATAACAAAGGTTTTTGACGGCGTCTCTTTATCTCTTGACGAATTTGGATGGCTGCTTTCGCCAGATCCTGCAAACCCGGTAAAGACTAACCTTGAGGGGGTTTTTGCTGCAGGATGTTCAACCGGGCCAAAAGATATACCTGATACAGTTGTTCAAGCAGCTTCAGCTGCGGCAGAATGCGCTGCATATCTTAAAAAGGTGAACGTAATTGCAGAAGAACGATAAAAAAATAGGGGTCTACGTGTGTCACTGTGGAGGGAACATAGCTGATGTTGTGGACACAAAGAAGGTAGCTGAAGAAGCTTCAAAGATGAAAGGGGTCGCTGTAGCGCGCGATTATATGTTCATGTGTTCCGAAGCCGGGCAAAAGATGATAGAAGACGACGTGAAGAATCTGAAGCTCGATGCTGTAGTTGTGGCGGCTTGTTCCCCAAAATTACATGAATCAACATTCAGAAACGTAATGAAAAGGGCAGGGGGGAACCCCTATATGTATTATCATGCAAACATCAGGGAACAGGTCTCATGGGTTCATGAGCACGAAAAAGAAAAGGCAACGGAAAAAGCCATACGGGAAGTAAGGGCTGCAGTAGCTTATGTTGCCACCTCAGAACCTCTTGAAAAGATAACGGTTAATGCGGAGAAATCGGTTCTCATAGTTGGAGGAGGTATAGCCGGTATGAGGGCAGCAATAGATATAGCCGATATGGGGATGAACGCTTTTCTTGTTGAAAAGCAACCTTTTCTTGGAGGAATGACGGCGAAGTTTGATCAGGAGATCTTCCCGTACGGCAAAGATTCTCTGGCGCTCGTGAAGGATCTTATAGATGAGCTCAAAAAAAGGCAGAATATTGCAGTTTTTACCAACGCAGAGCTTGAAGAGCTTAGCGGTTATATAGGGAACTTCATGGCAAAGATAAAGATAAAGCCCAGGTTTTTCAGAGAAAAATGTAAGGATTTTAACCCAGAATCACTCTGTCCAAAGAAAGTAATCGATCATGAGACTCAGGAGGAAAGATCTGCTATAATGATGCCTCCTTTTGAGGGAGCTTACCCGGAAGTTCCGGCTATAGACACAAACATCTGCGATTTTTGCGGGCAATGCGCAAAGGCTTGCAGCGCTATAGATCTTTCGCAGAAAGAAGAGATCCTGGAAATAAAAATAGGAGCAGTTATCGTGGCAACTGGTTTTGAAACATACACGCCAAAACAGGGTGAGTTTGGGTACGGTACTGAAGGGGTAATAACCCTTCCGACGCTTACAAAAATACTGAGCAAAAGAGGCTACCTTACTTTTGATGATAAAAAAGCAAAAAACATAGCAATGATATACTGCGTTGGCAGCAGGCAGCAGGAAGGTAATCAGTACTGCTCGAGGTACTGTTGCAACGCGGCTCTTGAAGCCGCCATTTCTGCACAAAAATCCGGCACAAAGGTGTTTCACTTATTCAGGGATGTAAGGGCTTATGGAAAGAATGAACTGCTCTACGAGAGAGCTTCAACCGGGGGTTCTGTTTTTATAAAATACAGCCAGGATTCGCCTCCTGCAGTTATAAAAAAAGACGGCAAGCTGACTGTCAAAGTTAAGGATCTGCTGACTGAGGGAAAAGAGGTAGACCTTGATGTTGACGCAGTCGTCCTTGTGACAGGTATGGTTCCGAGGGAAAATGAAAAGCTTAACAGCATCATAAAGGTGTCTGTTGGGAAAGATGGGTTTTATCAGGAGGTCCACCCAAAGCTAAAGCCCGTGGAGACTATGATATCGGGCATTTTTATATGTGGCACAGCTCAGGGACCAAAGATGGCGGTAGAAAGTATATGTTCTGCTTCAGCGGCAGCCGCAAAAGCGGCATCTCTAATATTAAAAGGCTATACTGAACTTGAACCTTTCGTTGCAACCGTAGACCCCGCTCTTTGCTCTTTTAGCGGGGATTGTATTAAAGAATGCCCGTATAATGCTATATACGTTTATGAACACGAAGGTTCAGGTAAAAAGGCCAGAGTAAATGAAGCTGTTTGCAAGGGTTGTGGCGCATGTGTAGCAGTATGTCCAAATGGCGCCATTCAGTTGAAGGGACTAAGAAACTCCCAGATCGAAAACATGATAGTAAACGCTGGTGGTTTTTATGGCTAAGCTTACAGCGCAGGTGCTCAAAGAAATGCTGAATATAAAAGTACCAGAAAGGCTAGCTGAAATATCCAGAGAGCAGGCAACTTCAAGAGCAAAAATAATCAGAGCTATCGCTGATAGACCAAAAACTATACCCGAAATATCACAAGAAATTAAGATGCCTGTGGAGAAGGTAACATGGAACATTATGACTTTGTACAGGTATGGGGTTGTTGAGCCCGTTGAGAAGACGGATGAAGGTTATTACCGGTACAGGGTGAGGAAATGATGCTCCTCGATGAGATAAAAAAGATGGGAGCGTTTGATGTGAACGCGTGCTTCAGCTGTGGAGTCTGCACTGCAACATGTCCTCTATCTGAAAATGGCGATGAATTTCCGAGAAAAATGATAAGATACGCTATGGTTGGGCTTGAAAAAGAGCTTCTAAGCTCCCCGCAGCTATGGGAGTGTTACTACTGCGGTGAATGCACCAAGAGCTGTCCCAGAGAGGCAGATCCCGGAGGATTTATGATGGCGGCAAGAAGGTATGCGATAACAAGGTACTCTATTGGAAAAATAGGAAAAGTATTCTATAACAAGACTGTTGCTCCGTTAATTTACGTCTTCCTTTCAGTTTTTTCACTGATAGGCATTTTATTGATTTCAAGGGATCCTGCTGGAGCAGTCATATTTACGGTTCCTGAAGTCTACATACATCTAGCAGGGCTTGTGCTGGGCGCTTTTGTGATTGTTATAGCAATTGCTAACACAACTGTTATGTACAGATATACGACCGGAAAAAGAAGACTCACAAAGAATATAAAAGTCTGGATAAATTCCCTTATCAAAATTATAATAAATGAAGTAATGGTTCAGGAAAGGTACTCAAAGTGTTCAGATCGCCTGAGAAGGTATGCACATTTATTCGTTGTGTGGGGTTTTATTTTGCTTATGATCGCGACAACAATAGACTATATAACTGGCGCAAGACCTCTCCCGGGAATTCTGCTAGGTTTTACGGGAGGAATAATGATAATACTTGGTTCAGGTTTCTTTATCTATCAAAGATTAAAAGGCAGAGAACCATACTCCCATTACAGCGATTTTGCAGACTGGGCTTTTATAATTCTTATATTTTTAGCGGGGTGCACCGGCTTTTTGCTTGACTTCCTGACAGGGCAGTATGCAGCTGTCATTATGTATATACACCTGACTGTAGTGTTTGACCTGATTGTAACAGCTCCGTTTACAAAGTTCGCCCACGCAATTTACAGAACGTTTGCACTGTGGCTTAAAGAAGTTCAGATAAAGTAAAATTCAGATCGGGAAAACTTTTACCTCCATTCCTATTATACCTTTTGACATTTCGCACCTGCATACCTGGAGCTTTCCATAACTTGTTATCAATCCCTCTATCATTTTATTAAAAACGTCTGTGGCTTCTACGGAATTACCAGCACCGACTATCTTCATTATATAACCGTTATCTGATTCGGAAACTTCTATTCTCTTAATTGGCAGTACTCTTTCTATTATATCCGAATATTTTTTTATCAGGTCTATAAAGTCAGGGTACAGTATGGATAGCGAACGGCCAATGGCTTCCCCGTATTCCCTTGCTTTTTCAAGAAGTTCTCGTTTGTTTGTCTTGTAAAGAAGATCGATCATCCATTCAAGAAATTCACCAGGCACTGGCCTGAAGTCGAGGTCTTTCATCACCGGAGAAAGCCTCCACAGGTCAAAAACAAGATCAGGATTACCTCCGTTCTTAGTTATCTGGAGACACGTTTTTAACATCTGGTTCGCCAGCGCGTACATGGTCTTGCCTTCCCTATCTGCCTCATCGGCAAGTTCTCTGGCCACAACGTCATCAACCGCTATGTTAGTCCTTCCCATCTTATGTATATTTATAAACAGATGTACATATAACTTTATTCAAAAAATTCAAATTTATGAATTTTTAGTTTTTTAGCCGTTTGTGTTATTTTTTGTGCCGTTTTTTAAAAAATCACGCCATTAAAGCTAACAAAACCATAATTCTTAGTGCGCTGGGCTTTAGTTTATTGGTGATAAAACTGTTTAAGCTCCAACTGAAGGCTGGTTAGTTTATGAGAAACGCGTTTATTTACTGGGAATAACAAAAAATACCGTGGAAGATTGGGCTAAAAAAATAAATGAGCTAATACCCAAGCTGGTTAAAGAGCACAAAGAAATACACGAAATGGCGCTGAAAAACGGCGACCTTTATCGAAACATAAGGGATTCTTTTAACGAGTTTGTGGAAAAACTGCAGGATCATATGTACAGCGAAGAAACATGGATATTTCCCTTTATGGTTGAAAATGGATTTTTTGATGAAAAGTCCGAAGAAACAGCAACCCAGCATCAGGAGATAACTTCTATCCTCGTTTATCTGGAAAAGGCCAGAAATGAAGATTTTTCCAAAAAATACAGCGAACTTATTGAGCTTTTGATTGATCACCACACATCTGAAGAGGAATATATTTTTCCAAGAGTTTTAAAATTTATTGAGGAGGAAAAAGGCTAGGATTTTTGATTTTCATAAGATTTTTTCAAAACAATGATGCGATAAGTGTAAAAGCTACCTTATTTTAAAAATCGTTGAGCTCAATGGAAGGAATCAGAGCCATAAACATAGTAGGAGAAAGCGGCACTGGGAAAACAAGAACCGTAGAATTTATTGTAAAAAAACTCGCTGAAGAAGGCAAAAAAGTAGGAACTGTCAAGCACATACATTCGAACGATTTTTCTCTGGATAGAAAAGGAAAGGATACATGGAGACATCTAAAAGCAGGAGCTTCCTTAGTTATGGCTGTAACAGAAAGCGAAATAATAACCATAAAAAGGATTGAAACAAAAAGCATCTCTTATGAAGATTTAATGAGGGTGTTTGAAGGTCAAACAGATTATTTAGTTATAGAAGGTTTTAAAGAAATGAAACCATCTGGCTCAACAATAAGAATACTCTGTATTTCAGAACAAAAGCAGATAGAAGCGTTCATAAAGAACTTTGGAAAGCCTGACTTAATAGTCAGCTATAACATAAAGGGCTTGAAAGAGGTAAACGGCATACCGGTAATTTTTATGCCTGATGAAGCCGAAAGGCTGTACAAGGTTCTCAAGGAACGAGTTTAAGTATAAAAAAGTATATTTTAGAATGGTTTTTAAACATTTAATATATCATTATATATTATAATAATGCTTGAACTTTCGATAGCTATACTGGCAGGTGGTAAAGGCTCAAGAATTGGAACGGAAAAAGCCTTTTTAAGAGTAAACGGCGTTCCATTAATAAAGCTAATTTATGACAGACTTTCGCCACTTTCAGACGATATCATGGTTATAATAGGCAATAAAAGCGCTGAAGAGTTCAAAAACTTGCTTCCTGTGTCAGCAAAAATACTTAATGATTTTTACTATACGATGAGCCCTGTCGGCGGATTCATAACGGCCGCGTTAAGCGCCACTAAACCTTACTTTGCTGCCGTAGCTGTTGACATGCCGCTTATAAACCCAAAAATAATCGAGAAACTCTATTTTATGGCCCAAGGTCACTCGGCGGCAATTCCTGTACTTAAAGATGGGACGCTTGAAGTTCTTTGTGCGGTTTACAGCAGCGAAGCCATAAAAAAACAAAAGGCTGATTCCGTAAGATCTTTGAAGGAACTTGCAAAAAGGTTACCAGATCCATTGTTTATAGATGTAGATAGCTTAAGGGATATTGACAGCGAGCTTGAAAGCTTTTTTAACGTTAACACGAAGGAAGACTTTAGCGCTCTACTTGAAAAGCTCAAAAGTCTGTAGGTCAAAAACAACCATGAGCTTAAAAAATATTTGTAAGTCAGATAAACTCTGCAAGCCTCTTTATGTTGACCCTTGCTTTCACAAGAGGGTTGTATGATCCTGCACCCAGTTTTATAATCAGTCCTTTCTGATCAGAAATCGATAATCCTATTCCTATCCTGTTTAGCTTTTCAGAAATATTTCCCAGCATTGTTAAGTTTTTTATGCTTAGACCAAAGCTCTTTAGAAGCTTGCTAAACAGTTCATTCTCATAGATAAAAAAAGATATTTTATTTTTGTTAAAACTTAAAGTAGCAAAGGCTTTTTCGTTTATTTTTATTCTAACTGTGCCGTACAGTTCAAGCTTTTCAAGCGTGTTCTTTTTCAACTTTTTCGGTCTGTATTGGATAAGCGGTAAACGTTATTTTTCCATTTATTACTATTGCTGTGCTTGTACCCTGTATCTTTATGCTGAGATTATCAAAAGTAACTTCAGCCGTGCTTTTGGTTCCTTCTATAGCCTTTATTATGCTGGTTATCCAGGATTCTTCCTGACTCATAGTTTATTTTCCGTTAAACAAAGTTATAAACATATCGAAATTGTCTCAAGCTGTACAGGAAGTTCCTTTCCATAAAAGCTGAACAGTTATCCTATCACCTTTTTTATGTTCTTTGTTTCTTTCAAGATAACCGAAAGCGTCTGCCTTTGCCAGCTCACTGTACAACCCTGTGCCCCACCTTAAGGGATAAACCGTGTTACCGGAAATTTTGAAAAGAAATGTTGAGTTCATGCTGTGCTTGACTTCAATATCTTCCCCAAGCTCTACTTCCACGTATTTCCTTAGCTCTGAACCGATCATCCTCGAGATTATATGAAGCCCTTCAGCATTAAAAACTACGGCAGCAGAAACAACCCTTCCGGGAAGCGCCATAACAGGCTTTCCGTTAACAATACCTAAACCGCCTCTCTTTATTACGTTAGTCTGTACGCCTTCATAAAGAAGCTCGCCGACTTCAGATATAGCTCTTTTTGTATAGTCCTTCTTACCTACAGAAGACCCACCTACTGTAAATATAAGATCGCAGTCTTTTGAGACGTCCAGGATTGTCTGTTTGATCTTTTCAAGATCGTCTTTTATCAACTGATACCTTTTTTCAGCAAAAGGGAGGAGACTCATGATCATTGGAGCAACTGAATCCCGTACCCCTCCATCATAATCATACGGCACGAGCTCGTCCCCGATAGAAACAATCGCTACACACAGTTCAAAAACTTTTACAGAATTAACGCCAGAGGCTATAAAAAGAGGTATGTGATAAGGAGACACAAAGCTCCCCTTTTTAAGCAGAATTTCTCCCTTTTTTATGTCTTCTCCGGCCTTCTCTATATCTTTCCAGAGCTTTGGTTCTCTTGCAGGGTAAAGTCTGTTCTCAATTATTTTTGCTTCTTCTATTCTCACTATCGAATTTGCGCCTTCTGGAACTTTCACTCCGGTCATGACGTATGAGGCCTGACCTTTCTTTAGCTCAGTTGCATCGTTGACTATTTCATAGCTTTGACCTTCGTACACGTTTACAGCAAAGCCATCCTGTGCCGCTATGTTATGCTCTGGTATATCGTTCTGGCTTAAAACATCCTCTGCTACGATCATGTTCAGAGAACTCAAAACGTCAACGTTTTTTGTTTTAATGGGTTGAAGTTTTAAACCTTCTATGATGTTTTCAACGGCTTCATACTTTATCAGAGGCATAGTTTATTATGATATAAATCGTTTATACGTTTATCGAAAAAACGCGATTTAACGTTCAAAAAATTGTCAAAGCCTGTTCATTGAATACAAACGTATTATAAAGGGGATTACTTCTTAACGTTTTAATGCTTTATAAAGGACTCGCTAGCAACGTTTATTAACACGTCATACAAAATCCTGATTAAGGTGAACATGTGTGATAGGTAGTGCCACCGATATAATAATCGTAATAGTTGTAGCGGTAGTTCTTCTTGCTGGGACGAGCAAGATACCCGAAATATTCAGATCTCTGGGAAGGGCTAAAGGCGAGTTCAAGAAAGGGGAACTGGAAGCAGAGATGGAGCTAAAGCAGATGACCCAAACAAATACGGGTCAATCTAAGGAGCAGAAGGTTGAGGAGCTTCAGAAGCAGATAGCAGAACTGCAGAAACAGCTAGAGGATCTGAAGAAAGAAGATAAAACAACGAGCTGAAATGCTCGGAAGCCTTACTGACACCCTCATACTTGTTTTTATAGCTATACTGCTGTTAGGAGGAGAAGGAGATCTTTCTGGCACTTTCAGAAAAGTCGGTAAGTGGTGGGGAGAACTAAAGAGGTCAGAAGAAGAGTTCAGAAAGGAGATAACAAAAGAGCTTGGGGACATAGACGTTAATTATTCTTTTACTGATAACAGCAATTCTGGCAGGAGCTTTAAAGGCTATACAAGCAATCAGGATATAAGGGTTCAGGAGCTGGAAAGGCAGGTCAGAGAGCTCCAGGAAGAAATAAAAAGGTTAAAGAAAGAAAATGGAGAAAACTGAGCAGGAAAACAGCGAAAGGCCATTAATTTCTCACATAACAGAGCTTCTTAGGAGGCTCAGGACCATACTGGTTGTCCTGGCACTTGTTTTCTTTGTATCTTTTGCATTCGGCATAAAGATGATAAGTTATGCAGGTTACACGATACCCGTTCCTTATCCCAGCATTTATTCAAGCATATCAGATTATGTCATAAAAGCATTCATATACAACGAGCTGCCAAAGGGCATGATCCTGATAAACGTGAACACTTTTGACCCTCTGTTCGCTTCCTTCTACGTTTCTTTTTTTCTTTCTCTTTTTATTGCTGTACCAATAGCCATTTATGAGATGTGGGCCTTTGTCGCACCTGGCCTCTACAAGCATGAAAAGAAGCTGATAAAGCTGGCCGTGCTTCCAGCGGCAGCGCTCTTTGCGGCAGGTGCTTCCTTTGCCTATTTTATAATTGTCCCATTTATGCTGAAGTTTGTGATCATGTACGCGAAGATCCTCGGGATAATGCCCACGTTAAGCATAAGGGCTTTCATAAACACGGTAATATCTCTCATGATGGCCACAGGCATAGCCTTTGAGTACCCGATGGCCATGACTGTTCTTACTTTTATGGGGATAGTTTCTGCAAAGAGCTGGAAGAGCGGATGGAGGTGGGGAATCATAGGGGCGTTCATAATTGCCTGGATTATTTCCCCTGGCACAACCGGCGGTATAATCGAAACAACAATAGGGGTTATTCTTTCAGGACTTTACTTTGTTGGCGTAGCAGCAGCTTATGCTATAGAGAAAAGGACTAAAAAGAATAAAAGATGAGCGTTTAAAAGTTAAATACAATATTTAACATAAAAAATTGTGTTTGAACAGCTCAAAATGCAGATTAAACCAGGTATATTTTTCAAAAGATCTTAAAGAAGGCGTAATCGAGTATGCCAGGGAAAACTATCCCAATGAGATAATTCTGCTGCTCAAGGGCAGGTTGGAAAAAGGGTCGGCTTATGTGGAATCTTTTGTAATTCCGCCGCTTTCAAGGGGCGGAAGAACAAGAGCCGTATTTAATATGAACCTTCTTCCTCCCGACAGGAGCATAATAGGCTCTATTCATTCTCACCCGAGCGGTGTTGCTCTTCCTTCAAAGGAAGATCTGCTTTATGGCCTGGGTCCAGTAATAATGATAATAGGGCTTCCAGCTGAAATAAGGGCGTTTGATAAAGATGGAAATGAGCTTAAGGTGAATTTTATCTAAAGGTTACGAAGCTGATACTGACTTATATCTATGTATTCTGAAAAATTCTGCATCCTTTCGTGCGATGTTATAAGAATTATCTTTCCTTGAGTTTTGTTTATAACTGACTTCAAGAGGAAAGACTTTTCTTCTGAAACAAAAGCAAAAGGTTCATCAAGCAGTATAACCGGCGCAGAACTCCCTAACGCCATCGAAACCTGCACAAGCTTTTTCAGACCATCGCTCAGCGTGTAAGCTTTCTGTTCAAAATAGTTCTTCAGTCCCATGTTTTTAGCTATTTCTGCAGCGCTGTTACCTGAGATCTTAAGGTTGTCCAAGACACTAATCCTGTTTACCAGCGCGGGCTTAGCAGGTGCATAAGTTATTCCTCTTTTTTCGAGCGTATAATAGTTGACCGGTTTTTCATCCAGAAAGATATCGCCTTCATATTTTATTATGCCAGCTATAGCAAGCAGAAGCGTAGTTTTGCCATATCCGTTAGGACCGTACACCAGTATTTTTTCATTTTCTTTAAAGGTAAAGTTAAAGAGCCCTATTGAAAGGTTCCCCCTTTTGACGCTCACGTTTTTTAACTCAAGCCTGTGCATTTTTTCTGCTTAAAGCATAGATAAAGAAGGATATTAATAAAGAAATGGTAAGAAGAGCCGCAGCATACCCTAGAGCTGAGGAAAGGCCATAAACGTCGTACTTGTACCATATAAAAACAGTTACGGGTTTAACGTATTGAAAGAAAGGCAAAAACGTTACGCTGTAAGCTATTATTATTATTGAGCCGAACTCGCTTATGGCTCTGCCTAAAGAAAGCAAGGCTATCCTTATTATGCTGCCAGCATGTTCAGGGATAAGAACCTTCTCAAAGATAAAATACCTGTCCTTTCCAAGGCTCTGGATGAAGTATTCAAGGTCAGCGTCAGCTTTGTCAAAAGTTTCCTTTATCGACATTATGTATATCGGAGAGGAGACATAAAACATCGCAAGAGATAGGCCAAGAATATCGTCAACAGGATTTATGCTTTTGAGAAGAGGGAAAAAAGGCGAAGAAGGTGAAAACGTAAGAAGCAGCATTATTCCTACAACAGTATGCGGGATAGAAACTGGAGATAGAAATATATCATAAAGCGTTGATTCTAACTTTACAATCTTTCTTGAAAGAGCGTAGGCTACTGGGGTTCCAAGGAAGACGTTAAGCATCGTAGCAAGTATAGCCCCCACAAAAGTCAAATTAAGCGATTCAAGAAACTGAGGATCTTCGAACGCAACTGCTAAACCAGCGGGTCCTACTTCGTAATAAAGGACTATCATAGGTAATATTATGATAGCAACCATCAGGTATGTAAGTATATGAAATAATTTTTCACTCATAAGCTAGGACGCTTGAGTTTATAAATGATCTGAGCGGCTGTGGAGCATCATCAGGATTTCCGTAAAAAACGGCAGTGCTCAATGGTTTAACGCCATAGCTTTCCAGCAGCTTCTTGCCCTGAGGAGAAATAAGAAAGAGCGCTATTGAAGATGCCAGCTGTCCGTTGGGATATGTGTTAGGTATGGTCAACGAGAGGTATATAGGGGCTCCATGCAGATCTACTTTCTGTCCTCCTGAGGTTATGGTCACTTCTGCCTTGGAGTAAAATGCCGAAAAGTTGGCAGAGCCCAGGTTTACCTGAGGAGGCAGTATTATAAAAGGGATCCTGTGAGAAACAGCTGAAGAACGGTAAAGCGCTATGTCATAATAGATTTCTCCTGATTGAAGGTACGCAAATAAAGCGGAACCCATGGGCACCTCTGTAACCCTTCCGGATATATTAAGGCGTTGCAGATCATTAACATAGTAGCTCCTGTTGTTGTTAACGAACATTGATGAAAGCTGGAGCATCATCAACGCTCTGTAGCCTTCAGGATCAGTATTTGGATTGGAGGTGCCGAGCTTGGAATCATTCGATAATACTATTTTAAGAATTTCAGAAAGGTAAATTTTTTCAGATGAAATGTTCCCGGATACTATAGCGCTGTAAAGACTTGCGTTCAGCTGTTTTATCTGATCAAATTCCGGGGAATAGCTCGAGACCCCTATTACCATCTGATCGGACGCAAGCGCTATGTACCATGAGCTTACATTCTTTGGATAAAGAAGATCTTCTATGACCGCGGGATCAACAGAAAGAAATAAAGCATATTTAGAAGGCGTCAGAAGAACATTCTGAGCGGCAGCCACAGAACCCATAGAAACAACACTGCCGCTAACGTTCATTTCCTTTAAGGTCTCTGTAAGAACAGGAGCATAAAGAGAGGCTGAAATCACATATACTCCTTGAGAAGTTTTGCTTGCACCAATGTTATAGGAAATCAAGGATGCCGCTATAATTATGACTATAAAAGCAATAGCTTCAAAGCTTTTCATGCCAACTATATGTTATAAACAGATTTATTTATTTATTGCAAAAATTTTAACGATACTGTTTATTAACCCTTTATATAATTTTCAGTCATACAGGCTTAGAATGAACATAAGTATGGAGAACTCGAGCGCTCCCGTAACAATCATAGCAAGCAGGGATTCAAAGTATCCCATCCTGAAAAGCGTCATTATGAAGTAAACTGTATACGGCACAGCCACGATTATCGCCGAAATCAAAAAGAACGCTATTGAAAGTGTAACCGTGGGGCTGCCGCCAGATTTCAGCGTTTCTTCAAATATTATGCCTGTCATTGGTATGCTAGCAGCAGGCCCAAAGAATCCAAGAAGGAAGGGCAACATGTTCAAGATGCTGGCGTGCTTTATAAGCATGACAACTGTAAGGCTGCCTTCGTAAAGAAAATACGTTATTAAAAGCAGAAGAAGCTTTGGCAACGCTATCTTTACTTTGCTGAGCGGGAGCATTCTCAGAGCTGAAGCGCCTCTCATCTCCATGGCGTAAAAAGCATAAGGAATCATTATAGAAAGGTAGGCCATTTCTATGCCTAGGGTAAAAGAAAGCACACTCAATGAAGATGCAGAAGAAGCAGCCCCGTTCATGAGGATCACAAGAAAAACTATAAGAGGTCCTCCTATAAGGGCACCCAGCAATGATCTGCTTGCTGCCTGAAAATCAGCTCTAAGAAGGGCAAGCGTTTTCGAGCTTGTGATCTTCCACCTATTTGAAACTTTTTTGGTGAGAATAGGGAAAAAGGCAGAGGGGGGCCCGCTTATCAGCTTCCAACTCACATCAGGGATAAGCCTGTAAACGCCGTAACCAAACACAGCTATCCAGAAAAAGCTAGTTATTGCACCGTGTAAGCTGTTGCCAAAGGCAGCGCTTAAAGGTGGTATAAAATAAAAAGAGCTTATGCTTGAAAGGTTTAGCCTGTAAAGGGTTCCTGAGAGAAATATGGGTATAAGGAACACGATCGGAAGAAGCGAAACCGCGCTTCTCGTGGCAACTGAAGAGGCCATTGATTTTGACCTTATGTAGGATAGCTCAAGCGCAGCTAGCTGCAAAAGCATTCCCAGTGAAAGACCCATAGCGACGCTGAATAATATGTAAAACTCCTTGAAAATTATGCTCATTATCAGAGACACACCAAAAGTTCCATAGATTATGTAATCAACAGTCTTAAAGATAGCCTTCCCAACAAGCCTGTGTATCTGCTCAGCGTCTAGAGAAGTGCTTAGAAGAAAGTCCCTTATGTTGTTTGATCCATATATAGCATATGAAAGAGGGGTCATCATGCTGCTGACCGAGAGTCCGCTCATCGCAAATATAAGCATAGAAGCCGCAAAGACGCCGAAACCTATTTGCTTGAAGCTTGTAAAAAGAGAAAAAAGAGCTATATAAAATGAAAAAATAACAGTATAGATTATCTTTGTAAATTTAACGTTCCTTATAGATCTCCTCAGATTAGAAGGTCTGAACCCGGTTTGTCTTGCCGCTATATAACCTACAACGAGGAGCTCTCTTGCCAGAGCGTCTTCCAAACTCACCTTTTTCATAGAGCTTCAGTTAGCTCCTTAATCTGTTCTTCTGCGTGTATCGCTTTTAGAAAAGCTTCTTCGAGCGACCCCGCGTTAAGCTTTTCGAGTATTTCATGTGTTGGTCCTGAAGTTACCTCTGAGCCTTTATCTATTATGGTTATCCGATCGCATATCTTTTCGGCTATTTCCATTATGTGCGTTGAAAAAAGCACAGCCCCACCTTCTTTTTTATGGTTTTGAATTATCTCTTTAAAAATCCTTGCAGCCTTAACGTCAAGCGCGTTAAAAGGCTCATCTAGGATAAGAAGCTTGGGCCTGTGCATGACTGCGGCAACAATAGCTACCTTCTGTTTGTTGCCTTGCGAAAGGTTCATTATATAGTTCCCGAGGTACTGTCTGAGCTCAAACGCGTCTATAAGGTGGTCGAGCCTCTGCGTGTCGTTTACGTTTCTAAGAGAAGCAACCAGCTCAAGGAACTCTTTAACTGTAAGCGATTCAAGAAGAGCAGGGCTTTCCATCACGGCCCCTATACTGTTCATCAGATCTCCTTTTGGTCTCCCTTTTCCAAGAAGATCGATAGATCCCTGATAATCAACGATGTTCATTATAGCTCTGATTGTTGAAGTTTTACCGGCGCCGTTAGGGCCTAAAAGTCCAAAAACTTCTCCTTCGTTTATGATGAATGATAAACCATTTACAGCCACTTTATCTCCGTACTTAACAACTAGCTTATCAACCTTTAAAACGTAGCTCAATCCTTGCACCTTTTATTAAAAACTTAAACTGGGTAAATAAGACTTTCTTAGAAAATACAGAGGATGATGCAAGAATTTTAACTCTTCCTATTTATTTTGATTTATTAGAAAGCAACTTTTAAAATTAGCAATCGTGTATCATTTTATTTATAGTTATATATATTAAGTTGCTGCTGTAAGGAAAGATCTGGGCATGGCCTTTGAAGCATTGCTCTTTAATGCAAAATAAAACCCTCCAGTTAGAAAAGCCGCATGAAAAGTCGCCCAGGCTACATTTATTATAAGGGCATCTTTAAGGAGTATATTCCCGGTAAAATAAGTCGCAATAATTCCTTTAATCAGAGTTAGATAGAGCAATATGAGGAAAAATATATGTGCTATGAGCTGCCTGCTGTATTTTACAGTTTTTCCTTTTGGCGTTACCCTGAAAGGTACCTTTTTTCTAAAAAACCAAGCTAAGAACGATAAAGTAACAGGGAAAAACACCATATACTCAAGGAACTGATGATATAAGAACCCTTTCAATCCGTATTCTTTTCCTCTCATTACTAAACCATAAAAAGAAAAAGAAAAAACCACAAACGGTAGATAAATCAGAGCGTAAAGTGCAGGATTGATCCTTACGATCGGTATGTCTAAAAGAATAAAGATAGGCGGAGCCAGCAGCTGGAAAAGTGTTAAAGGTCCAGCTTCAAGCCAGTAAAACCATCCAGATAAATAATCAACAAAAGCTGAAAAGCTTAAATTTGATTTAAGTATCTTCTTTATTACCTGAAAACTTCCAAACGACCATCTTGATTGCTGAATAAAGTAAGCATTTATATCTGTTGGAGGTTCTCCGTACCATATAAGGGGTTTGTTCACGTATCTAGATTTATAGCCTAGCTCGTGTATACTTATGGATGTTGATACATCTTCCGTAATGCTACTTTCATCTATATAACCAGCCTCTTTTAAAGCTGAGATTCTGTAAACTGTGCCTGATCCTAATGAAAAGGCCGACACGTAATCCCTTCCCTGCATTATAAGGTAAAGAAAAGGGTTTTGCTGGTACCTTGAGCCTTCTGCTACCTTTGTTCTCAACTCCGTATACTTCTGAGGAACCTGTACAAAAGCTATTTTTTCGTCATTAAAATAAGGTATGACTTCATCAAAAAAATCCTCATTTGGCCTTTGATCTGCATCAAATATGGCTACTAAATCGTATTTATCGTCTATCTGTTTTAGGGCGTCGTTTATGGCACCAGCCTTAAAACCCCTTCTGGTGCTTCTGTGAAAATAATATATTCCATTATTTTTACAGAATTCAGAAAGCTCCTTAACTATTTTTTCGTCTGTAGAATCGTCAAGAAGGAAAACGTCGCCTCTACCGCGCAACGCAACCTTTACAGACCTCAAAGTCCCTTTAACGATTTCCGGGTCTTCATTATAAGATGTAACAAAAGCCGCAACCCTTAGGTTCTGGTATTTGCCCACTAAGCTTGTTTCGTAACGTCTTGCTCTCAAGAACATTATAAAGAAAGTGAGAAAGTTAAAGAAACCTACGAATATAGATAGCCATAGAAAATAGGTGAACCAAATTAAATAAACGTTTGCAAAGGTAAAAAGAGTAATCATAAAAGAAATTAAAAAAGGAAGCGAAAAATAAAGGATATTTATTATTTTCATGAACCGCATTAAATATTTTTTAAACCTAAATTTAAGCATTATACTAAAAATGGAACGTAATAAATATTTATAATCAGACGTGATAAAATATTAAAAT
>JAVBJD010000018.1 GCA_030756715.1 Conexivisphaerales archaeon
GAACGAAGAAGGTAAGCCAGAAGCAACCGCAGAAGAGCTTATAAAAAGGTTAGAGGTATAAAAGGGAAGGAAAATGCAGATTGTATACTCTGCTTTAATAATATTTGCAGTTTCGTTAGTATCTGCCTTAGCATCCAATGTTTTAATAATGAAAAAGGTTGATTTGAAGGCAAGCAATGAAGTCATGAAAGCATATAACGAGTTCGTTAAGGAATACAGACAGGCTATAGCAGAGGGTGATAAAGAAAAACAGGCAAAACTTGAGAAAAAACAGAAACAGCTCCAAGATATGGTTATGAAAAGTCAAATGGACAGAATGAAGGTTTCTTTGTATCTTTTGATACCTTTCTTGATACTTTTTTATGTTTTAACTTTCTATTTTGGTAATTCAATCGTAGCATTATCGCCTTTTAGGTTTTCGATCTACTATTTTGCCGCAAACAAACCTGTTAGTATCGCATGGGGGATGAACTTTGTAACTTGGTACATTCTAACGTCGTTTTTTACTAACACAATTGTAGGCAAGGCGTTAAAAACAATGCCTTAAAGCAATAAAATTCATTTGTCAAAAGCGTTTATTATTATTGAGACCATGAAAAGAATTATAATGATATAATTGTAAGGATAAAGCAAAACGTATCCTAAATAAGGTATCCAGAAGATCACCTTTCCAACAATCATGTTTTGAGTCACTAAAAGGGGAGCTCCTGAAGTATAGTTCAGATCAGGGAATGGATTTGTAATTCTGTTTACCCCTTTAACAATAACCGCGTAATCATCTATCTTTTTTATTACCATGTGTATGACCAGCTCTCTGTAAAAAGGGTTGTGATAGACTATTATGCTGGAATTAGGTGCAAGCTGCGATATAGTAGCAGGTTCTACAAATGCAAGATAACCGGTCCATAAAACAGGCTCCATGCTGACTCCTTCAACCGGGAACGCATATCTAAGATAATTGAGGAGTAAAAGAAAAACGTATAGAGCAAAAAGACCACTAGAAACGTATAAGAAGATTCTGCTGTACCTGTTTTTCATCGGCGCTAAAGATTATAAATGCGCAATTATTAATATTTATCATGAGAATAACGGAATATGATATCAAATTAGACGTGGATTTTGCAACCGGCGAATACAATGGCGAAGAAACTATTTACATGTCAGCTATAAACCCGTGGATAGATGCTGAAGGGTTAAAGATCGAAAGCGTCTATGTAGATGGTAAAAACGTTAAGCCCTTATTTGGAGAAAACGGGTTCAGCGTTAATGCGAATGTAATCGAAAAACTACAGATAAAATTCAGAGGAAAAGCTCTGGAAAGCTTGATGGGGCTGTATGTTGCAAAATATAAAGACATGAAGTTTTATACAACACAGTTTGAACCGAACGGAGCGCGCCTGTTTATACCTTGCGTGGACAGGCCTGATTATAAGGCGCGTTTTAGACTTACGGTTCATGTAAACAAAGAGACGCGCGTGATTTCTAACATGCCTCCTGTAAAGATAGAAAGAGGCAATAATGAAGTAACTTATTATTTTCCAGAGACCCTGCCAATGTCAACATATCTTTTATACTTAGGAATAGGCGATTTCGATGAAATAGAAGATAAAATGGGGGATAAAAAAATATACGTAGCGGCATATGGGGGCAAATCTTCGCGAGGTCATTTTGCATTAGATGTTGCTAAAAAAGTGATCGCGTTTTATGAGGGATATTTTGGAATTGAATATCCCTTACCAAAACTGCACCTTATAGCTGTACCTGAGTTTGCTGTAGGCGCTATGGAAAACTGGGGAGCTATCACGTTCAGAGAAATAGCTCTGCTAGCTGATGAAAAAAGTTCGGAGTCTGTGCGGAGAAGCGTTGCAACGGTAGTAGCTCATGAAATAGCTCATCAATGGTTTGGCGACTTGGTTACCATGAAATGGTGGGATGATCTCTGGTTGAACGAAAGCTTCGCCACCTTTATGAGTTATAAGGCTATAAATTCTGTATTCCCCGAGTGGGATCATTGGGAAGATTTTGTGTTGACGGAAACGGATCCTGCTTTGCACGCAGATTCGTTAAGCACAACGCATCCCATTCATGTTCCGGTAAATAAGCCAGAAGAAATAGAACAGATATTTGATGATATAAGCTATGGAAAAGGGGGAAGCGTTCTTAGAATGCTCGAAGATTACATAGGAGAAAAATATTTTGAGAGTGGAATAAAATCGTATTTAAAGGATCACGCATATTCAAACGCGACTATGAACGATCTGTGGGAGAGCCTAGAAAGAGAATCAAACTTGCCTGTTGGGAAGATCATGAGTGCGTGGGTAACCAAAGCCGGACATCCAGTTATAAAAGTCCAGAAAAGCGATGGGAAAACGCAAATAGAACAAAAAAGGTTCAAATATCTTTCTCTTGAAGATGAAGTTTGGCCATTGCCCCTTACTTATTACAGTGATGGAAAGAAAGTTGTTACGCTGCTTGAGAACGTGTCAGGGCAGATCAATAAATTCGAAAAAATAAACGTCGAAGGAAAAGGATTTTACAAGGTTCTTTATAGCAATTGGGACGAACCTCTGGGCGGGGCAAAAAACGCTTATGATAAATGGAACATATTAACTGATGCGTATTCGAGCATGCTTGCTAATTTGATTAGCGTCGACAAATATCTCTCCCTTACAGATAGGTTTATGGGAGAAAGCTCATATTTACCAGCTTTGACTCTGCTTTCCCAGTTAACGACACTTTACCTGATCTTCGGGGATAAAATGAAACAAACATATCAGAAACACCTTAACTCTTTGTATGAGAACTGGAAATCAAAAAACGATTTTAAAGCTAAAATGTTCAACGGCATTCTTTTGAGAAGGTTTAGCTTGGTTAACGAAAGGATAGCTAAAGATCTGGCAACCTTAGAATACTTTTCTTCAGATCCTAATATAAGGGCTGCAATTGCGACCTCCATAGCTGTATCATCCGAAAGGCCATTTGAAGAACTTAACGCTCTTTATAAAAAAGCAATAAACGACGAAGACAGAGTAAATGTGCTTGCCGGGATGTTAAACATAAGAAAAAAGGAAGACTTTCAAAAAGTTCTTGACATGTTAAAAAATGGCGAGGTAAAGAAACAGGATCTAAGATACATAACAAACGCAGTAACTAACCCACAAAACTATGACAGTCTATGGATATGGGTTCAAGGTAACATTGACTTTCTCAGGAGTGTTTTTGCAAAATCTGGAGCGCTTCCTAGACTCTTGTCAGCTCTAATACCTTATCTGGGACTTGATAGAGAAGCGCAGGTAAGGGAATTTTTTGAGAAAAACAAGATCGAAGAAGCAAGTATGGGCATTAAGAATGGCCTCGAGTTGCTCAGTATTTATAAGAGATTACGTGATTCATTTAAAGCAAGTTTATAGCTGTAACCGTCGCTCAGAGCCTGGAGCGATGCAACTAGTATGTTATCTGATACATGCGCAGTCGTCCACGCTGATTTTCCGTCTGTAAACTGAATTAGTACTCTTACATAAGATGCTGTTCCTTTTTGATCGCCTTCAGTGACCGTAACTTTATAGTTTTCCAGCACAACGTCTGAAAGTTGAGGGAAAACCTTTACCAACGCTTTTTTGAGCGCTTTATCGAGTGCGTGAACAGGTCCAACTCCTGTTTCTCTTTCGTAATACACTTCATTCTTTACCCTGACAATTATTTCACCCTCTGCTTCCATCTTGCCGTTTACTTCTCTTGAGTTAGCCATCCAGTAAAGTATATTGAATTTATCATTGTACAAGCCGAGGTTCTTCAATAACCAAAGCTTAACAGTTGCATCAGCCCCTTCAATGCTACCGTACTTTTCTATTTCTTTTACCTTATTTAGAGTAGTTATCACTGCAGGGTGCTCTTTTGATAGTTTTAACCCGAGCTCTTCAGCATAATTTAATATACTTGCTCTGCCTGCCTGCTCAGATACAAGAAAACTGCGTTCGTTACCTACAAGTTCAGGGTCAATATGCTCATAAGTTCTTGGGTTCTTTATCATGGCATCTATGTGAACGCCGCCCTTGTGCGTAAAAGCATACCTACCTACATATGGTTGATACGGATTTGGTTGCATATTGAGTATGCTGTAAATATAAACTGAAATTTCCTTCAATCTTTTTAGTTCATTAGGACCCTTGAGAACCTTTTTATTCATTTTTAATGTAAGCGATGGTATTATTTGTATTAGATCCGCGTTACCGCATCTCTCTCCAAGCCCGTTTATTGTTCCCTGTATATGCTTGGCACCAGAATATACCGCAATCAAAGAATTAGCCACAGCGTTTCCAGAATCATTATGGGCGTGTATGCCTAGTAATGTATTAATACTTTTCTTTACTTCAAAAACTATTTGTTCAACTTCAAAAGGAAGAGTTCCACCGTTCGTGTCAGCTAAAGTAATAACTCTAGCCCCGGCTTCTTCTGCTGTTTTTATTGTCCTTATAGCATATTCAGGATCATCCTTGTAGCCATCAAAAAAGTGCTCGGCATCGTAGATTACTTTTCTTCCATTCGAAATCAGATAATCTATGCTTTCGCCTATCAGCGATAGGTTTTCGTCAGGAGAAACCTTTAACACTTCTTTTACATGTAGCAACCAGCTTTTCCCGAAAATTACTATATATTCTGTATCTGCTTGTAGCAGCGTTTCAAGATTTTTGTCTTTTCCTTCACCCTTCTTCTTTGTGGAGCCAAAAGCAGCAATTTTTGAATTATTTAGATTCAATTTTTTTACTTCTTTAAAAAATTCTAGGTCTTTTGGATTGGAAGAGGGCCATCCTCCTTCTATCAGATCTATGCCAATTTCATCTAATTTTTTAGCTATTTCTAATTTATCTTTTAAGGTAAAGCTGACACCAGCCATCTGTGAGCCGTCCCTTAAAGTAGTGTCTAAAATTTCTACCTTATCAGACAACTAAGACCCCTTTAAAACGCAACCTTTATCAGCAGAAGTAACCTGCAACGAATACCTCAATAAAAACCTTGATGTTGTTTTTGGATCAGGTCTCTTCCATTCCTGTGATCTCTTTTCAAGTTCTCGTTTATCTATCCTGACGTCAAGCTTTCTATTTTTTACGTCTATTTCTATAATGTCATCTTCTTCAACCAAAGCTATAGGACCCATATCCCAAGCTTCCGGAGACACGTGTCCTATCGCTGGCCCTCTGGTACCTCCCGAAAACCTGCCATCAGTGATAAGTGCAACTTTATCATCTATGCCCATTCCCACTACAGCGCTCGTTATGTCAAGCATTTCTCTCATGCCAGGTCCTCCTTTCGGGCCTTCGTACCTAACGACTATAACCCTTCCTTCTCCGATTTTACCTTTTATTACGGCTTCAAAAGCTTCTTCTTCAGAATTAAAAGGTGAAGCTTTACCTTTAAAATAATAATCATCGCCAATAGCTGCAGTTTTTATAACGCTCCCATTTGGTGCCAGAGAACCCCTTAAAATGGCAATGCCGCCAGTTTTATGAACTGGATTCTCTGGCGTTCTTATAACTTCATGATCTTTTACTTCTGCATTACTTATTATCTGTCCTATCGTAAGACCTGAAACGGTATAAGCTTCTTTGTTAATATAATTGTTCAACGCCTTCATTAAAGCTGGCACTCCGCCAGCTTCGTGTAAGTCTTCTATCATATAACGCCCTCCAGGATAAATTGGCGCAATGTGAGGAACCTTTTTGCCCATTAGATCAAAATCATCAAGGCTAAGCTTTACTTCAGCCTCATAAGCCGCAGCTAAAAGGTGAAGTATTGTATTCGTCGAGCCACCAAGAGCCATATCTACAGCTATCGCATTTATGAAAGATTCCTTAGTCATAAAAGTTCTTGCCCTGATGTTCTGTTTTACTAATTCAACTATTCTCTTTCCAGTCTCATAAGCAAGCATTTTCTTTTCATCACTTTCAGCTAAAGACGTTCCAACATAAGGTAAACTTAGTCCCATGCTCTCAACAAGTATTGCCATAGAATTAGCAGTAAAAAGTCCGCTACAAGATCCTGCGCCAGGGCAAGCAACCCTTTCTATCTCCAAAAGCTCATTTTCACTAATCCTGCCGGCCTTAAAAGAACCTACAGCTTCAAAAACATCTATAAGACCGACTTTTTTGCCTTTATAAGATCCAGCTCTCATTGCACCTCCTGTTAACATTATAGAAGGCAAATTGAGTCGAGCTACAGCCATAAGCATTCCCGGAGTAATCTTATCACAGCTGCTTATCGTTACAAGCCCGTCAAACTGATGTCCCATTGTCATTATTTCTACAGAATCGGCTATCACTTCTCTAGAAGGTAAAGAATATTTCATTCCAAAATGACCCATAGCTATACCATCATCAAGAGCTATTGTATTGAACTCAAAAGGCACACCTCCGGCCTCCTTTATACCGTTTTTAACGTACTCAACAAGGTCTCTAAGATGAACGTGCCCTGGTACGATCTCGCTATAACTGTTAGCTATACCGATAAAGGGCTTTTTAAAGTCATCATCCTTAACGCCTACAGCCCTGAGTAAGCTTCGGTGAGGAGCCCTTTCTGCCCCATCTTTTATAATAGAACTTGGCATAAGGCTTAAAAAACCAATGATATTTTAAGTTTTTCTTTTTAAATTTGCGCATTTATGTGAAATAGTCATGTTTCGCAAGAAGTGAAATAATTAACCAAATGTTTCATGCAAGAACTTTAAGAGGCTAATTGGAGCTTATTAGCCAAAATGGCTTTCCTACAAAACGCACGCAAGACGTTATTGATAATAAAATATTTTTATTCATCGATATGGGCATCGTTTCTAGAGCAAAAGCTTCTGAATATAAAGCAAAGTATTGGTTAGTAAAGAATAAAAATAGAACTTCACAACAATATATAATGGATCCCATAAACTTTGTTGGAAAAAACGTAAAGTTAGGAAAAAACGTTAAAATCTGGAATTTTGCATACGTAGGAGAAAACACAATTATAGGGGATAACGTGGTTATTGGTTCTTTGGCTCACGTTGATTATAATGTGAAGATAGGAAACAATGTAAGAATAGAAGGTTTAGTATACGTGGCACCTTTAACAGAAATAGGGAATGACGTATTTATAGGTCCAGCAGCAGTAATAACTAACGATCCTTATCCTCCAAGTAAAAGGCTGATAGGAGTAAAAATTGAGGATGGCGCTGTGATAGGAGGAAGGGCAGTCATAAAAGCCGGTGTAAAAATCGGAAAAAGAGCGGTTGTTGGTATGGGCGCTGTGGTTACTAAGGATGTACCGGATGAGACTGTAGTCATTGGTGTTCCTGCGAAACCTGTTTATGACAGAAAAGAATACGATAGAAAAAAGGCTAACTGGGAAAATTTCAGATAGATATATTTAACAATTAGCGAAAGCTTCGCATTTTTAAAGGCAGGGATGAAGTTCATAAAGTATTTATAAGCGCCTTTAAGCTATCTTCTTCATTAAGACGGTACGTCAATTTGATATTGGTGGTGCGCCTGAGCCGACTTCTCAAGCTATACAGGCTATCGCTGGAAAACAGGTTATTAAAGTAAAGCCCAGCAACAGAATGACGAACAAAGTACGCTTATTGCCGAGAAGAAGCGTAGAAAAAAACTCGAAAAGCTCGGGAACGCCTTCACGAAAGCTTTCAACGAGCTGAACTACATGAGAAGAGATCTTTTCTGGTAAGAAAATAGACTTTGAAAGGACAGCCAGAATGATCTACGAAAGGATCAGCTAACGTCCAGCAACTGATAATGAGGAACAATGAAGCTTGGCTTTCATAAATCGTTTTGCATAACGAGGTAGCTCCCGTTAAACGGGAGTAACCCTCGAGACCGGGAACCTTAAGCCTTTTAAGGCCGAGAGGAGGTCAGACTGCGCTAGAATTAGTTTGATTAATGCAATATCAGATGTAACTGAACAATATTGACTTAACATCATCTAAATCAAGTTTAAGCAACTCTGTATCAATTTCCTTTGCTTCATACATCACTTCAGCGCTTTCAAATAAAAAGCCGGTTAATGCTGAGTTTTTTATTTCCTTGGAACATTCAGCAAGTGACGGGCCTAGCCATCCATTTTTGGAACTCACAAAACAAAGAGATAAATTTTTACCTGTATATTTTTCAAGCTTTGCTTTAAAACTCTTTAATTTATTTTCATAACGCTTGTCTTCTATTGGCGCACTGTGAAATATAAGGCAAACCTTATCTATCGATTTGCTATTAATTTTGTTTTCCCAAGTTTTTATAAAGCTTTCATTTTTTCCTAGTTCTTCAAATTCATTTATCCTAATGTTTTTAAGATACGCCTGAGTACTTGATGAGATAAAAGGGATTAAAGAAACATATTTTTTACAATTATTTAATTTGCTTAAATAAGGCGGTAGATAAAGATAACCGATTTGCGCCTTTCCTGTATTTAGAGCTTCATGTAAAACATTTTCATAAAGCGCAGGCACGTCAAAAAATCCCGTTTTATTGTACATTTTTAAAGCGTCTTCAAGCGAGCCATGCTTTAAATTTTTTAACATTAACTTTACTTCTTTAAAATTTCTCGGGTACCCAAAGTCAAAAAAACACGTGCTCATATATTCCAATTCTTAACATAATCTGTAAGAAGTTTTAAGTTTTCTACAGATGTGCCAGGCAGTATACCGTGGCCTAAATTAAAAACGTATTTGCTGTAATCAGGAATAGATTTCAAAACTTTTTTTGCCTCATTTAGCATAAAATCACCGCCAACATAAGCATAAAAAGGATCCAAATTTCCCTGTAAACCAACATTTCCTTTAAAGCGGTTAAAAATAACTTTAGGATCGCAATTCCAGTCGATGCTTAAATATCCATCATAATTTATGTTAACTAATTTATAAAGCAAGGCGTTGCAGTTTCTGCAAAAATATATCAGCCTTTTTTTATAATTCTTTAATTCATCAAACATAATTTTTAATACCTCGATATATGCTTCGAGCATTTCTCCTGATAAACTGCCAGCCCAACTGTCAAAAATCTGGAAACCATCAGAACCGCTTTTGAACTGAAACTTGGCTTGTTGTAATAATACTTGCATTAGAGGGGATAGCTTTTCTTGCATCTTATCCTTTAGAAAATCTTTGGTTTTTATTCTGTCTCTATGATCATCGTTAAGAAAGTACGTCATAAGAGTAAACGGTCCAGCTTCAAACCCTATGACCTTAAGCTTCATTTTTTTAAGAAGTTTTATCTGTTCTCTTATTGGTTCCCATTCATCGAAAGAATATTCAGGTTGCTCATTATACAATTTATCCAATTTATCAGCATATACAGGTCCTTTACCTTCTGCAAACTTAAAATTAAAGCCAAGTAATTCAAATGGCGTCGTGATGTCCATAAATATTATAGACGCATCAACTCCTAGGGAAAAAACCGGTTCAGCTGCTACTTCAGCGGCAAGTTCAGGTTCTCTTACCACATCAGTAATCCATTTTTTGCCAACAATTTCTCTAAATTTAGGCATGTGACGTCCAGCTTGTCTCATGAACCATACTGGAACCCTTTTCCCTTCGCTTAATATAAAAGAAATATTTTCACTCATGTTTTAGCACGTTCATAGCAACTCTAAATGCCTCTAAAGTTCTTTTCAAGTCCTCATCGTTGTGAGAAAGCGTAAAAAACATGCTCTCATATTGGGAAGGAGGAATTAAAACCCCATTTTGAACTACATTCCAGAAGAATTCTGGAAACTTGTTAGAACTTTTTATATCGCCGTATTTTTTTACTATATTTGTATTGAAAAAAACAGAGAACATCGATCCTATCCTATTTACAAAGCCGTTTACTCCCAACTGTTTTAACGAATCATTTATTCCGTTTTCAAGCTTTTGTCCATAGTTTTCAAGGATTTCATATTTATCCCGTGTTAGTTTTTTTAACGTTGCAAGCCCCGCGGCTGTTGCCACCGGGTTCCCTGCTAGTGTGCCAGCCTGATAGACAGGTCCTACAGGGCTCAATTTTTTCATTATTTCTTTTTTACCAGCTACAGCTGCTAGCGGGAAACCTCCTCCGACAATTTTTCCAAGCAACGTCAAATCAGGAATTACTCCATAGAGTTCTTGGGCTCCTCCATATGAAACTCTAAATCCAGTTATGACTTCATCAAAAATCAGAACACAGCCAAGCCTATCACAAACCTCCCTTAAAGTTCTCAAAAAGGTTAAATCGGGCTTAACGACGCCCATATTCCCTGCAACAGGTTCAACTATTATTGCAGCCAAATCGTTCTTGTTCTTTTCAGAGACATCAATAACTGAATTAGTATCATTGTATTCCACAAGCAATGTATCAGCTATGCAACCATCAGTCGTGCCCTCTGATGCCGAAAGAGAGTAAGTCGCTAAACCCGAGCCGGCTTTAACCAGAAAAGGGTCATAATGTCCGTGATAATTTCCTATAAACTTTATAATCTTTTTTCTGTGGGTATAACCTCTTGCCAATCTCAGAGACGTCATGGCAGCTTCTGTTCCCGAGTTAACGAACCTTACCATTTCTGCGCTTTTTATTCTGCCATTTATTGCTTCTGCAAGATCTACTTCATAAGGATTTGTAAATCCAAAGCTGGTCCCATTATGTGATGCTTCTACTACAGCCTGCAGGACATCTTCATCTGCATGTCCAAGTATTATCGCACCCCAAGAAGATACATAATCAACGTATTCATTTTCATCAACGTCATAGATCTTAGAGCCTTTGGCTTTTTTTATAAAGATCGGTTTGCCCCCAACGCTCCTAAAGGCTCTAACAGGGCTATTTACTCCCCCCACTAAAATTTTTTCAGCCCTATTATAAAGCGATTCAGATTTTGTAAACATTAATAAAACTCACCTCAAGTATTCTGCCAAGTGCTTAGCGTAATAGGTTATTATTATATCAGCTCCCGCTCTCTTTAAAGAAAGCATATACTCCCAAAGAACCTGATCTTCGTCAATCCATCCGTTTTTAGCGGCAGCTTTTATCATGCTGTATTCCCCGCTAACGCTGTAAACCGCTAAGGGCACTAAGAATTTTTCCTTAGCTTTGGTTATTATGTCCATGTAAAACATGGCGGGCTTGACCATAACTATATCAGCCCCTTCTTTGATGTCTAGCTCTATTTCTCTTAGAGCAGTCCTAGCGCTTCTATAATCCATCTGGTATGATTTTCGATCACCGAACTGTGGCTTGGAATCGGCCGCTTCTCTGAATGGACCATAAAGAGAAGAAGCGAACTTAGATGAATAAGACATTATAATAGTATCTTTAAAGTTACTCTCGTCAAGAGCGTCTCTTATTGCTTTTACCTGTCCGTCCATCATAGAACTTGGCGCGACTATATCTGCTCCAGCTTTAGCATAAACCACTGCTGTTTTTGCGAGGTATGATAATGTGACGTCGTTGTCAACTTTTCCGTTTACGACTATGCCGCAGTGTCCATGCGACGTATATTCGCACATGCAAACATCAGTTATTATAACCGCATCAGGGTATTCTTTCTTAATCGTCCTTACCGCTTTTGGTATGATACCTTCTTCATCATAAGCTTCAGTGCCCAGTTCATCTTTATGAGAAGGTATTCCAAAAAGCAGATAAGCGTTTATGCCAGAGGCCAATCCTTCACCTATGAATTTTAAAGACCTATCAATGGTCATTCTGCAAACTCCAGGCATGCTTCTTATTTCTTCCATACCGTTTTCGCCGGGATATATAAACAGAGGCTGTACAAGATTGTTCTTGTTCAGGCTGACTTCGGCAACGAGGTCCCTTATTTTCTGATTCTTGCGAAGTCTTCTTTCCCTAATTCGCGGGAATATATCATACTCCATTTAGCATTTCCCTCAAAGTCTCGAATACACCCTCATATGTATAAGTCTTTACGCTGCCCCTTATCTTATAATCGTAATCGATCGCTCTTGAGAACGTTTTAGGACCTATAGGAAGCGCGAAGATCTCAGAAGGCCTCACGTTTTTTAATAGCTTTGTAAAGATTTCTAATATATAACTGCTTCCAAATACAACGAAATCGTCTTTTTTTATAAAATTTATGGGCCTGCTTCGAATAACTTCGGTATAAGCGTTAAGCCTGGTCACATAACATGATCTTTCTGTCAATGTTTTTTCTAATGTATCATCCCCTTGCTTGGACCTTACCGTTAAAATTTTTGCGCCATTAGCTACTGGAATCTTAGAAGCAAGTTCATCTGTGGTGAAATGCTCCGGGACAAAATCTACTCCAAACCCATAAGACCTCAACATGTTTGCGGTCTCTTGGCCTACAGCTGCAAACCTCGTATTCAGAAGGTAATGAAAAGCTCCCGTTTTCATAACTTTTTCAGAAAAAACCTTTACTCCAAACGAAGATGTAAAAACTATCCAGTCAAACCTATTTTTCAAATAAAAATCTATTTTGAAAGGAAGTTCAACTTGTTTTATTATCTGTAAAAGCTTGATTTTAATGCCGAATTTCTTCGATAATGTCAAAACCCTGTTTTTAGAATTTTCAGAAATAGCGAAATAAACATCATGAACCATATAGAATATAAGATTCTACTGTTTTTACTCTTTTCTCTTCTTAAAGATTAATCGTAGGCCAACAGTAAATATTATTTAATAAAAGTTTTTAATTAAAAGTTTAATCATAGAATGGATGATCGAGGATATTTCTAGAGCTAACGAAGTAATTTTAAAGTTAAAAAAGGCATTGAACGAAAAAAATAAAGAAAGCCTTCAGGCCCACAACGACTACGTTTACCTTTTAGCGGATTTTGAAAACTTTAAAAAAAGGTCTGAAGCGATGTTGAACGAATGTAAGGAAGAAGGGAAGGCGGATGTTATTTTAAAACTTTCTGAGACTATAAACGAGCTCTTCTATTTTAGAGATGTTGTTTTTAAGAGCTTAGGTCAAGAGAACGATATTGCAAAAGGATTTTCTATCATTATTGAAAAGCTGCAAAAATCTCTTTCAGATTCTGGTTTTTTGCTGATAGATCCGCTTAACCAGAATTTTGATCCAAGGTATCACCATATAGCATACACTCAAAAAGTTGAGAATGATGCCTTAAAAGGGAAAGTTATTAAAGTTTTAAGTAAAGGATATATGCAAAACGGGAAAGTTATTAAACCAGCGGTTGTAGTTGTCGGGGTTTAATGGTGATAAAAAATGAGTGAAACGCAAAAAGAAAAAATAATAGGAATCGATTTAGGAACAACGAACTCAGCTGCCGCTGTCGTAGAAGGCGGTAAACCAATCATCATTCCGAGTGCTGAAGGACCTACTGTAGCAGGAAAGATGTTTCCGTCTGTGGTCGCGTTTACAAAGGATGGACAGCTTTTGATAGGTGAACCGGCCAAAAGGCAGGCAGCAATAAATCCTGAAGGAACAATATTCGAGTTTAAGAGAAAGATGGGAACTGATTATAAATACAGAATTTACGGTAAAGAGTATACTCCGCAGCAGCTTTCGGCATTTTTACTTCAAAAGATTAAAAAGGACGCAGAAAACTTCCTTGGCTACCCGGTTAAGAAGGCCGTAATAACAGTACCAGCGCATTTTAATGATAATCAAAGACAGGCTACAAAAGACGCAGCTGAAATTGCTGGTTTAGAGGTTGTAAGAATAATCAATGAGCCTACAGCAGCATGTCTAGCTTACGGTATAGATAAGGCCGATAAAGAAATGCGCATTCTGGTGTTCAGCTTTGGAGGAGGAACTCATGACGCAACCCTAATGGAGTTTGGTGGAGGCGTTTTTCAGGTTCTTGCGACAAGTGGAGACAATGAAACAGGCGGAAGTGACGTTGACAGAGCTATAGTAAACCTTTTGATAGATGAATTTAAAAAAGAAGCAGGCGTGGACTTATCTTCAGATCCTGTTGCGATGGTCAGGCTTAAGGAAGCTGCAGAAAAGGCAAAGATCGAGCTAACTAACCTTTTAACAACAGACATTGATTTACCTTTTATAGCTACAGTAAACGGCCAGCCTAAGCACTTGCATTATACGCTCACGCGGGCTAAGTTAGAAGAAATTGCAATGCCCATAATAAGAAGGGTAGAACCAACTATAAGAAGAGTACTAGAGGATGCAAAGCTAACGCCTGACAAGATCGATAAGGTCATACTTATAGGAGGAATGACAAGGATGCCTTTGGTAAGAAAGTTTGTTGAAGAAATAATGGGAAAGCCGGCCGAGAGAGGCGTGGATCCTATGGAAGCTGTAGCCATCGGAGCTGCGATTCAGGGCGCTGTGCTGGCAGGTGAAATGAAAAACATAGTGCTCCTCGATGTTACGCCTGTTTCTTTGGGCGTTGAAACCTATGGAGGAGTATTTACTAAAATTATAGATAAAAACACGACAATACCAACAAAGAGGTCGCAGATATTTACAACAGCGGAAGATTATCAGACTGCTGTTACCATTCACGTATTACAGGGCGAAAGGCCCATGGCTGCGGACAACGTTTCTCTTGGGATGTTCACTCTTGAAGGAATACCTCCCGCGCCAAGAGGAGTGCCAAAAATAGAAGTTACGTTCGACATAGACGCCAACGGTATCTTACACGTGAGCGCTAAAGACCTTGCTACAGGAAAAGAAAACAAGATCACGATAACTTCCAGAGTAAAGCTTTCTGAAGAAGAAAAACAGAGAATGATAAAAGAGGCTGAAATGTACGCAGAACAGGACAAAAAGAAACTCGAAGAAGCGCTCGCAAGGAATGAAGCAGACAGCACGCTTTACAATTCAAAGAAATTTAAGGAAGAGTTTAAGGATAAACTCACGAACGACGACGTTGATAGGATTTCTAAGGCAGAAAAAGACTTGCAGGAAGCTCTCAAAGGCAAAGATGTTAACCTCATAAAAGAAAAAACCAATTCCTTAAAGGAAATTCTGGGCTCTATAGGTGCAAAGTTTTATTCTTCAACTGGGAGCGCAGGAAGCTCTTCCTCAGAACAGCAAAACTTCAGGGATGTTTCAGGCTCAGGTAGTTAAGAATAAATGAGCTCTGAAAGAAAAAAGAAAGACTATTACGAGATCCTTGGGGTATCGAGAAACGCAACTCAAGATGAAATAAAGGAAGCTTATCGCAAATTAGCTCTAAAATACCATCCAGACGTTAATAAATCTAAAGAAGCTGAAGAAAAGTTTAAAGAAATTACCGAAGCTTACGCTGTGCTTTCTGATCCAGAAAAAAGGAAGCAGTACGATATGTATGGAGAAGAAGGAATATATTCCCAGTACACTCAAGAAGACATCTTTAGAGGGGTTAATTTTGAAGATATTTTCAGGGACTTTGGCTTTGACTTTTCAGACCTTTTTAAACAGTTCTTTGGAAATTTTGAAACTGGATATTCTCTTGACATTGAAAATGACTTAGATATAACGTTGCAAGACCTTTACAAAGGTGGAAAGAAGGAAATTAATGTGAGCAGGTACGAACCCTGTAAGGCTTGCAACGGAACGGGTGTAGAAAAAGGCAGCAGGTGGATAACGTGCCCTGAATGTAAAGGTGCTGGTCAGATACGGTCTTACAGGAGGACTCCTTTTGGAACTATGGTAACCGTCACAACATGCCCAAGATGCGTAGGCGCTGGGAAAATACCCGAAAAGGTTTGTAAAGTTTGTAACGGCACTGGGAGAGTTTACAGCACGTCCAAGATTGTAGTAAACGTTCCGGTTGACATTAGCGACGGAGAAAGGCTTAGATTAAAGGGGCAAGGGCACTATCAAAGCGGGCAGAAGGGCGATCTTTACTTAAATATTCATATAATTCCAGATCTGAGGTTTAAAAAAGACGGATACGATTTGTCATCAGAGATAGAGATAAACTATTTGGATGCTATATTGGGCACTACTGCAAATTTTGTTAACATCGACGGTGAGGAAATAAGGGTAGAAATACCGAGGTTAACTCAAAATGGTGATACTATAAGAATTAAGGGCAAGGGCTTTCCAAAACCTTATTTCGGTAGAGGGGATTTGATACTCAAAGTAAAGGTAAAATTACCAAACAAATTAAGCGATGAAGAAAAGGCTTTGCTCGAAAGGCTTCGTGAATTTAGCAGACAGCATAGCGTAAATTGAACAATCATTATATATATTAATATTAACCTTTTATAGTCAGTTGACCACCTCGGAGCTATACCTTGTTGGGACTTCTTATAAGTACAGCAATATAGAGTTTCGGGAATATCTTATAGAAAACTTTGAAAGCTTTGCCGAAGATTTTAAAGGGTGTAACGAAAAATTTTCGCTCATTACATGTAACAGAATAGAGTTCTACTTTATAACAGAAAACCCTTTAGAGATTTTAAAAAAATATGAGCCCGACAAAAGATATTATGTAAAAAAAGGAAAAGAAGCGGTTGAACACCTACTGAGAGTAAGCTTAGGGCTCGATTCTTTTTTGCCTGGCGAAGAAAGCATTTATTACCAGATAAAGGATAGCTTCATAAAAGCGCTAAAAAAAGGCGAAATAAGGTCTTCTTTGCGTTGCATAATCAATAGAACGCTTAACTCAAGCAAAAAAATAAGAAAAGCTGGGCTTGTGACTGCAAATAATGAGATAGCTGTCGAAATAGCAAAAAAATCAATTGAACACTTAGGCCAAAAAAATATTAAAGCCGTTATAATAGGTTCGGGAAGGACAGCCAAAACGATATACTCTTATTTGAAAAACGATAAAAACAGGATCTCAATAGTAACATCAAGAAAGCTGTATGATCTGGAATTTCAGGGAGCTGACGTATATTCATACAATCAACTTAAGGAAGCAATAAACGGTGCAGATATAATATATTCTGCAACAACTATAAAGCCCAAATCCTATATAATAGATGAAGATATAATAAAGGGTCTTACGATAAAGCCTAAGCTTATTGTAGATTTGGGTGTCCCAAGGAATATAAACCCAAAAGTGAAAGATTTGGGTGTAAGCTACTGGGACATGGAAGAAACATACAGAATTACAAAGAAAGAAGAAAATGCTTCTGAATACTTAAATTCATTAATAGCTCAAGAAGCCAGCAACATATATCTCGCGGCTTATTATAAAAAAATCAGGCCTGAAATTAAGGCTTTAATGAAAAAGGCTCAACGCATAATATCCCAAGAAACGGCAATAGCTGAAAAGTATCTAAGCGTTAATCAAACAGAAAAAAATTACATAATAAATAAGATGGCGGAAAGAATTGTGAAGAAAATCTTGGAACCTCTTTTGAACAATCCAAAAAATGAAAAAGACCTAATGAAAAAAATCAAAGCCTTAGAAGCGCTGGGGGTTAAATATGGCAAAAATAAAGATAGCTACGAGGCCTAGTAGATTAGCTGTAATTCAGGCAGAGCTTGTAGCTAAAAAGATAAACGATGTCGGATTTGAAACTGAAATTTTAAAGATAGTTACCGAGGGCGATGAGGGTAAATTCGGTATATCAAAGAAAAGTGCATTTACTCAAAGGCTTGAGAAAGCGCTTATAAATGGTGTTGCAGATCTAGCTGTGCACAGCATGAAGGATCTGCCTACAGAAGCAACAAACGTATTAGATTTCTTCTACCCTATTGAAGATGACTCGGCAGATTGCTTAGTTACAAAATACGGTAAATATGATTTGTTTGATCTACCCCAGGGCAAAGTGATAGGTACAAGCAGCATAAGAAGAACTTCTTTAATTTCCATTTATAGGCCCGATCTTAAAGTCTTAGAATTAAAAGGCAACGTGGATACAAGGCTTAAAAAATTAGGCGAAGATAAATTTGACGCTTTAATTTTAAGTTGCGCCGCTATAAAAAGGTTAGAAATAAATCCAGAAGGTGTAACGCGCTTGGATCCTGAGTATTTTATACCAGCACCCGGTCAAGGGATAATTGCTGTTGAATATAAAAAAGACGACCAAACATCAAAGAACATCGCCAAGCTTCTCTTTAATGAAAAAACAGAGTTACGAGCAAGAATAGAGTCTAAATTCAATCAGCTCATGCAAGGAGGATGTCATTTTCCCGCGGGGATTTATACAAATATTAAAGGCAACGAGATAATTCTGAAGGGTTATTTCTCTGATGGAGAAAGGCACATTTTTTCAACGGTTATCACAAACAAAGATGATTACTTGCAGGATCTTAATAAGCTAGCTACAAAATTAAGAAACGGTTAAACCTATAGGTGTGAAATTAAAGATAAATACACGAAAGATTTTTAAGCAAAACGGTTATACTGCCAAAATAGTGGGGACGTCGTCTAAAAGGGCAGGACGGCAGGCTCCAGAATGCACACCCTATAGGGTGAATAATAATGATAACTTTAAGCCGCTGTACTGGCGGCAAACAGGTTGAAAATAAATTCTGGAGCGTGGAGAAACCTGCTGGTTGTGGGTTCAAGTCCCACCGTCCCCACTTT
>JAVBJD010000084.1 GCA_030756715.1 Conexivisphaerales archaeon
GTTAAGGGGCGAAAGTCCACTTTAAGTGAGGGAGAAGATGGATAGCTCGCAATAATTGTATTTTTGCCAGAAAGTGCTCTGCCTGTGGGGCTCGGGCTAAAAAATCGCGGAAGGTGAGACCTTCACGATCGCAGGCTGCGAGTCTTGCCAGTAAATCGAGAACCACAAACTGCAAGGGCCAAGTAGCTCAAGCGTTTATCGTTCTCGTGAAGGTCAGCGGTAAAAGAGCGCTTAGATTTTTTCGATCAATTATCGTAAAAACCTTCTTATTATAATATTAATTTATATATAAACTACATTTTTTATATAGTGCTAATTTAAGAAAACGCATGGAAAGGGTTGCTTCAGGTTTAAGAAAATCAATGAACGTATCAGATGTCTTTATGTACAACTCGCTTACTATTTCTTTTTTCTCGATGATGTGGTTTTTGCTTTACGCTTATAAGCCGGTTGCATTTCCCGTTGGCAGCTTGTCTTTTGGTACTCCTTTGCTATTTTTAGTTTCAGTGCCTTTCTTCTACAGCTATTACTACCTGAGTAGCAGGATGCCAATAACAGGGGGTGACTACATCTTTCAGAGCAGGATTATAAACCCTGGAGTGGGCTTCGTAACGACCTTTACCGGGTGGGTCGTTTGGCAGTTATTTTTCCTGGCCTGGTTCGGTTACTATATAGCTGATGTCCTGCTATTGCCTTTGATCTATTATCTTATTGGCCCGCATGTTTCGAACTTCCTTTATTCTCCCGTTTTTATATTTTTCCTAACCCTTGTGCTCTTCTTTCTAGCATTTTACATAGTGATAAAAGGGCTCGATTTTTACGTAAAGCTCCAGAAGTTAATCTTCGCGCTCATGATGCTTGCAGGGGCATCCGCTCTGGTCATAGCATTTTCAAACGCAAGGTTTTCTTATTCCTTTAACTTTTCTTTTACTGCGAGCTATTTCTGGCAGAGCGTTGGGACCTGGTCCCTGAGCTGGGGCGCTCTTGGATACGGAATGTGGTCTTCACTTAACAGCGAAGAGATACACCAGCTAAAGAGCATAAAATATTTCCTGGCAATGGTCGGAGCGGCGCTCATTAACGTTTTGTTTGTTGTGCTTCTCTGGATAGGCCTTAACGAAAGCTTTGGGTATTCTTATATTTCAAAGTTGTCTGAATCCTGGTTTTCGGGCAACCTTACAGGCATATATGCCCTTACAGGGGGTCCTTACTATACAGCTATGATGACTAATCTCCGGCCAAACCCGGTGCTTTTCTTTATCCTGATAATTGGCGCGGCAGTATCCATGTTTCAGGTTATCGTAGCTATACTGATAGGAGCGTCAAGAGTGGTTCTTTCGCAGGCCGCTGACGGAATCTTGCCAAGAAAGCTGGCCGTAGTCAGCGACAGGACTCATTCCCCGGTCTTTGCGGCTCTTTTCGGCCTTATCGTATCATTGATATGGTTATACCTTATTGTTTTTGTCCCCGCAATCGGTCCTTACTTCGTTTCTGTTGTCTTTGCGACACAGATTACCTGGATCTTTACGATGCTGGCAACAACAATAAGCGGGATAAAGCATGGTTCTTTTAAAGCTGTCACCGCTGGAGTAGCAGGCCTCCTGCTCAACTCTTTTATAGCTTACCTATATGTTGCCTACCCACAGCTCGGTTTCGTTTCTGAAACGTCCATCCTTACCGTGGCGCTCGTCACCTTTCTTGCAACCGTTTACTACTTAACAAGGGATTTCCAAGTTAAGAAGAAATACGGTATGTTTTTTGAAGAAGCTATAAAGGAGATAGTAGAACAAAAGGCTGGTGAGAACTCATGACGATATTGACTCCGGGCCCAACAGAGATGAACGTCGATGTTTTAAAAGAGATGCTCAGGTCAGTAAACCCTGACCTTGATGAAGCTTTCTTCAGAACATATAATGAAACAGTTGAAATGATTAAGAAGATCATAAACTGGGAAGGAGATGTATACATAATGAGCGGCGAGGGGATGCTTGGCCTTGAAGCAGCGATAGCGAACACCATAAAGGAGGGAGATCGGGTGCTCTCTTTATCTAACGGGGTATTCGGCGAGTCTTTTGCCGATCTGGCTTTGAGGTACGGGGCCAAAGTGGACACGCTGAGCTCGCCCTACGATGAGCCATTCATGGCTGAAACGATAAAAAACGTTGAAGGTTATAAAGCCGTGACGTTCGTTTACGTTGAGACGCCTTCGGGCCTAATCAACGATATAGATGCTGTTTCTGAAAGGGTCAAAGGTAAAGACCCTCTGTTCATTGTTGATGCAGTTTCAGCTGTTGGGGCTCTGCCCGTCGACTGCAAAGCCCTGGGCGTTGACATATGCCTGATGGCAAGCCAGAAAGCGTTCAGTGCCCCTCCAGGGCTCGCAATAGTTGCCGTATCAAAGAAAGCAAAGGAGATATCAGAAAAGAGAAAATACAGGGGCTATTATATGAGCATAAATGTCTGGGACGAATACCTTTCTCAGGGCATGTTCCCATACACGCCTGCTGCTAACGACATTTTGGCTCTTAACAGGGCTTTAAAGGAAATAATGAAAGAAGGTCTGGAATCAGTTTACAGGAGGCATGAAGCTTCAAGGGAAGCTACGATAGAAGGCGTTAAAGCTCTGGGTTTAAAGCTCTTCGTTAAAGAAGAAAAGTTTTCTGCGCCAAGCGTAACAGCTTTGTATTCTCCAGTAAGCCCGGAGAAGATCCTTAAATTTACGTGGGAAAAGCTGGGAGTGATGCTCGCGGGTTCCTGGGGTCCTTTAAAGGATAAAGTCATAAGGATAGGTCACATGGGATACACAGCTCAGAGGAAGTTTGTTGCAGAAGGAATAGCCGCTCTGGGCGCCGCTCTGAACTCTAACGGAATATATGCGAACACCGCTGAAGCAGTCAAAAAGGTTAACGATATCTTTGACAAATACAACGTTTGAACAT
>JAVBJD010000019.1 GCA_030756715.1 Conexivisphaerales archaeon
CGCAGCCCCTATAGTTCTTGCCGGGTTTGTGCTCCTGTTTGCTTATACGATGACCGTCGCCAGATGGAATTTTGCTCCTATAATGGCAATACCCGTAAGGGTAACAGGATTCGCTTTCTGGCTTGCAGTAATAGGCTTCATGAACGCAAACGTAGCTTACTGGGCGACTATGGCTCTCAGCATGCCTGACTTCACAAGGTTCGCAAAATCTCAGTTCTCTCAAACCATGGGGCAGATACCCATGCCTCTTATGATGGCCGCTGTTGGGGCTATGGGCATACTTTCTGCAGGCGCTACCATGGTTTTAGGGTTAAACGCCGGAAAAGGCATCATAGATCCTGTAATACTGTCAGCAGTAATACTTCCCAGACCTCTTGCTTACTTTGCGCTCTTCGTTTTTATGCTGGCAACTTATGTGGTCAACGTTTTTGCGAACTCTGTAGCTCCTGGATATGACATAGCTAACACATATTCAAAATACCTAACCTGGTTCAGGGGAATCGTAATAGGCATAGTGATAAGCATGCTGCTCGGTGCCTGGAGCTTCTATTCATCAGGAGCTTATTCATATGTATATGGCTGGCTCCTGACTTACGGGGCTCTGCTGGGTGCAGTCGAGGGCGTTATCGTCTTTGACTACGCAATCATAAGGAGGTACAAATTTGAGGTTTCAGATGTATTTATGAGCCGTGGAAGGTTCAGGTACTGGAAAGGCATAAATCCTGCTGCGCTGATAGCTTTCTTGGTTGCTACAGTTATAACATATCTTGCCGACTGGGGATGGGTTGTTAATCCGTTGACTCAGATGATATTTGCTAACTCATGGGTTTCAGCTTTTCTTTTAAGCGGGATAATATACATCATACTCATGAAATACTGGGTAATACCAAAGTACCAGCCTTGGCTTAGGGGCGGCCTTCTCAAAGGATACACGAACGACGATCTTGAAAAAATATTTGGATCTTAATTTTAGCCCAAAATCTTATTTTTTAAAATTTATTTACAAAATTTTAAAAAGCGTGTATCTAGTTATGAATTTCTTTTCTTGATTGTATGAGTTTTTTGAATCGTTTTGTTCAAAAAGCAGATTGATCTGGTGAGCTCACTTAAAAATTTACCTAAGCTCAGGATTAATTATTATTTATTTGTGCTTGACCAAAGAACACATACGGAATGCATTTTATACAGCTATTAAATAAAAAATACCGTAAGATGAAAAGGTTGTACGGCAGCACAGGATAACTCAAAAGCTTTTTCCAGAAGTTGAAGTTAGAACATGTAAATGTAGAGACACCAGTAAATGATGAGCTTTGGTAAATGATAATAAACTCGTTTATTCATACTTAAGAGGTAAGATGCTTATCGCTCAGGACGGTATAAATGAAGGTTCAGAAGCAGAAGTGTACGGATGGGTATTAAGTATAAGGGAACAGAAAACGCTCTCCTTTGTCATTGTTTACGAGAACAGAAAGCAGGTTCAGATTGTAATAAAGGACAAAAAGCTGATGACTAGCCAGCTAAAACAGAATTCGGTTATCTGGGCCAAAGGAACAATAAAAATAACAGATAAAGCGCCAAACGGCTTTGAAATTCACGTAAGATCACTGAAGGTCTTGTCAAAGCCAAAAAAATTGCCGCCATTTAACATAATGTCTACAGACATTCCAGCCCTCGATCTTAGGCTAGATTATAGAGCCCTTGATTTAAGAAGGCCATATAACATAAACTTGTTTACATTAAGGTCAAAAACCTTGCAGTACTTTAGGGAATATCTTACATCTAAGAATTTCCTAGAAGTTCAAACTCCAAAGATAATAGCTACAGCTTCAGAAGGAGGCGCAGCGTTATTCCCTCTCATGTATTATGACAAGCAGGCATTTTTGGCTCAATCTCCTCAGTTATACAAAGAGGAACTAACCATGTCATTTGAAAGGGTTTTCGAAATAGGCCCTATATTTAGGGCTGAACCTTCAAGGACTTTAAAGCACCTGAGCGAAGCTATAAGCCTTGATGTCGAGGCAGCCTTTTTAAAGAACGATGATTTGATGAACTTGCTCGAGGATATGATCAAATACGTTCTTAATAAGCTATATGAAAAAGATGGGGAAACAGTAAAGAAAATAAAGGCACCGCTATTGGATATTTCAAAAAAATTCCCAAGGTATAGCTATTCAGACGTAGTTAAATGGATAAACAAAAACGTAGAAGAACTACAGGAAGGGGAAGACCTATCTTCAAAACACTTGGAAGCTTTTGGAGAAAACGTAGGGGGATTTTATTTTATTAAAGACTGGCCGCTGAAACTTAAGCCGTTTTATATACAGCCATTAGATAAAGACTATAGCAGCTCTTTTGACCTTATGTACAAAGGTCTTGAACTGAGCAGCGGAGGAGAAAGGGTACACGATCCAACTTTACTGAGAAAAGGCTTGAAAAGGACTGGCCTTTCAGCTAAAGGATTTAAGTACCACCTTGAAGTATATAACTACGGAATGCCTCCACATGGAGGATTTGGATTGGGAGTCGACAGATTTATGATGGTGGTCACCGGAGCGGAAAACATAAGAGAAGTTGTTTTGTATCCCCGTGATGTAAGGAGGTTGGTACCATGAAATATTCGATAAACAAACTATCAAGGTTATCTATGTTAAAGATCAGGAAAGACGAGGAAAAAATGATAAGTAAAAAAGTATCAGCGATAGGGGAACTCTTAGAAAAACTGGATTCTATTGAACCTCCAAAGGAAGCTTTTGTACTTGCACCCGAAGGCACTCACGAAAGAGATGACATTCCATCTAATTTTAATTCAGACGAAATAATAAAAATTTTTAACAACGTTAAAGACAGATACGCCAAAGGTCCAAAGACGTTATGAACTTAGAAGGGTATTCGTTATTATCAATTTTAAAGGAGATAGAAAGAGGAAGCATCAATGCAGAAGACGTTAACGACTTTTACTATAAAAAATCATTACAACTAAATGATAAAATAAATGCTTACATAACTTTACTTAAGCCTGATGATAAAAAAATTAATGGCAATCTAAAAGGTATAGCCTTAGCCATTAAGGATAACATTTCTACGAAGGGTATAAAAACTACGTGCGCTTCCAAGATGCTTGAAAGTTATGTACCCCCTTACGACGCAACTGCGGTTTCAAAGCTGAAAGAGCAAGGCGGCAGAATACTCGGAAAAACAAACATGGACGAATTTGCAATGGGCAGTTCTGGTGAAAACAGCGCTTTCGGTCCAACAAGGAACCCATTAAATAACGATTATGTAACAGGAGGTTCAAGCAGCGGTAGCGCTGCAGCTGTAGCAGCAAACATGGCGCCCATATCTCTAGGTTCAGATACTGGGGGTTCAGTGAGGGCCCCTGCCAGCTTTACAGGTATAGTGGGTTTTAAACCGTCGTACGGAGCAGTATCTCGATATGGATTAATAGCATACGCGAACAGCCTGGAAGTTATAGGGATTTTAGGGAAGTACACAAAGGACGTTAAGTTTCTTTTTAAGCTAATAGCTGGCAAAGATCCATTAGATTCTACGTCTTTAAACGTTGAATTAAACGAAAAAGAACAATTTAAGCCCAAGATACTCGTAATAAAAAGCTTTGTCGAGCTTTCTAAAGATGAAGTTAAAAAAGAGTTTTATAGATCAATAAGCAAAATAGACGAAGAAGGATTCGAGGTTAAGTTCATAGACAGTTTCAGCTTGACCGAGTATTTGCTGAGCGCTTATTATACAATAGCGTGTGCAGAAGCTAGCACAAACCTCTCAAGGTATGATGGAATAAGGTATGGCCCTAAGGTTGAGTCAACAGGCAATTGGAGAGATTATATTACAAAGGCTAGGTCGTTTTTTGGCCCGGAAGTAAAAGCAAGGATAATGATGGGGACGTTCATACTCTCAGCCGGTTACTATGAAACTTACTATTTAAGAGCCTTACAGTTGAGGAAATTAATCAGGCAAGAATTTGAAAAAATAGTCAGAGGCTACGACGCTCTTTACATACCTACAATGCCGGTTTTGCCATGGAGAATAGGTGAAGCTATAGAGGACCCGAAAATGGCTTACGCTTCAGATGTTCTTACTGTTTTACCAAACCTGACAGGTTCTCCCGCTTTATCTTTGCCGGTAGGAAGAATAAGGGAATTCTTTGTAGGCGGGCAACTTATCGGGTTAAGGGGGGATGACATTAAGGTATTAAAGATAGCTGAAATGATGGAAGAGATTTTGAAGGTGAAAAATGATGGAAGAAATTAAAGTAGGATTAGAAGTTCACGTGCAGCTGGTGACCTTAAAGACCAAGCTTTTCTGTTCTTGTTCTTCTGATTACAGGGGTAAACCTCCGAACGTAAATATATGTCCTGTGTGTACAGGGCTTCCTGGCTCTATGCCGACGCTCAACAAAAGAGCTGTAGAGGAAGCTTTAAAGGTCGTTTTTATGCTAAATGCACAGCCTTATGCAACTTCTTACTTTTTTAGGAAAACTTATTTTTATCCCGACCTTCCTAAAAACTTTCAGATAACCCAATACGATAAAGCTGGGGGTTATCCTCTCGCTCACGATGGATCGCTTAAGTTAACCAACGGAAAAGTTGTTAGAATAGAAAGGATACATTTAGAAGAAGATCCTGGAAGAATTTATTATGAAGGATCCAGGGCTACCGCGAAATATTCTCTGATAGATTATAACAGATCAGGAATAGCTCTGATAGAAATAGTCACAGCTCCAGATATGTCCTCTGCAGAAGAAGCAAGAGATTTTGTTGAAAGGCTTACAACTATACTTTCTGACGTAGGTATTAACGTAAGAGATTATGAAGGTGCCCTCAGGGTTGATGTAAACGTCTCATATGCTGGAGGAGAAAGGGTAGAAGTTAAAAACGTTACAGGCGCTGCATCGGTTGAGAAAGCAGTGGTTTATGAAGTTTTCAGACAGAAAACCATGCATGAAAAGGGCATCAAAGTTGTAAGGGAAACAAGGGCATGGGACGAAAAAAGAAGAATAACAATAGGCAGCAGAGGGAAAGAATTTGAAGAAGAATATAGGTACATGCCCGAACCGGATCTGCCCCCTGTAATAATAACTGAGGCGCTGATGCAAAAGGTAAAGGATGAAATAGGAGGTTCACAGGAAGAAAGGTATAATGAAATAGTAAACGACGGGATAAACGAGGAGCTTGCTAAGAAGATAAGCTCTGACAAACAGCTCTACAGTGTTTATGAAAAAGTAAAATTCTACGAACCGACTCTTAAACAGCTCGCGGCAAATGTACTGGCAAACGAGATATCTTATTTGATGAAAAGATATTCTGTAAAAAGCTTGCCAGACGACGTTTCAGGTCTAGTAGAAATACTTCAAAATTACAGAAGCATTCCTGATCACGATACTGCAGTAGATTACCTTAAAAAATGGGTAGAAGGGGAAAAGGTAAAGGTTTCGCTGCAGGCTACATCGGTAAATGAAATTCACGATGATGTGGTAAAAGTAGTGGCTGAAAATTATGATAAAATCAAAAATCTAGAGTACACCAAAAAGTTTGAATTTCTCATGGGAATTCTTATCAGAAAATTTGGTAAAGAAAACAAAAAAGTTCTAGTGGAAGAGCTAACAAAGGTTTTGAGCGAAACTCGATGAAAGTTTCTGATGTGCTACCTTTACCGGATAAAGAAACCAAATATGAATGCTTCATTATGCACATAAAAAGGTTAAGAAGCTCAAAATTTAATATAGTTGAAAGGTCAAAGGCCAAAAAGTATTATTTAATAGGCGATATTCATGGGGATATTTTTACATTTCAAAGAATTTTAGAAAAGATAGGCGAAATTGGAAAAGACGAGATACTGGTAACGCTGGGCGACTACGGTGATAGGGGAATGTATCAGGTAGAAACATGGATGGGTATATCTTTTCTTAAACAGATTTTGAATTCTAATTATATCCCTATAAGGGGGAATCATGAACCAGATCTTAATTCGGTTCCTTATCCTCACGATATTAAGGATCAACTGAAGATAAAATTTGGATACGAAAGAGGCGAAATCGCTTATAGAGAGCTTTTTGACACGTTTCAGGTTTTGCCTTTAGTTTTTGAAGCTGATGAATTTATAGCCATGCACGGCGGTTTTCCAATAAATGCATTCCATTTGAGCGATGAGAATGAAGTTAGAAAGTCTATGTACGAGATACTTTGGAACGATCCGTTTGAAGGTACAGGTTTCAAGGAATCTCCTAGAGGGATTGGTTACCTTTTTGGAAAAGACATATCTATGAAATGGCTTTCTCTAAACAACAAAAAATTTTTAATCAGAAGTCATGAGCCGGCTGAGGGTTATAAGTTCAACCATGACGGACTGGTCATAACGGTTTTTTCCAGAATAGGCCCACCTTATTTTAACACCAAGGCCGCTTTTGCTGTGATAGAATCTGGAAATGTATCCTTTGAAGTAATTCAGCAATAAATAAGCAAAAGTTATTTATATGTTGATTTAATATCTTTAAGTGATTTTATATTGAATAGCAACATTCCTATAACTAAAACTGGCACAACAACAATAGGGTTTATCGTAAAGGATGCCGTAATAATGGCAACAGATGCAAGAGTTACTTCGGGTTATTTTGTAGCGAACACACTGGGCAGAAAGCTCTATCAGCTGGATAACCATGTTGCCATGACCATAGCCGGTACTGTAGCAGATGCCCAGAACGTTATAGACATATTAAAATATCACGCTAGAATGTATAAAGTTGAAAGGGGGAAGCCAATACCCGTATCAGCCATAGCGAGATTGGCCGCTAACGTATTTTTTTATAACAGATTATACCCTTTACAAGTCGAATCATTGATAGGTGGTTATGATCAGGCAGGCCCAAGCCTGTACATGGTTGATCTTTTCGGTTCGCTTTCTCAAGAAGAAATGGCTGCAACGGGCAGCGGCTCGCCTATAGCTTTGGGGGTTCTGGAAGATTTGTACCACAAAAACATGAAAGTTGATGAAGGAATTGAACTGGCAGCCGCAGCCATAACATCTGCCATGAGGCGCGATATAGCAACCGGCAACGATTTTAACATAGGCGTCATTGACGCTGGTGGATACAGAGAACTTACTAAAGAAGAAAAAGAAGCTCTTATAAAAAGATTAAAGATATAAAATGGGGATAGAAGAAGGAAAGCTTTCATCAGTAATTTCAGAAATTTTCCAGAGACTGCCTCCGGAAGCGCAGGTCAGCAGAATAGAGTTTGAAGGTCCGAAAATAGCCCTTTATACAAAGAATTTAAAGTTCTTTATGCAAAATCCCAACGTTATACCGAGCATAGTAAGCGCGATTAAAAAACACGTAGTAGTAAAAGCAGATGAAAGCGAAAGAAAAGAAGAAGAGGAAGCAAGGGAAGAAATATCTAGGCTCATACCTAAAGAAGCCGGGGTCAGCGGAATAATATTTGACGGTATTCAGGGAGAAATACTTATCGAAGTTAAGGATCCTTCTCTTCTCGAAGGGGAGGTTAGGTCAAAAATAGACGAAGTTGCTCAGGAAATAGGTTGGAAAGTTAAAGTTAGAAGGGTTATTTACCATAACCCGCAGACGTATGAGTTTTTGGTTCATACATTAAAGTCGTATGAAGAGGAAAGGCTCCTTCTTTTGCGGGATATAGGAAACAGGATATTTAGGGACAGGATAATTTCAAAAAAGGACGTTTTGGTGACATTTCTCGGGGGAGCAGATGAAGTTGGAAGATCGGCGATACTGGTTGCAACGCCCGAATCAAAAATCATGTTAGATTGTGGTGTAAACCTTGGAGTTTCTTCAATGGCAGACATGTTCCCAAGGCTTGACCTGATAAATTTGATTTTGGAAGATCTTGACGCAGTTGTTCTCTCTCACGCACACCTTGATCATTCGGGCTTTATACCTGTCCTCTTTAAATACGGATACGAAGGACCTGTTTATTGTACCGAACCTACGCTGACTTTAACTACTTTGCTTCTGACTGATGCATTGAAAGTGGCCGAATCCGAAGGAAAACAGCTTTACTATGATACGTCTCACGTAAAAGATTTTATAAAACACTGCATAACTTTGCCATACAGCTCTGTAACAGATATTGCTCCCGATGTAAAGCTAACGCTAACGAACGCTGGTCATATTCTTGGATCGGCAACTATTCATTTACATATAGGACAAGGATTATTTAATCTAGTGTATACTGGCGATTATAAGTTTGGCAAATCAAGGCTGTTTCAGCCAGCCAACTATATTTACCCGAGAGTTGAAGCGCTCATTACAGAATCAACTTACGGCGGAAAAGATGACATAATGCCATCAAGAGAAGAGGCCGAGGACAAATTAATCAATTCTATCAACGAAACAATAAATCAGGGAGGTAAAGTGCTGATACCTGTGCCAGCAGTGGGGAGGGCGCAAGAAATACTGCTCGTATTAAATGAGTATATAAGTCAAAAAAAGCTGCCTGAAGTGCCGGTATACATAGAAGGGATGTTAACGGAAGCTACAAGCATCCATCTGCTTTACCCCGAATTTTTAAACAAAGAAATAAAAGACAGGATAATATTTCAGGGGGAAAATCCATTTATAACTGAAAGGTATACAATAATAAGTCATCCAAAAGATAGAGAGGAAGTTTTTAGAGGAGGACCATCCATTATACTGGCAACATCAGGAATGCTTGAAGGAGGTCCTTCAGTAGCTTATTTTTCTGAACTAGCCGAAGACCCTAAGAACAAAACGATATTTGTATCTTATCAGGTAGCAGGGACTTTGGGTAGAAGAGTTTTGGACGGGTCAAAACAAATAAACATAATGGATTCTAACGGTAAAATAAAAGTCATAAACGTCAACAGCAAGGTTGAAAAGATAGACGGGTTCAGTGGACACTCTGATTATAACCAGCTTTTGAGTTATATTTCAAAGTTCAAAAACAAAGTTCAAAAGATAATAGTTGTTCACGGAGAAGACTCAAAAGCCAGAAATCTCAATGAATCCATAAACAGATTTATATTTAAACGAAACATATCTGAAGTTCCCAGAGTTGGGGAAACAATTAAATTGTACTGAGATATTTTTTATTTTGTATGAAATAAAGGTGGAAAAGCTAAATGGACATTGTTAATGGAGTATCGCCTCCTTACGTTTACCTTCCTTTAATCGAGAGAAAAGAATTACTTATAGGTCCCAGTTTAGTTGACCCTCAGGTCCTTAACATCTATACTGACCCTAAGTACTGGATTACGTTAACTTCAAAGCAAGTTCTGGCTATAAGAAAAGCTGGAAAAGGTCTGTTCAAGCCAGCTGATCCAAACAAAGATGTAAACGAAAGCTCTGTTGCCAAACTAAGGGAAATAAGCCTATATAGCGGCAACGTAGAATTAGAGCTTGAATATACTAGAAAAGGCCCAAAGGCTATTTTTGATCCATATGAAGGGTTTACATTGAGAAGCGGAGAACTGGGCAGGATAATATATTACAGTGGAGGGTCTTCTGACAAAAGGATAGAAAAAGCGTATTATGACAGAGATCTATTAGCCAAAGACGCTGTAACCTATCTCCACAAAGGAGGCGTAAATGTTTACAAAATTCAACAATTATTAAGCGTTGGCGCTCTCGGATATAGAAGAAAGCTGGTCGCAACCAGGTGGTCAATAACTGCGGTGGATTCTATAATTTCATCCACGCTCTTAGATGAAATAAAAAATTACCCTGAACTTAACGAGTATTACTTGGGAGAAAGCTACGCGGTCGGAAACAGGATAATAGTTATGCTGTTTCCTGGTAAGTTTTATTATGAAATGATGGAAAGCTGGGGGCCATTTTTCGGTAATAAAAACCCAAAAGTCGCTATGGATTATGAAGGATTTTTAGGAAGGACTAGCTATGCAGAGGAAGTCGAAGGGGCTTATTATGCGGCCAGGTACAGCGTTGCAAAGTACCTCTACGAAAAGCATAGACAGGCAAAAGTGGTAGTTCTTTTGGAAGTGGATAAGAATTGGATTCCAAACCTTGGCGTTTGGAGGGTAAGAGAAGGCACAGAACTAGCGCTCAAAAACGTCATCAAGTTTGGAGACGAAAGGACCATGATAGATTACGCTTTTTCTAGAACATACACTTTAAAAACAAGCTGGCTTAAGAGCTCATTCTTTTTAAGGCAAAAAACGCTTGAAAGCTTTCTATAATTGAGAACTAAACGCTTTTATTAGAAGGTTTTAAATCTGATTGTATGGAAAAGATTCAGGATTTTTCAAAGATAAAATTCAGGATTAAAGATCAAGTTTATGAAGGTATCGTAATGCCTAGAACGCTTTATGAAGATGAAGATCACATTACTGTAAAGCTTAGCAACGGATACAACATAGGTATAGAAAAAAGCAAAATAGAAATATTAAAAATAGAGCCTCAAAAGGCGCAATCTGAAGTAATTCAAGAAAAAGAATTCGAGTCACATGGTCCTAAGATACTGATCATAGGAACCGGAGGAACTATTTCGAGCAAAATAGATTACAGAACTGGAGCTGTTAAACCAGCTTTTACGGCATCGCAGATAGTGGATATGGTACCAGAAATAAAAAGCATAGCTTCTATAAACGTTAAAACTATCATGAACGAGTTAAGCGAAAACATGCAGCCATCTAACTGGACACTCATGGCCAAAGAAGTCCATGACGCTTTTGAAAGCGGATATGAAGGTATCGTGATAGCTCACGGTACAGATACCATGCACTATTCGGCTTCAGCGCTTTCTTTCGCAATAGAAAATCCTAAAGGACCTGTAGTTTTTGTGGGCTCTCAAAGATCTTCTGACCGTCCATCTTCAGATGCAGCAACAAATCTGCTTGGTGCTGTGACGTTTGCGGCCAAAAGTTATAGCCCTGGGGTCTATGTTGCCATGCACGCGTCCTTAGATGATGACATTATAGCTATACATAAAGGGGTTAAAGTAAGGAAGAACCATACTAGTAGAAGGGATGCTTTTAAATCTATAAATGCAAGGCCATTCGCGTTTGTTGATATCAAAAAACAGGAGATCAGATTTACCGAAAACAAACAAGAAGTTAAAGGATCAATGAGGCTCTATGAAAAATTTTCCGAAAGGGCCGCGTTGTTAAAGTTTTATCCAGGCATAAGTGATAAGTATTTACTCTCAATCTTTAATAAAGACCTTTTCGATGCCATAATTATTGAAGGCACAGGGCTTGGACACGTGTCCAGAAAGGCCTTTCCCTATCTAAAGGATTATATAAGAAATGAAGGGTTCATAGGCATGACATCTCAGTGCATCTGGGGTTCTGTAAGGCTAACTGTTTACGAAACTGGCAGGGATCTTCTATCGATCGGCGTAACACCTCTAGAGGATATGTTATCAGAAGTTGCACTTGTAAAATCCATGTGGGCGCTGGGCAACGGATTTAACTTAAAGGAGATCATGCCTAAGAATTTAAGAGGGGAAATTAGTGAAAGGAGGGAAGTTCAATGAAGGTTGGGTTCGAAATTCATATACAAGTAAACAGCGCTAGGAAACTTTTTTGCAACTGTAATCCAAAAAATGAAGATATCTCGCACTTAGAGTTCAGGAGAAGGCTGCGGGTTTCTTCAAGCGAACTGGGGGAAATAGACCCCGCGGCGGCATTTGAAATAAAAAAAGGATTAGATATAATTTACGTATCTGGAGACAAAACCAGCTGTCTGGTGGAAGCAGATGAAGAGCCACCGCACGAGCCGGATCCTTATTCTGTTGAAGCAGCAATAAAGGTATCTAACATGTTGAATGCGTTTGTAGTTGATGAAATACATTTTATGAGAAAGATAGTGGTTGATGGTTCAAACACATCAGGCTTTCAGAGAACCGCTATAGTTGGGCTCAACGGAAACTTCGATTTTAGGGGAAAAAACGTCCGTATTCAAACAGTATGCTTGGAAGAGGATGCGGCAAGGTTGCAGGAAAAGGGCGAAGGTCATTCAAAGTATGAGCTTAAAAGATTGGGGATACCGCTTCTTGAAATAACAACTGAGCCCTTAGAAATATCATCAGAAGAAGCGAGGGCGCTTGCAGAAAGCTTAGGAAGAACTCTAAAACTAACAGGGCTTTTCGCCAGAGGTCTTGGAACTATAAGGCAAGATGTAAACGTCTCATTAGAAGGTGGAGGAATAGTTGAGGTTAAAGGGGTACAGAAACTCGAACAGGTATCTAAAGTCATCGATTTTGAAGAGAAAAGGCACAAAATGCTTTTTGAAATTGCCGCCAAGTTAAAAGAAAGAGGTGTAAATGAGGATAGTTTTGAAATAGATCCGATAGACGTTTCAGAAATCTTTAAGAGCTATGCTAATCCAACCGTTAAAAAGTTTTTCAAGGATAGCGCAATGGCTCTTAAGGCACCTGGGTTTAAAGGTTTACTGAGTTATGAAACAGTACCCGATTCGAGGATAGGGCTTGACCTGGCAGATATATGTAGGTTATTTGGGTTTAAGGGCATAATTCATTCAGATGAAATTCTGAAGTACGGTTTCGGCAACGACATTTTAAATCAAATAGAAGATAGACTGAAAGTGACAGATAACGATGCATACGTTCTCGTTTTTGGGGATAAGGAAAAAGCCGCTTTGTGTCTTCAAATGGTAAAAGAGAGGCTAAAGATGGCTATAAAAGGACCGGTGGCTGAAACTAGGTACGCTACAGATAAGGGGACTACAAGATATCTAAGGCCCAGACCTGGTGCATCCCGCATGTATCCTGAAACAGACATACCTACAATAAAGATAACAAAAGAAATGAAAGATAAATTTAAGATTGAAGTTAAGAGCTGGGAAAAAGCAGTTGAAGATTTTTCTTTCAGATACTCAATAAACAAAGAAATGGCAGAGCAAATACTTGATTCAGATTTCATAGACTTCTTTGAAAATGCAGCAGAAAGCTTTCCAAACGTTCCACCTACGTTAATAGCTTCTCTCATAGTTCAGGTCTTTATTCCTTATCAGAATGTCGGCAAAAACATCGAATATGACGAGTTTATAAAGCTTATAGAGCTGTTTTCAAAGGGTTCTATAGCAAAAGAAGCCGTTATAGATCTAGCTAGGTATATGCTTGAAAAGGGTTTGAGTTTAGATAATGCCTTAAAAGAAATGAATATAGAAAAATTAAGCGTAGACGATCTCAGAAAGATAATTCAGGAAAAAATCAGCGAAGTTTTACAAGAAAACATTGAACCTACAAAACTTTACGGCACATTAATGGGAAGAGTTATGTCAGTAGTAAGGGGCAAAATAGAAGGAAAAATAGTTGATGAAGAAGTCAGAAAAGCATTAGAAAGCTTAAAGAAAGATTAAGAGTTAACCATGCAAATCCTTTTGTAAATCGTGTTAAAATTCCAACTTTTTAGTTTAAAATTTATCAGCGACTCTATATCGGTTTTGTACAAAATAAACGATTCTTTCTCATAAACGGCAAATGAAAGGGGAAAATCATCTATTTTTATAAGTAATTTTTCATAAGGTGCTGAACGCACTTGTTTGTCTCCTGAGTAAAGCTCAATCTTGATTCCATAATGTCCGCTGATCAGGCCCGAACACGCCCTTAGATTTTTAATGATATCTTTAAGCTTTCTTTGACTTTCATGTGTTGCTACAATTTTTGCGTCTTTTACAGATAAAGGATCTAATGATGATCCATAAGAAGAGAGTATAACTACAGTGTTATCTATCAAAATTTTCCTGTAATTTTCTATAAAAATACCTTTATTTAATCCATTATGTAAAAATAGATCGTTATAGTCAATAAACATATCATGATTGCCACTTATTAATGCATAACCTATATTCAGCCTTTCTAGTAACTTTAAAGTTTTCAAGAAATAATAAAGATGGATTCTAAACATTTCTTTTGAGATATGGGTATTGCCTTTTATTATCAGATGTCTTTTAATGGAATACACTTGATTTTCTTTTAATAATTTGTCGCGTTCGAAAAAATTTTGTATTTTTAATTTATCAACTATATAAAATTGTCCAGGCCCATCAAATAATATATCTCCTAAAAATAAAACATAGCTAGGTTTTAAATGATTTATTATCATTTCAGAAAATTGAAAATTTCTGACATCAGAAAGGAACAAAAGCTTCATTCAGTTAAGTAAAATCTTTATAATTTATAAAAGTTAAAGCTAAAATAAATATTAAGGCGAGGTCATTATCCTTTATGATAAGGCAAAGCCATGTATATCTCGAGAGCAAAAAAAGAAGAGAACTGATTGATATAACTAAAGAAATAAACAGTTTAATTGCTGGAGAAAAAGGTCCAGGTTTATTGAATATATATGTTCCGCATACAACAGCTGGACTTATAATAAATGAAAATGAAAGCGGTTTAAAAGACGATATTGTTAATTTGTTTGAAAAGTTAGCTCCGAAAAATGGAGATTATAAACATAACTTGGTAGACAGCAACGCCGACGCACATCTTTTATCTATATTTTTAAAGAACAACGCCAGCATACCTTTTTCCGATGGAAAAATGATGCTAGGCACTTGGCAGAGCGTTTTTTTAGCAGAACTCGATGGTCCACGACAAAGGCAAATCATTATAACCATTATAAGTTAAATTAGCAAAGTAAAACCAGCTTTTTAAAAAATTAATTTTTAACGGTCCAGTTGCTTTTTATTTTTTGGTAAATCTCTTCTGAAATCTTTTCAAATTCATCTGGGTTCACTTTTCTACCTAAGCTAGCTCCTGAAGCGTATTCGTGCCCACCTCCCCCAAAAATGTTAGCTAATGGGACAAGGTTTATGTTTGAATTTTTCTTCCTCCTAAAACTTAATCCCCCTTCATCTTTAACAACTATGTATATGTCAGCGTCGTTATTTTCTATTATTTTATTAGCCGCCTGTGTACCAGATATGAGTGAAGTTGCATAAGCTATCGCAAACCTGTATCCATTAATCAAGAAGAACTTTACTGAATTGGCAGTTTTTTCAAGTTCTTCGCTCTTTCTTTTTCTATAGTACTCTAGAACGTTTTTCAGATCTTCAGTTATCACTTCCTTTGGGCCTTTTAATGCCAATTGAACGGCTAAAAACGCAAGCCTGCACCTAGGTGGGTCTTTTTCTAAATAGTTAAAGTAGTCTATTATGTCAACAAGATCCATCACATATTGATCTTTAATGTTTAAAGTATCCGATTGAAAACCCGCGTCGGCTATTAGTACAGAAACATCGTCTTCTAGACCATACTTCTTTTGGACAAGCACAGAAGCCGACCCTGCGTTTTTTTCTAAGTATAGATCTACTCCGATTTCCTTTAAGCTGTTTATTATTTCCTCTTTGGTTTCATGATGGTCTGTCCACTCGACCTTTCCATCCGTATTTTTTATGCGTTCAATTACATCGTTTATCACATTTAGATTGGTTGATATATCCGCTATCATTACATTGGTTTCTCTTATGTTTGTTATGTTTTGAGGATAAACTTTTTCATTGTCCTTGTAATCTCTTAAGTATATTATATATGGTACGTTTAAAAACATCGATCTTCTTATCAATAGAGCAGCAGATGACACTCCATCGAGATCTGCAGAATGCGATATTATCACGTTGATCATCTATATATCACCAATATTTTACTATAATAAGGCATTTAAAGAATTCGCTGAATAAATTTAGAAACTTTTGTAAATAATGAAATTTTGTTAAAACCCAAACATGAAGAAGTAAGCTTACTTTCATAAGGAGATGGTCAAGCATTAGCTACATACTTTTTATGCATTTCTGATTTAAAAACAAAGATGAGATTGAGCATGGGAACCTCAAGCCTTTAAGCTGGGGCATTTCAATTTATGAAGTCATACTACTTACCAAATCTGCGGTTCCTTTTTTCATACGTCCTTAAAATTCTCAAAAAGTCGATCTTTCTTACGTCTGGCCAGTAAATATCCATAAAAATCATTTCGCTATAAGACGATTGATAAAGAAGAAAATCGCTTAGTCTCATCTCTCCAGATGTTCTGATAATTACATCCGGTTCCGGGTATGGAAGATCCCCTGTATAAAGTTTAGACATAAAAACCCCTTCATCTATGTTATCGGCTTTAATTTTTCCCTCGCTTACATCTTTAGCTATTTCTTTTACCGCATTTAAAATCTCGTGACGACCGCTGTATGCCACAGCAATGTTAATAACCATGCCTTCATTTTCCTTTGTTTTCTTTTCGAGTTCTTCTATTTTATTTCTTAAAGTATCTGGCAACAGTTCTTTATTTCCCAGAGTTTTTATTCTTATTTTGTATTTTTCTATGAGCCCGCTTTCATCTAACTTTTCAAGCTTGCTGTACATATTTTCGATTATAGAGCTGAGTTCTTGGGGCGATCTTTTAAATAGATTATCTTTTGAAAGAGCATAAAAAGTTATTATCTTAACCTTATAGTCCAAGGACCATAAAACGAATTTTTCAGCTATCTCAGCACCATATCTGTATCCCTCCCAGGTTGGTAGACTTCTTTCATTAGCCCATCTTCTATTACCGTCCATTATGACTGCTATGTGATTTGGTATTGGACCTTCCTTTACTTCTTGCTCTAGCATTCTCTCATAAAAGGCCTCTATGCCAACAATTTTTATAATTTTTCTTAATACGCTATCCAGTCTCATTTTTGTTTGACCTTGAAATAGTCAGCTAGAATATAGTATATTAAAATAATCATTATGGCAAGTACGGCTAAAATTACTACTACCAAGGATATACCTGAAATCTGCGGGTTCATTAAAACTATTCCTATGTTATAAACAGGAATATAGAACAACAGTAATGAAATTAAAAGAGTAGCTTCTCTAAGCGCAAGGTACCTGTTTCTCCTAAAGTATAAAAAGAAGTTTACTACAAGCTGTAAACCCAGTGCTATCCATACATATGTTTCCATGGTAATTATAGATGCGCCTACAAGGTACCCAAACGCATAAACTTCAAATCCTTTTTGCAAGATTGTGAACTCTGGCGAAAGCAAAATTTCTTGAGCCGTTTTTATGCTACCAAGAACTATAATTATCAAGCCTGACATAGCGCTAAGAAACTTTACTAGAAAGTTCGTACTCCTTCTCATATGCCCTACTGCATTATCTAAGTTGAATCCTCTGACAATGAAGGCTATGCCTAGTATAAGGGCCAGAAGATATCCGGCATATTCTCTGATAGGAGATATGTATAGCAGAGAATATGCAAGAAGTAATATGCCCGGTACTCCTAAAAAGTATTTAGAATACCGTGTGTCATAAATAGCCATCTTGAGGTATTTACCGAGTATAATATAGCTTTCTTCGATATTACGGCTGTGCTTAACAACAACCCTGACGATTGATCTAATTGTGGCATAACTCATGATTAACGGCAAAACTTCTTCGTCTTCTACACCGTCGGATACCAAAATTATTTCTTCGAAATTAAGCTCTTTCTTTAGAGCCGCAACTTGGTTTTTAATTTTTGTATCGGCCTTCAAACTCCCATTGCTATCTCCACTTACAGCAGCAACCTCACAGTCCTCATTAGATTTTTTTAGCTCATCATAAACCTTTATTGCGCCCATCATCGCGTTTCCATCTGCTTCTTCGGGATCGCTTAACAAGAGCTTATTGGCAGCCTCTAAAACACTTTGTCTTCCAATTATAGGGGTAGATAAACCGGTCTTCGTACCTATGTCATCGTCACGATCAACGACTAGCACTAGAGTTCTTACCAAGCTATACCATAAACATAAACTACATTTATTTTAAGTTTATTGGTAGCTTCAACGGCTATCACGGTCAAAAATTACTAAAATTAAAAATTTAATAATG
>JAVBJD010000085.1 GCA_030756715.1 Conexivisphaerales archaeon
TCTAATGCCAAACCCCATAAAGAACGCGGCGGTCAGTGAAAATTATGCCCAGGAGCTAGCCAGAACGCATGAGCTTAATTTTGACAAAAGCAAGATCTCAAAGGAAAAGCTCTGGTTAGAGCGTGGAGATTGACCAGAAAGCTTAAATCATAAGGTCATGGTAGCTCGCCTTCTAGCATACAATCATCTCAGAAAAGAGGGAGCTCGAATCAAATTATTACAGGAACGAAGGAGCTTGAAAAGCCTTATACAACATAAGATTTTTCTTCCTCGCTCATTGAAACGAAGCTTACGTAAATTCCTGTTATGAGAAAGAAGTAATGCCATGCTGCCCAGAACTCGTTAATTCCTATTGACCAGAGCTGTAATAAAGTTGCTCCCCTTATCAAGAAAATCCCCCTTGTCATGCTTGCCACAAGCAGCGTGAGTATTATCATGTGATAGATAAGAGGCCTGAGCGATTTTGCGCTCTTGCCCTTTGCTGTTACCTTGAACGGGACCTTCCTCCTTAATACCCAGGCAAAGAATGAAGCGGTAACCCCTATGAACTCAACGTACTCCAGGGCCTGATGTAGCAGGAACCCCTTAACGCCGTATTCTGTGCCCTTCATCAAGCAGTAAAAGTAATAAAGCGAAAAAACAAAGTAAGGCACGTAAGCTGAAACGTATATAACGGGGTTTATCTTAAGAAAGTATATTCCGAACAGAAATATTATCGGTGCGGCTACCTGAACCAGCGTAAAAGGACCTACTTCCAGCCAGTAAAAGATGCCGCTTATATAATCCATGAAGGTCCTGAAGCTCAGATCGCTCTTAAGCAGAGTGCCTAAAAGCTGAAAGCCTCCAAGCGCCCACCTGGATTGCTGAGTTATGTAAGCTGATACCTCTGTTGGTGGTGTCCCGTACCACACAAGCGGTAGATCCACGTACTTCGAAACGTATCCTTTTTCGTGTATTTTCACCGAGGTGGCTATGTCCTCGGTGACCGTTTTTTCTTCTAGAAGGCCTACCTCCTTCAGCACGCTTATCCTGTAAACGGTTCCAGAACCAAGGGAAAAAGCGGACCTGGAATCCCTTCCTCTCATTACTCTCCTTAGAAAAGGCTCCTGCTGATACCTTGCCCCCTGGCCTATCAGGGATTTCGTCTTTTCGTAGTACTGGGGCACCTGAACAAAAGCTACCTTTGGGTCTTCAAAGAAGGGCAGAACTATGTCGAAGAAGCTCTTTGAAGGTCTCTGATCTGCATCGAATATCGCAACGAGATCGTAATTATCCCCTATTGCCTTTATTGCGTCGTTTATCGCGCCGGCTTTGAACCCCCTTCTGTTGGCCCTGTGGAAGTACATTATTCCGTTCTTCTTGCAGAATTCAGAGAGCCTGGCAACTATTTCTGGCTTTGTAGAGTCGTCAAGAAGGATAACGTCGCCCCTGTTTCCCAGCGCCGCCTTGACGGAGAGAAGGGTCCTTTCGACTATTTCAGGGTCTTCGTTAAAGGCTGTAACAAAAGCTGCTACTTTAAGATCAAGCTTTTTTCCGGTATAAGGCAGGCTGTAACTCATGGCTCTCCTGCTTTGAGATAGCGTTGTAAGGAACTGGAAGAATCCGAGCGTCACAGACGTCCAGAGAAGGAAATCAAACCAGGCCGTCCACAGAGACGTGTACGTAAAATAAGTTATTATAAGGGCTGTCACGAACGGCATAGAAAAGTAAGCTACGTTAACTGCCCTCAAGGATAGACTTTCCTGACCTTGTACATGAGCGCGTTATTATCATAAACCGTGATAACGTGGTCGACAAGCGGATAGACCCTCGTGCAGCTGCTGCCGTCCACTGCGGTAGCGCACACGAGGGCAATGTAAACGCCTTTAACGTTTCTTTTTAGCGTCGATAAAAGGTTGTCCCAGAAATCGTACACAAGATCTTCGCGCGCGGGGCAGAGCTCGTTAGCGTAGTAGAACACGACCATCGAATCGCTTTCTGCTCTCCTTGAAATTTCTACGGCGAGCCGGGTTGCAAGCGCCACCGCATCCCTTTGGCTCCTCGCGTTATCCCTGTCAATAAAATAAGATGGAATTATTAAAATTTCGTTATCAGATAAAGATGGAAGATCCTCCCTTGTCTTTACCAGGATAATCTTTCTTTTTAGGTCTTTGCTGATTAGATCGAGGATTCTGAAGAAATTGCTTCCTGGATTTCCCTCAATCAGGCACGATGAGCCCTTTGATAGCTCGAAAAGGGATTCTCTGGCTGTAACAGCGTAGTTCAGAGTGTCGGAGTGTAGCTTTTCGTTCTGAGAGATGAGATCAAAGAGACCCCTCAGGAAAGGCGTTGGAGCTACCATTGCCTGCTTCGCGTAAAAGCTTTCGGCATCCTTTTCGATATCATCCTGTTCTCTTAGCTTTCCTATAAGCTCTCTTAACGATAACTTTCCCTCGGGCATCTTTCTTAATTCCTCAAGCTCATCCAAGGCCCTTCTTATTGCTTTCATTATCTCTCTGTGTATTATGGTTTCAAAGATCTCTGGCTCAAGGTAGTCCCTGCCCTCTTTGTCTGCATCCCTGTAAAGCTCAAGAAGGTTGTTTAACGTTACATGCTCTAAGTACTCAGCCCTTATCAGGTTCTCTCTTAAATCTGCATAAATCATATTTCAGATTTTGTTTTGCCGGCTTATAAACAGTTTTAAAAATCGGCGCGCGATTAAGGTTTTTGTGTAAACATCCTGGCATCAACAATACATTTAACCATAATTTTTGCGGTTTCTGATTTTTGCTCTGTTGCCTTTTTTGAAGACAGATATAGACCAGCGGCCGTAAAAACAAAACAGCTAATGCCATAACGCTGTATATATGAGGATAGTACTGCTCTGCCGGAGTTGGATGCACGGCTATCATAAAAGGACCGACGTATGCGGTCCTTTTTGTTTT
>JAVBJD010000020.1 GCA_030756715.1 Conexivisphaerales archaeon
AAATGAAGATTGCTGACTCAAAGTACGATTTCATAAAACTATATGATGTAAACAATCTTCCAATAGCATAGTTACACATAAAATGTGGTTTTTAAGTCTTTTCTTACAAGAAAAACATCTTGGTAAAAGGTTTATAAAATCAGAAAAAATTTTACCTTTATGGTAGTTAAAGAGACCTATACCACTACTGTAAAAGTTTATGACACCGATTTTCAAGGCATTTCTCATTACGCTTCTTATTACAGGTTTTATACAGATGCAATAACTTATTTTTCAGAGAAGGTTTTTGGCGATTCTCTGGAAAGCCTTGCTTATAAAGGAATATGGTTTGTAGTCGTAGAATCATTTTCCAAATATCATAAACCCGCAAAGATAGGAGATAAGTTATCAATTGAAGTGACAGCTGAGCTACTAAACCCAAAGGCGATAAAGTATAGCTTCAAAATATTCAGAGACATGGATTTTCTTACTGAAGGATACCTCACGATGGTTTGCGTGGATCCTAAAGCTTGGAAATCAACAGAAATTCCTAAAGATCTCGTTGAAAAACTTAATAGGCTTGAAACAGAGCAAAGTGTTTGAGCTATTAAAAGTTAACTAATTGGAACGTACAATTGACAAACATAAAAATTAGCTTAATACGTTTATAAATTCCTAAAGCATTTTATTTTTAAAACTGACAAAAACGACTTTTAATAAAAATTATTTTAAATTGAAGTACGGTATTACTTTTGAAGATATCGTATTAATTGCACTCATCCTCATTTTGTGGTCTATTCCTGGGAAGCTTAACTTTATCATCAGTTCTGTAGTACCCAGTTCCTTTTGATATTTTTCAATCTCTTTTATAGCTTGGTCAGGTTTTCCGATTATCATTCTGTCAAGAACCTGTTCTTTAATTTCTTCATAAGGAACCTTTTTTGGATCTATCTCTCTGCCTTCTGAGTCCTGCAGGTGGCCCCACGCATAATAGTCTTCTTTATACGATTCAAGCATGAGTTCCTTTGCTTTCTCGAGTTCTTTCTCATCCTCTGAAATGAAAACTTCTCTCCTCAGAGGGAAATCTTTAACAGTTTTACCTATTTTTAAAAGCTCTTTTATGTAAACTTCCATCCTCTTTTTAAGGACGTTTATGTCTGTAACTGGATCCATAATCCAAGCTTCTCCCCTGTAAGCAGCTTTTTTTACTGCCTCTTCGCTTTTCGCGGCTATCCATATAGGAGGCCTTGGTTTCTGAACAGGTCTAGGATACACCTTAAGCCTGAAGCCGCCAGCTTGTACAGCTTCTCCCTCAAGTAAATCCTTTACTTTCTGGAGTTTTTCGTCATATATCTTTGCTTTCTGCTTTGGATCTACTCCAAACGCAGCATACTCTTCCGGTCTGTAACCTAGACCAACACCTAGAATGGCCCTTCCAGAGCTAATAATGTCAAGGACGGCTGTCTGCTCGGCTATTTCAAAAGGATTATGGAGCGCAAGAACGATTATGTTTGTGCCCAGTTTGACCCTGCGAGTAACCGATGCTGCGGCTGAAAGCGCAAGAAATGGCGCAGGACTCCAGCCATCTTCTGAAAAGTGATGCTCACCTACATAAATTCCCGAAAATCCGAGTTTCTCGGCATTTTTCACTTCTTTTAAATAATCTATGTACTCTCTTTCCCAAGAACCCTTTGACTGAAGCGTATAATGAAGGGAAAACTTCATTTAAGCTGCACGCCTTTTGTCTCAGGTACTGTAAGGATAGATATTGCGGCTATAATAAAAAGTACTGAAAAGAAACCTATTACCCCTGATATTTTAAATACCGGCGCCAGCACGCCAATTATGAGGGGTGCTATTCCTCCAAAGCCTCTCCCAGTGTTAAATATGAAGTTCACAGCAGTAGCCCTAGCATGAGTTGGGTAAGGTTCTGAGAACAAAGCCCCGAAAGTAGTAAAGTATGAGTTTATAAAAAATCCCATCAGGAAGGATGCTATCATTACCTCTGAAACGGTCCTTGACAAAGCGAAGTAAATCACAGCAAAAGTTATTCCAATGAAGCCGGTGAATATTGCAACTTTCCTGCCTATTGTGTCGGCCATGAACCCGAAAATTATCATCCCTAACATGGTCATTACATCTGTTACCAAAAGAATGTAAATCGTTTTAACAAAATGTATGTGGTATTCTGTAAGCAGGGCTGAAGGCAACCATATCATTACACCCCAGTATCCTAGTTCTGCGACTATGGCCACTATTAGGAAGACTATCGTGTATTTAAGGTACTCCATTCTGAAAAGTTCTGCTATTTGGAACTTTTTCCTGTCGCTCTCAGTGGTCTTTGTCTTCCACATTGGAGACTCAGGAAGCCTGAACCTGTAGTAAGCCGCGACTAGAGCCGGAAGTATTCCTATGAGGTACATGCTCCTCCATCCAAAAGTAGGTATCAGGAAAAGCCCCAGAACTGTTGCTATCATAACTCCTATGGTCCAGCCCAAGGAAACGATCGTAGAACCCATACCTCTCCACTTTGCTCTGAAAGCTTCTGACATAAGGGTCATGCCTATACCGTATTCTGCGCCGGTACCAACTCCGCTCAGGAACCTGAACAGCGCAATAAATGCATAATTTGGGGAAACTGCCGTCAGAGCTGTAAAAACCGAATATATTAATATAGAGTATGTAAATGTTCTTACCCTTCCGAACCTGTCAGCAAGTATTCCAAAAATGTAACCCCCTGTTACCATGCCTGCAGACTGAATAAAGCCTAGAAGCCCTTCTTCAGCTGATGTTAAAGCAAAAGTTACAGCTATAGCTGTTAACGTAAGAGAAAGTATATATGTATCCAAACCATCAAGCATATACCCTAAAAATGAAGCTACTGTAGCCCTCGCTTCATAATTTTTTGGAACCTCTAACTTTTCCTCCATTTTAGGGTTACATTAGAACTGGGGTAAATAAGCTTTTCTTAGAGGAAATTTAGAATTTGTTTATTTTCTTACGAAAAACGAAAAATAAGTGCGATGGTAGGTGTCTTATAACGCATATCAGAATAACCTTTAAGGAAAACCAACAGTAGTATAAACTAACTAAGAACTCAAAACGGTTTTGTTTAAGGTCTGAAACGAATTAAAAGTCTTTAAAAATGCATTATAAAAAGCGTTATCATATAAAGCCCTATGCATATCAGCACTATAGCTGACACGATTTTAATCAATTTTTCAACATTTTTAGATATTTTTCCTGTTTTTTCAATAAAATACGGATAAGCAAATATCCATAAAACGATCCCTGAGAAGAATCCTATGCCTGACTGTATTCCAAACTTATCCAACATCACTATGCCAAACGAAATCCACCATGCAATCTGGTATGGGTTGGTTATCCCCATGCTCAAACCAACCAGATAACTCCCACCGGTTCTTATTTTAAGGTTCATCCTCGCCCTTAACGCAAGGAACCCAAGAAAAACTGTATATGAACCGCCGATTAAATACAAAAGTCTGATCAGTTCATTGGGAATCAGCCCCTTTAATAGAAAAACCAAGAAGAAAAAGATGAGGTCAGCGGTCATTGCCCCTGCACCTATGGCAGTGCCTTTTAGCTTTGACTGGACCGATACAAAAGCTATCATTGCATTTACTGGGCCCGGCGGAGCTGCCATGCTGAGTCCTAGAGCGAACATGCTCAAGTAGAACCATAAAAACCCGAGAGACTGCATATATTGTCAAAAATAAATAATTATTTATTTTTATTTATTCCGTAAAAAATAAACAACTACACAAAAAGATTATAAAAACGAGAAAAGACGTGCAAACAAAAAGCTAAAGCTTATATTAAAAGCCTGAAGCATAATCTCAATGGGCGACCTTCTGATAAAAGACGGATACCTGGTTTTTTCAGATCTTAATGTAAGAAGCAGCGTTTATTCTGAAGATGGAATCATAAAATCCATAGGATCTTCAGTGCCAAATACGGCCGATGTTGTTATAGACGCTTTCGGAAAGTACGTTTTACCGGGAGCCATAGACGAACACGTTCACTGTAGGGATCCTGGGTTCACGTACAAGGAAGATTTTGAAAGCTGCACAAAGGCAGCCGCCGCAGGGGGAATCACAGCTGTATTCGATATGCCAAACAATCAGCCGCCTACTGATGACGCGCTTAAGCTTAAGGAGAAAGCTAAGATTGTGGCTAGCAAAGCTTATGTTGATTTCGCTTTATATGGCGTGATCCACGGTTCGAACACTGATAAATTTGAAGAGATGCTGGAAGCTGGCGCTATAGGGTTTAAAATATATTTAGCACATTCAACAGGAAACATACCACCTCCGGGCGATGGTGCTATAGTTGAAACCCTCACGAAATCTGCAAAGGCAAAAGTCTTAGTAGCATTTCATGCAGAAAACGACTCAATAATAGAATTTTACACTAAAAAGCTCAAGCAGAGCGGCAGGAAAGACCCAAGAGCTCACATGGAAGCAAGACCAGCACTGGCTGAAGAGGAAGCTATAAGAAGGGTGTCTCTTTTTGCCGAAAGGACAGGAGCAAAAGTTCTGATAGCTCATATTAGCTCAGCCTTAGGATTGAACGCGTTAAAAGAGGCCAAAGAGAGGGGAGTTGAAGTCTATGGAGAAACCTGTCCTCATTACCTTCTGTTGGACGACTCAGCGTATGAAAAATACGGCACAATGATAAAGATAAATCCGCCAGTCAGGACAGCAATTGACAGGGAAGCCATATGGAAAGGCATAGAAAACGGTACGATAACTAATTTGGGATCTGACCATGCGCCCCATCTGCTAGAAGAAAAGTCTAAAGGTGTATGGGAATCAGCGTCTGGGATCATAGGAGTTCAGACTATCCTTCCATTAATGCTTAATGAAGTATTAAAGGGAAATTTAACGATTAACAGGGTTGTAAGCCTTTTGGCAAAAAATCCAGCAAAACTTTTTGGGCTTTATGGAAAAAAGGGCACGATTTCTGTTAACGCCGACGCTGATCTTGTTATATTTGATCCATCAGAGAAATTCACGATCAGCGAAGATTCGATATATTCTAAGAGCAAAAATTCGCCTTTTATAGGGTGGGAGCTTAAAGGGAAGATAGTCAAGACGATCTTAAGGGGTAAGGAAATTTATAATGGGGAAGAAATTGTTGGAAAAAACGGAAAACAGCTAAAGAGGTTTTAAACGAAAAGACAAAGTTTATGCTTTTTGATTTCATAAAAAATATTCTTTATGATAACTTTTTAATGCCAATTATCTTAATTTATATAATGATTGTAAGGTTCGAAATAGGTGAGTGGATTGAATCTCATAGAGCTCCATACGACCTTATGCAAAGCGGGCTGTCGGGCAGGATTGACCTTTCTAAGTATTTCAGCGGTTGCGGTTTTGAAGAACCAGAAGAGCTTAAGAAACTTATAGCTGAAATAAACGGTACAGATGTAGAGCTGGTTTCTCTTACGCATGGGGCAACAGAAGCTGTAGCCATAGTTGCAAAGGTGCTGAAGCTATCCGGCATAAAAGAGTTTGACAGCTTTGTCCCAGAGTACGAAATGCTCTACAAAGCTCCGCTTGCTGAGAACATGAAAAAAGGCAAGGGGGCTCTTTTCTTAAGCGATCCCAACAACCCTACTAGTATGAGAACCGAAATACCTGAAGGCTACAAGTATTATGTTGTGGATGAAACCTTTTTACAGTTCATGACAGACCTAGATAAAGTTAAAAGGCGTAAAAATACTTTCAGGATCAATACGTTCACCAAGTTTTACGGAGGAGATGAAGTCAGAATAGGTTACATAATATCCCCAGATGTTGATCTGAAAGAAACTATAGAAAATCTCCAAGGAATAACGTACGAACCAGTTTCAAGGCACAACATCTGCGTAGCAAAGAAAATACTTGAAGATAACGATAAGGTTAAAGAGGAAGCCCGAATGATCTCAACCGAGAACTTCGAGATACTGGAGAGGAACATGGATAAACTAAAGTTCTATATGAACAAAAGGCCACAACCAGCTACCGTAGTTTTTCTGGATTATTCAGATTATTCTTCGCTTGAAAGTTTGGAAATTTCTGAAATGCTCTATAAAAAAGGAGTTTCGGTTGTGCCTGCCACGATGTTTGGTAAAGATAGCTATCACTTCAGAGTGGCTTACACAAGGAAAAACTTTGAGGATTCAATAAACGCCCTTGTTAACGCGTTAAAGAGCATTAAAGCTAAAAACAAAAGCTCTTGAATTGGTTGTTCATTACTTAGAGCGCCAAAAAAGTTTATTAAAAAACAAACAAAAATCTATTTATGAAAATACTTTCATGGAACGTGAACGGAATAAGAAGTGCCATAAATAAAGGGTTGCTCGAACTGGTCAACTCAAAGGTATATGACATAATAATGTTACAGGAAGTTAAAACTGATACAGTGCCGCTAGGGTTTGATCAAGTCTATGAAGCTTACCTTAACGCGTCAAAAAGAAAGGGGTATTCCGGAACTTTAACGCTTACAAAGATCAAGCCGTTATCGGTTAGCTTTGGCATAGGAGATAGCAGGTTCGATTCTGAAGGAAGAGTGATAGTAACAGAGTTCAAAGAGTTCTTTGTAATAAATGCTTATTTTCCAAACGCCCAGCATGGACTAACTAGACTAGACTACAAGCTTGAGTTCAACGGTAAGTTTGAGAACTTTGTACAAAAATTAAGAAAGACAAAACCGGTTGTAATAGGTGGAGATTTTAATGTTGCGCATGAAGAAATAGATATAGCTAGGCCAAAAGATAACGTCAACAACGCGGGTTTTACAGAACAGGAAAGAAAATGGATGACTCACTTCCTGAGCCTTGGCTACATAGACACGTTCAGAATGTTTGTTAAAGAAGGCGGACATTACAGCTGGTGGTCTTACAGGTTTAATGCAAGAGAGAAAAACATAGGCTGGAGGATAGACTATATAATCGTATCAGACGAACTGAAACACAGGGTAAAGGAAGCCGGAATACTGGAAAACGTAAAGGGTTCAGATCACGCCCCAGTCTACGCGATTATCGAATGATCTAACAAGCTTATAAAAGCTTAAAGCTCTAAACTTTCTGCATCAACGTTTTTCAGGTTAATGCAGTGCTTCTCTCTGAGTTCCTGTGTTGCGTGTCTATAGACCTTACCGGGGTCGTTCTTAACGGGCATAAATACAGAATTATCGATCCAAACGTCAAGCCTCGCCTTTTTGCCTTCTAGGAAACTGTCCTGAACGCTACAGAACTCCAAATTATCAATATAAAATCTAGCAAGATTACCCTTCCATTCTATCCTGTAAAGATGGTAAGAAGATTTATTTAAGTCTCTGATCGCTGGCTTAGAGCTAAGGATCTTAACACCTATCTGACTTGGGAAAAGCCTTGAAATAAAAGACATAACAGAAAAATTAAAACCGGATTCGTTAAGGAAAATCGGACAAAAGTTTCTTCCTGCCTGAGCGAAGAATCCTTTTAACGGATATTTGCCCCTCGAATTTAAATAGATGAACCATATTGGCACTGAAATGTCTGTAACCATGCTGTAGTTCCAGAAACCGAAGCCAGCACTTCCAAAGTGGTCAAAGGAGAGCTTTACTTTGAATTCAGCTTTTCCACCATCCCACTTTAGGGTTTCAAAACCGCCGTCTGAGATCTCTGCATCTGAATAATAAAGGGCCTCTGAAGGGCCCACACACATCTTGAGGTTTTCATCATCAACCTCTATCGACGCAAAGTTTTCAGTCCTGTAATTCCACAATTCACTCTTGACTTTAAAGTCATCGTATAACTTATGCATTGTTATTTTTATTGCTTCACTGCCTTATAATTTTTGTATTGTTTTATGAAATAAATATCGATAAAGTTTTTGGAGCATCACTTAAATTTATCAGGGCTGTACTTTATCGCAAGAGTCCTGACAAGGAACAGCGTAAGTATAAGCGCAATGTAACCAGCTAAACTATCCCAAGAAAAGGACCCACTGTAAACGTTAATTATTATTTCTCTAACAAGAAATATTATCGCTGCATCAAGAGCATACTCTAGCTTCACCCTTTCTTTGGAATAATACATGGTAACCAGAGCCATCAGCTCAAGAATAATTATTAAGTTTAGAACGTCGGCGATAAACTGCTGTAGGGTTTGCTCGAGAAGATTAAAGTCCATAAGATGAGGCATGTACATTAGTATACCTATAACCGCTAGGATGAGGCCTATTATGAGTAAACCGTATATTATAGTCGCAGAAATCCACAATATAAGGTCGGTTTTCTGCACGGTATGTTTAATTTTCGCTTGTTTTTATTTTTTAGCAAAAGCCATATTGATAAACGTACAATTAGACAAATGACTAGTCTAAAACTTAAAGCGAGAATAACCCTATAAATAGCAAACGTAATATTCTAAAAACATGTAAATATTTATAAACACGTAATTAAAATATTACTTGATGGATATGTATGGACAAAGCAGAAGTAATTGCAAAGAAACTGGATGCGTTGGGGCACCCAATAAGGTTGAAAATCATAGCTTTGCTAAAACAGAACGGAGAGATGCACATGGCTTTGCTGGCTTCAAAGCTTGGGGTGAACAGGGCTTTGGTTAAGATACACATGAAAAAGCTCGAACAGGCTGGACTTGTAAAGAGCAGGATCGAACTGATCCCCGGACAGGCTAAGGCTCTGAGGATCTATGAGCTCGTGGATTTCAGGATAACTGTTGACCCTGAGACGATAGTAAAAGAGGTGGGAGGCGTTGAGTGAAAATAAAATAGACAAAAACATGCTTGCCATCTCAATAGTCGTGTGGGGAGCCGTCGCAGTCTCTGTTGCTTTTATGGTAGCTTATGCTGGCATAACAGGGGTTGTCTTTGCATTCGTAGTGCTCATAGTGGCTCTAGGAACATGGAGCAGGGTTCTTAGGGAATATTATGGAACGAAAAACAAAGAAGAAGATCAGTTAGCGGAACAGATAAAGGATCTTACAAAAGAGATACAGGAGCTCAGGAAGGAGCTGGAAGAATAAGATGAAAGCGCTTACTGCAGCTATAATAGTATTTGCAGTCATAGCCATTTCGCTGTTTTGCTCGTTAACGATACAGAAGTTAACCTTTGGATTTCAAAGCGTTTCAGGGGTCAAAATGCTAAATTCTTCAAACATAAACGCGATAAGCATAAGCGACCCCAGCGGTCTTGTTTACATAAAAGCTTATAGTGGCCCGCAGATCATTGTTAAGTATGTATCTTACTCTGACTTTTTAAGCCCACTTGCGCTCAAGATAGAAAACAACAACGGTGTATTGCTTATAACAACTGGTCAGAATTATTTTAACGCAGGTTATTCTGTTAACCTTAACATAACTGTTCCTGAATCGATTATGCCTGACGTTACAGTAAAGCTTGGGGGAGGGAACGTGATAGTTCAGCTTCCTTATGCAGGAGCCATAACGATTGAAGATGGCGCAGGAAACGTTCAGATAAACGCAACCCAGGCTGTTCAGATGAAAGTTGAAGTTGCTTCAGGAAACGTTGAGCTATGGACTTCAAGTACAAAATACATTTATGCTGCTGTTACAACCGGGGACATTAATGCTGTAATAAGCGGGCCTCTCACAGGCAGCTACCAGTTTTATGCAACAACTGGGAACCTAAACGTGATGATACCGCCTGACTCTTCGGTAACTTTCACAGTTTCAACTACCGCAGGAGCCGTTGTCGTAGAGGGCATTCATTACAACTCGGTTTCTAATTCTATGTCCGGGATTGTTAGCGGAACGGCTGGTAACGGTACAGCAACACTAACAGAGTCGACCACTACTGGAAACGCTTACCTTAAAGCTATATAATTATTTGTATTAATTAGATTATCCACTTTGCGTAAGCTAAAGGTTTTTTTATAGCCAAGCTCGTTCCTGTTGTGCAGGCTATCCAGCAACCAGAACACTGGTCTACTTTTCTTCTTGCTTCCTCAGGAGGGTTAGAAAGCATATCCATAATGTCCCTTTCTAGGACGTTTCCAAGCATTATATCGGTCCTTGCTCCACATGCCAGAAGGTTTCCCATAGGGTCGACTGAAAAATAAAGCCTCATTGCATCACATACCTTTGGGGTTTGACCGTTGAGGTAATCAGGAATGAGTTCTATAAATTGCCTAGGAACAAGAACACTTATCCCTGAAGACTTGAGCTCCATCAGCTTAGATACAAGCTTCTTCACGCTTTCGTTCGAGGGACCTATGGGAGGCATTACGGCTTGGACGTTAATATAATCGTAAAGGCCCTGAAGATCATCAAGGGCTTTTATTATGTCCTCGGCGTTGGAAGGCATTACTACGGAGCTTATTCCGACCCTTGCTCCTTTTTCCTTCAGTAAGGAAAGCGCCTTCTTTGCTTTAGAATAGACCCCCTTAGCTCCCCTTACTGAATCGTGAACTTGCTCTGTACCGTCAATCGATACAGTTATGTAATCAAAAGAACTGGCTATGCCGGACGCCCTCCTTTCGTTTATTACTGTGCCGTTAGTGTTGACCCCTGTTATGCAGCCAAGGCTCTTTGATAGGGAGCCAAGTTCTTCCATATCCTTTCTAAGAAAAGGCTCACCCCCGCTGAAATCTAGGGTGGGAACCCCTGTTGCGCAGATCTTTTTTACGACCTCCTTCGCTTTATCTGTGCTAAGCTCTGGAGCGTGACCCTGTCTTATAAAGCAGAAAGAGCACATAAGGTTGCACCTGAAAGTAACAAAATAAGAAGCAAAAATCGGGGCAGGATACTTACCGGTCCTTATCGAAGCGTACTTCTTTAAAGTCTTTATCCAGGTCTTTGGACCTCCCATCGCAATGCCCATTTTACTTATTTTTTTATCGCTGAATATTTAAGAATTTGTGAGCTTTATTGGGAAAGCTTTATCTCTATTATTGCAGAGCTTTTTCTTGAAATCACATCGTGAAAGAGATAAGAAAAGAATTTTTCTAAGCAGCATCTTGTAACCTTTTTAAGTCCTTCTTCCCTTTCTTCTCCGGTAAGTATTTTTGCGGTTCCGCTGTAGGTCTTACCCCTGCTCTTCCCAAGGATCGTTGAAGGTTCGATCATAACCTTTGGGTTCCTCCTTATCCTCTTCACTTTGCCGCTTTCTTCTCCTGTGTGGATCAGTATTCTATCCCCATCTTTGCCAATAAGCACAGTTGTTTTTACAACCGAACCGTCTTTCCTGTAAGTGTATATATTAGCGTACTTTGACTTCGCTAGATCTTCAGGTATCACATTAGATTTTAAAAATCATCAAATATAATTATTATTGATAATTTAAACTAGAAACGGTTGTTTAAAAAAATTGTTTAATTAAAACTTTTTACTGTAAATGCGTGACTGAACTGCAAGGAGCGCTAAAGATACAGCTGCTGTGAGCAAGTTCAACCACGTAAAGGGACTGAGAGAACCTTCTGCTATCTGAAGCAGAGACTGAGGCATAGCCAGAGTGCTGATCATCTTTAGAGGTATTATTACTCCCGGAGTTATTAGAATGCTACAGAGCGCTATGAGACCTCCGGAGATGGTTGAGATTTTAGCTAATAACCTTACGTTTTCAGGTATGTTCTGCTCTTTTTTTCCAGCAAACTTCTTGATATACGGGAAAGCAAGTATGATGATTCCTATTACAAATATGAAAAGCCCTAGATCAGTAAATATAGAATAAGTTGGTTGCACTGGAGGCAGAGGAGCTGGGGGTACAGCCGGATAAATCATACCAAAGAGCGAGCCTATAAGGCTTAAAACAGCTGCAAGCCCGAGAAGAGCTGTCCTCAAGAATGAGCCAGCGCTGAACCTATTAACGATAATTGCTGCTACAAGCACTATTAATGAAAGCATCACGAGGTAGAACTGAGCAGGTATTACCCAAGCTGGAGTTGTGTTCTTATAGCTGACAGTAAAACCTATATTTCCCGAATAGTTCTGAGGGACCGAATAAGGAAGCTGGCTAACCGGGATCTGAAGCGGAATCGGGTACTGCTGGGACGTCTGCGTTGCTGTAAGCCTATATGACGAACCGTTTTCAAATTCTATATAACCGTGGCTTGTTCCTAAAGTTCCAGCTATGTTCGGCGTAGGCCCGAGTATTATGGGAGGTCTCGGCTGCTGGTTAAAGTTAAACGCATCAAGGGGCAGGTTCGACTCAGCTATGTCCTCGTTAAGGTAAGGAAGGTTCCAGTTCCATTCAACAAACTTCAATAAGCTGTAATGGCTCAAGACCTGGTGGTCTATGTAGTCTTCCTTTGCGTAAGGAGATATTATGAGACACGCTGTCCTTAACCCCAGACCAAAGCTATTTATCTGTGGCGGAGGAACGTGATCGTAGAAACCACCCTCATCGTCCCAGGTTATAAATATGGCGGAAGAGCTCCACTCTGGGCTGTTCATTACAGCGTTTATAACGTTAACTGTCCACATTTCTGAGTAAGTTATGTTGTCAGGGGGATGGTCTGAGATGCCGTCAGCGATTCCATAATCATCCATAAAAACGTAAGCTGGCAGAGAGTTGTTCTTCAGCATCTGGTAGAAAACTGATATGTTATAAATGTGGCTCATCATCGCTGGATTTCCGGCAAAGTCCTTTATGTTTTCAAGCCAGCCTATTTCGCTCGAAGGGGGTGACTGCTCTGTGCTGTAAAGCCCAAAGATTCCCCAGCTTACGTTGTACTTTGAAAGCTGGTAAAATATAGTATCGTTAAGAGGAAGATAAGGAGGTGGGCTGATGTCGTTGCTCACTACAGTTGTCCCGCTCCAGAGACCTAGGAAGTTTGGAAGCGACTCAGTCATTACCGCTGTAAAGTAATTGTCGCATAGAACATACTCCTCTGCATAATCCCAGTAAAACGGTATCTGATTATAATCTATGTAGACCATTGACTGAGGGCCCGAATAGGCTACGTAGCCGTCCATCCTGCCATAATCCCAGTCGCCGTGGTAATCTACCCAGCCTTCACCTGGATCCTGCTGAACCGGGCTGTCAGCATATGCAAGCTTCGTGTAACCTAGCACAGATCCTAGCCCGGGGTAGTTCGGTACTTCAACCTTCATGTTAAGAACGCCATCAGGAATAGAGAGCTTCTTTATTATTGAGTTATTCTTAAGCGCTTCGTTGTGGCCATATGGATATGTGCCAAATAGATTGTCAAAGCTCCTGTTCTCCTTAAAAATTATTATAACGTGCTTTATTGGGGTCTTTGTTTGCTGTGCTGATTGAGCTGCTACAAAAGAAGAAGCTGGAAGCAAAGCTATCATAATTATTAGAAATGCGAGGGAAAGCGTTTTAAAAGAGTTTTTACCCAATGCAATAGTTTAATAGTGAGAAAAGAGTATAAAAATATTTCTGAAGCGATTGTTCTGGAACTAAACTGGTTTTCAATCAACGCGTAAATACATGCAGGTTAATCGTGTTTTATGGAACCTTTTTATTTTAAGTCGTTCGAAAGGGTTATTGGAATAGCGTGCGATGTCCCTGGGCTCTATTATACGATGAAGTGCCTTTCTGTATATGATAAGGCAGCGGTTGAATACCACTTAAAAGAAGGGCACATAGCAGACTGGCTTGACTATGCAGGAGAAAACGAAATTTCTGAGCTTATTAGAAATTCAAAAAGCGTCGATGAAGTAATTAAAATCCTTGAGCCCTATGTTAAAAAGTATCAAATGAAGCAGACAAAAGCTGAACGAAAGCACTTATCAAAAAGGTAATAAAAAGACTAAGATAAAAATTTCAGAGCCTGATAGAGTTTCTGGCTAGCTCAGAAGCTTTTTCAAGCACGGGTTCACCGTGACCGGGCATTAGCATCTCAAAATCAAGGTCAAGGAGTTTTTTAACGCTCTTTTTAGCAAGCTCTCTGTCCCAGTCGAACATAGCAGGAGAACCCTCTATCTTCCCTTCTCTGCTGTTCATGTTGTCCCCAGCAAAAAGCGCTCTACCGTCATAAAGGACTATTGAACCTGGAGTGTGACCCGGCACGTGAATGACCCTAAAACCAAAGACCCTGTCGTCATCTTTAAGGATGGCATCTGGCTCAACGTGCCTGTAAGTTGAATAAAGTTTTATGACTTCTTGGGGCACCGTTGACGGCAGAGGGAATTTCTCTTTTCCTGAAAGGTATGGGGCGTCCTTTTCGTGGATAAAAACCTTGGCACCGGTTTTTTCTTTGAGGTCTTTGAGGCTACCAGTATGGTCAATATGGTAGTGGGTCAGAATTATGTGAGAAACCTTTGCGTCGAGTGAATCAGCACTTTTTAATATCTGATCGGAATAACCAGGAAGGCCAGTGTCCACAACAGCTGCTTCTTTACCCCGTACAACAAGGTAGGCGTTGCCGGAAACCTCTTTGATTGGTATCCTGTAGATAGCGTACACTCTTTCAGCCATACACTTTATATTTATAATAAACGATATATGCTTTTCTGAATCAAAAATTATTTTTTAGATAACCTTTTAACAATTATGTACATAAGAGCGGTTACAACTAAAGAAGCAAGGAACACGTACATGTATGTTATGTAAGTTATGGAGAAGTAGAAAGTAAGGCTAAGGAGGACCATTCCTATAACAATTATAATTCTGCCGCCAGCTCCTGTCACCTTTATTGCCGAAATTGCTATCAATAAAAGGCTGAAAACATAGAATAGAGTGTCAGCGGCATAAGCTATCTCCATGGCATTGTAAGTCAGCCCTATTCCCGTGTATCCCTCTATAAAAGCAACAGCATAAGAGAGCAGGGCTGAAAGTGCTGCAAGAACGGTGCTGATGATAAGCGCTCTGTCAGGAGATTTAAACTTTGAATTAACAGAACTAAGAAAGCTAGGCAACATTCTGTCTCGGGACATTCCGAAGAGCATCCTGGCTGTGGCGTTAAGCGTCGCAAGGTAGGATCCGAAAACGCTTATCAATACACTTACGGCAAAAAGGACTTCCCCAGGATATCCTAGATATGTTTTTATAAGAGTGTAAACCGGGTTTGGGCCACTTCCTTCTGCCATGCTTATAAAGACGTTTATGCTGTTTGGGTTTATCCCTATATCAATTAGCACTGAATATATAACAATGATGTAAAGAAAACCCATGAAGAGGGTGGCTAGCATTGTTGCCCAAGGGACTGACCTTGTTGGGTCCTTTGCTTCTTCTGAGACCATAGTGCTGACTTCAAAACCCATAAAATAAGTTACCCCGAATATGAGCCCAGCGCTCAGAGCACTAAATATCGCAGATGGTGTGTTCTGAAACGTTGCCTTGAGCGTAAAAGGATAGAGAGTTAATTCTGAAAGGTGAGAAGCTAAGCTAAGGAAAGAAAAAGCGAGCAGAGTTATTATTTCTATTGAAGTTAACACAACCTCTGATCTTACGCTTGGCTTTATGCCGAGGTAGGCAACCACAAAAGCCAAGATCACCGGGAAGGCAACAAAAAACAGGGGATTGAATTGTGTTCCGGTTACGGCATAAATGCTTTCGTAGCCGAGGTAACCGAAAGCTATGGCTTCAGAACCTATGCCAAGGATGCTGTAAAAGAGAGTATAAACTATGCCGTTTATAAAGCCAGCAGTCTCTCCAATATTCCTTTTAACGTAATCGTAAAAGCTAGCGGCATTAACGTATTTCCTAGAAAGGGTGTATATAGCAAATACAACGGGCATTATACCTAAGAGAGTAATCAACATTGCTAACGGAGATGCGCCAAAGCTGGAGCCTATTATAAGGGCTGCGCCGCCTGCTATGCTGTAAGCTGGAGCCTGACCGGCTAAAGAGTTGTATAACGTTTCGAGAAAGCTGACTGATGATCTCTTCAAGGACTTCTTTTCCAGCTCTTCTTGCATGAAATAACTTTTGAAAATCAATATAAAAATCATTGTTTATGCATAAATTTTTATATAATCATCGGTTTTCCATAACTAAAGCTTACTTATAATAAAATGTTATGAATTTATATAAATAACTGTGCTTGAAAATTATTTAACTTGTTAAAATTGAAAAAACTTTAGATAAAAGAGAAAACGATTCGAGCTATTGTAGCGTAAATTATTATTAACAATAATCCATACCTTTTAAAACATTAAGACTGAGCTAACTCGGCCTTTATCTTAGGTCTCAGGAACAGCCCCACAACAATTATTATACCTCCGACTATCATCAGAACACCACCCAGCAGGACCATCAGCGTAGAGTAAACTATGCTACTGGCTGAAACCGTCATATCAGAATAATAAAGCTGGAGGACCTGGCTGTAATTGTTAAGAGCGTAAATGCTCTGTGGGCTGCTTCCTGAATTGTACGATTCAAACACAAAATAACCGTCAACCTTTGTTACGTTGAGGTTTGTGCCTATAATCTTAATGGCTATTAAAGGAGTATCATTATAGACTCCAATAAATATGTAACCGGGAGAAACAGAACCCAGAAATAGGCTAGAATTTGGCTGAAGAGTAGTAGAATTCTTTAAAGGTAGGAGCGCTGAAAGGTTTAAGTTGCTCTTAAATAAATAAGGGCTTCCAAAGAACAGAGCGGCACCTATCACAAGTATTATTACTCCAGACATTAATACGTTCTTTCTCATGAGGTTCACTAAGTTGAGACTGTTATTAAGCTTTTGCAACTAAAAATTTTTCGTGAATTAAAATGGCAAGAGCAAGCTTATATAAAACGATTTATAACGTATTACGAATGAGTGAATACGAAAAAGCTTCTAAAGGTTCATACTATCTTTTCCTAAGCCAGATGGTTGCGATCATAGGGGGGCTGGTAGCGCTGATATTGTTCTCAGCTTATATCGGGGCTAACGTCCTTGGTCTTGCAAAGAATGCAAACGTTTCCACTTCTATAAGCGCTGGGTTTAATTTTACAAGCTTGAATGCTGGAAGCGTTTTATCTCAGATGCCAGTCTCGTTGCTAAACAGTGTTATAAACGCAGTTATTGTGCTTATTGTTGCTGGAGCGGTAGTCGGGTTTGTTGAATTTACGCTGATGCTTTATGGATGGAAAGTTCTTTCAGAATTTAACAGTTCTGAGTACCACACGCCTTATGTGGGCTCCGTCATGAGCCTGATAGGGTTTTTACTTGTAGTACCGCCTAGCGCGTTCATGATAAATGCAGTAAAGGGAGCTATCGTTTCTTATCAACTATCGCAAACCGTTCCAGCGCAAATACTGGCTGAAGTGCTGACAGCATCTATACCGATTTTTATAGGGATGCTGATACTTTTAGCCGGGTACATAATGGTTCTTATAGGTTACTGGAGGCTTGGATCGCAGTTCAATTCCACGCTGATTAAAGCTGCAATAATATTATTGATAATCTCGATAGTGATTTCAATATTCAGCACAATTTTGCCCCTTTTGCCTGGAATACTCGATATAGTTTCTGTCATACTCCTTACAGCAGGTCTTTACTCTGTTAGCAAAAAGACCAAGCTCCAAGGAAGTTCACAAACCAGTTTATAAAAAATTTAGCCGAACTCTTTTTTCAGAAGCTCATTAACAGATCGATAAACGTTTCTTCCGATTTCAGAACCAAGAGGAGTCGCTGTGCCAGCAAAAGTAGCCTTTTTAACTAAAGTTAATGTTCCTACGGCAACAGCATCTGTAACTGTGCCGGTTATCTTTAGGCCAAACTCCATAAG
>JAVBJD010000021.1 GCA_030756715.1 Conexivisphaerales archaeon
TATTATTTAAACAAAAAGAATACGTATTGGTAAAGGCGTAACTCAGAAAAGTCATGAATTGTGTCTTTTGGCTTAATTGTACAAATCTCACTAAACCGAAAAGAAATTAACGTTTGAATAAGTTTTTAACCAAATCATAAAATAATTAAACAATCAGTAGAAAATACTTAAAAACAATACAAAGCTTTTTCAATGAAAACTGTATAAATTAAACTCCAAAAATCCTCTTAAAGAATTATACTTATAATGTGAGAAATGTTTTTAAACGTTCTAATTACTATTCCTTTGAATTGGCACACAGAGGTTTGCCGGTATGCACTAGCTGTCATAAACCTATAGCTCCTAATGAAAAATATACAAAATTTTTGTGTCCTGACTGTGGTAAAGTGACTATCTGGAGATGCGAGAAATGCAGAGAGTTTAACAGACCGTACAAGTGCGATAACTGTGGGTTTGAGGGCCCTTAAGTTAAGGTGAAGATTATGCCAAACAAGGTTTTGGTTAGAGTAAAAATATTGCCTAAAGAGATAGAAACAAACCCAGAAGATATAATAAAGAGCATAACCAAGTATAAAGTTGTCAGATACGAAGTTGAGCCCATAGCTTTTGGGCTAAACGCAATAATAGCTGATATAGAAATAGATGAAGCTGAAGGAGGAACAGAACCTTTAGAAAGTTACCTTTTAAGTAACGAATATATAAGCGAAATAGAAGTTATAGCTGTAAGTTACGCAAGAACTAAGCTTTAATCTATTATCGACCTTTAATTATTGTATTATAAAGTTTGTCCAAGCTGATTTCCAAGATTGCAACTGGATTCTTTATTTTTAAATCAGTGATGAGAGCGGGATTTACTTCAAAAGTTTCCCCTATTAATTCGCCGTTAAGCTCGATGTTAAAACCCCTTAAGGCATAAGGCTTTTTATTTTTAACAAAATTTATCTTTCCTGCGTCCAGCCCCAAAATTTTAATAAAAGCTTCAAAATAGGACTTCATTTCAGTCAAACTTATACCATCCTTTTCTTCTAGGATGCAGAGTCTTTTTTCCTGTAAAATGTTGTTTTCTTTTAGGTTTACAACGTCTCCTGTTTCAAATATCTTTCTAGGCATGGGTTCGTTTTGATTTAATGCTATTACAAATATGCAGCCTGGAAATATATTTGTCCTTAGGGCATTGTGCTCTGAGCTTTTAGAAAATTCCACAGTTATTGGCATTATGTCTTCACCGAGAACCTGTTTTAACGCGTTTTCTGATACGAGCATAGGATTTAAAACTTCAGTGAATCCTAAACCTATAGCAGTAGCCTTAACAAGATCATCTAATTTAGTCCTTTCAGAACGTTTTCCGCTTGCTAGCTTTATATCAAGGTCTGGCTTTACGTTAAAAAGACCATATCCGAGCAACACTTCCTCAGCTATATCCACAGCATGCATTATATCTCCTCGGTAATGAGGAACAACTGCGGCTATACTTTCATTTTCATAATTTGCATCCAGCCTACTTTTTTTAAGATACAAAACGACTTCTTCTGGTTTAAGGTCAAGCCCTAACATGTTTCTTATCAGATCCATGTTCACTGTAATTTTATGAACGGAAACGTCTGGGCTGTATGATGTTCTACCATCTGGATAGTATGCAGTCCCTTTTATGATACGAGCGCCCATGTCATGTAAAGTTTCAGCTATGACTGAAGCTGCCAGTCTCATGGATTTAATGTCATTGCCGGTGATGTCTATAAGGACATCGTTTGTAACATTTGTAATTTTTGTATAATTCCCGTTAATTATAGGTGGAACAGAAAGCGTTATTCCTGAGCTATCGATTATAACTGGGTAAGTATCATTTACCAGCTTACCATACTTTTGGCCCTGTTCTGTCAGCACAAGCATTTCTTTTATGGTAACTTCTCTGTCCATATTTAGCGGTATAAACTTGTAATCTCCGTTTACAGCTTTGTAAAAAAGCGGGAATTTTAAACTTCTCATATCGTGAATCCCGATAGCAAGCTTTTTTCTGCCTCTACCCAAGCCTTCGTGCAGGTCTTCTTGCATCGAAATCAGCTGTCTTATATCCTCATCATCAAGCTTCAAACCCTTTGCAGCAAAGATGCTTATAAACGGCCTAACTTTTAAGACGTTTTCCTCTACGTTAACGGTTATACTGTCATTTTCAGGAATCCAGTAATTTATACCTATCTCGTCACCGAATAAACCCTTAAGCGCTTTTGCAACGCCATAATCAGTAGCAAAATCGGGTCTATTTGGTGAATACTCTATCCTTACATATTCAGGGGTTAGTTCTTCAATATCAACTCCTATGTATGGCAAAATTTCTGCTATTTCGTTATAACTGTGGTTTGGGATCAATTTCTCAAACCTGTTCCTGAATATCTGAATTACCGGCATATCTATCTCCTAGCTGTTTTTATTGATTTTAAGCTTTTAAAAGTACGCGTTAAAAAATTTCTCTGGTTTTCTATTTTTTCTTATTACATGATAGAATGACAAAAAGCCATTTGCAATTTAAAGAACATGACGTATAAAATCTACAAGTTCTATGCTTGCAGATTATATGTTGCTCTTAAAAACGTAAACAGCAATAAGTATTAAAATTTCAACTGTTTTGGATATTATAAGTTTTTTGGATTGCTTTTATAAATTAGATCTGTACATTTAAAAATACGGATGCAAGAAAAGCTTGTTCTTGATTCACAAACGGTAGAAGCTTTAAAGAGAGCACATTATGGAATATTTGGACATTCTGCGGTTGAGATATGTCACTGGACAAAAGAGGCTATTAGGAAAAAAAGCGGTTGTTATAAGAACAAATTCTATGGCATACAAACACATCAATGCATGGAGTTTACTCCTACAGCTGTTTTCTGCGAAAACAGATGCATATACTGCTGGAGGCCTAATGAGTTTTATAAAATGCTAAAGATGCCTGAATCGTGGATAGATGAACCGGCTGAAATAGTTAAAAACTTGGAAAAGGAAAGGAAAAAGCTCCTGATAGGTTTTATGGGGGATAATAATATCGATAAAGAGTGGCTTAAGGACGCCTTGACTCCCTCTCATTATTCAATTTCCCTCTCTGGAGAACCTACAATGTATCCAAAGCTTCCAGAGATGATTAAATACCTTAAATCGCTGCCTAATACAAAAAGTATATTCTTGGTAACAAATGGTCAGGAACCGGATATGCTTAAGCGCTTAATTGAAGAAGATGCTCTACCAACACAGGTCTATCTTTCAATGAACGCTTATGATAAAGACGATTTCATTAAAATTAACAGGCCTCTGTATAAAGACGCTTGGGAAAGATGGATTAAGTCTTTAGAACTCTTGAGCCAAATGAAAACAAGGACGGTCATAAGAATAACGCTGATAAAGGGATATAATGATAAATTAGAACAGTTACCAAAAGCAACAGAACTCATAAAGAAAGGCAACCCTCATTTCGTTGAAGTAAAATCTTACATGCATATAGGATACTCGCAGAGCAGACTTAACGCAGGTAACATGCTCAATTTTGAAGAAATTAAATGTTTTACCCTTAAGTTGCTTTCTTATCTTCCTGAATTTGTTTACATGGATGATATGCCAAGGTCTTTGATATCTGTAATTCAAAATTTGAATAGGTATACAGACAGATGGATAATTCAAGGTGGATCTTATACTAAATGAACTTTAGCTGATTGCATAGCTGTTTTGAGTCATACATTTATTTAACAAATAAATTGGGCGTGCGGCTCGTAGCCCTCCTTCTGTTTAGGCGGGATTTGACTATGCGGCCAACCTAGGCCTCACCCACGGGTGTGTCATTGGCCAGTTTTGGCCTTTCTTCGTTTGGGATGGCCGTTTCATCCCTTAACCAAGCGTCCTCCGGCAACCAAGCGGTTGCCATCAAAGCCATTTGCCTAGTCGGGTTTCGTTTCTGTTCCAGAGCCGGCGATCTCTCGCCGCGCGTCGCCGCGCCAAACCCCGTGGAACGAAGGGAGGAGCTTCCTCAGGTTTCCCCGTAGCCCGCCCGGCCGCTCGCCCTGTTTAACTTAAATAAACAGAAAATTATAAACTTGATCAAATAATCATTATTTTTATTAAATGATAGATTAAAAAATAAATTGTTTATTCTACCAGAGGACCTATGACCGTTCTTCCAACAAGCTTGTTTATCCTGTCTGCTTCCAAGTCTACTTCTTTTTGTATAGCCTCTATTTCCTCTGGTGTGAGATGGCTGAACCTTCCCTGAAGCTCAAAATAGTGTCTTACGTGCTTTCTTCTAGGGACGGTAACAGTTACCCTGAACTGTCCTTCTTCCTGCTCCCAGTTTATCCAGAGTCCTGTTTCTGTAGCTAACCTAGCCAGTACTATACCGTATCTTGGATCGAATTTCCAGCCAGTAGTGCACGGCTGTATTACGTGAACAAAGGATGGCCCGTCTACTTCAAGTCCTTTTTTAAATTTATTCATCATATCAGCAAAGTAACCGGGGTTTGCAGTAGCTACGTAAGGTATCCTGTGAGCTGCTACTATTTCTGCTATTGGTTTCTTTTGCTGAATTTTTCCTTTTAATATTTTTCCAACAGGCGTTGTAGTCGTCCAAGCGTAAACAGGCGTCCCGCCACTTCTTTGTATGCCTGTGTTCATATAAGCTTCGTTGTCATAAAGCACGTACATCACTTTGTGTCCCCTTTCAAGCATGCCACTCAATGCTTGGAACCCAATATCATATGTGCCTCCATCCCCTGCTAACGCTATTATGTTTATTTTTTTCGAAGGATCGAGAACGCCCTTTGCTTTTAGAGCCTTTAGTGCAGATTCGATTCCACTAGCAACCGCTGCCGCGTTTTCAAATGCTACGTGTATCCACGGAACTTTCCAAGAAGTGTACGGGAACGGCGTAGTTGAAACCTCTACACACCCTGTAGCGTTAACTACTATTGTGTTTGGTCCTGCTACTTTCAAAAGCAACTTTACAATGGTTCCTGCTGTGCAACCAGCGCATAGTCCATGTCCTGGCGCAAGGTATTCTTCTCTTGGGACATCATAAACTGTTCTAAAGAAAGGTTTTGCCATCATTCTCTTACACCCCAATAAACGCTCTCTTTCTGTTTTTCGTGAGAAGCCAACATTTCTTTTGTCTTTTCATATATGGCAGCCATATCTTTTTCGGTCACCGTTCTCTGTCCAATTCCTATTATGAAGCTGTAAACGTTTCTTTCAATACCTCTCGAATAGAGGGAGCTTATTATTTCTCTTGATACTGGTCCTGAGATTCCTACACCATAAGTGATAGCCCTGTCAAGCACTACCAAAGCCTTTGTTTTTTCAGCTATCTTAGCGATGTCCTCTGAAGGGAAAGGCCTGAAAAGCCTTATCCTTGCAAGCCCTATTTTCTCCCCTTTCTTCCTTAACTCTTCGACGCTTTCCTTTAAGGTTCCGAATATCCCTCCATATGTTACAAACGTTATATCAGAGCCTTCGACTCCGTCTTCTTCAATAATACCATATTTTCGTTCATATCTTTTACCGTATTCTTCATCTGCTTCCTTTACTACATCATATGCGTTTTTCATAGCTACGACTTGCTGGTATTTGAACTCATAGTACCAGTCAGGACTAGCTATTGACCCAATAGTTACTGGCTTGTCAGGGTTTAAAGTATACCACTGAGGGTTCTTCGGTATATAATCCTTAAAAGCGTCTGCTTTTTCAGAGACGTAAACCGGTTCATATGTATGACTCATCGCATAGCCGTCGTAAGCAACCATAACTGGCAGAAAGACCCTGGGGTCTTCGGCTATTTTATAGGCTTGAATTATTGAGTCGTAAGCTTCCTGAGCAGTTGAAGCTATCAGAGTTACCCATGAAGTGTCCCTAGCGTTCATTACATCCGTGTAATCTCCCCATATGCTTATAGGTGCAGAAAGAGCTCTAGCGGCAACCGACATGACTATTGGCAACCTTAAGCCTGAAGCTATATGAAGAAGCTCGTGCATGAGCTCCAGTCCCTGAGAAGCCGTTGCAGTAAAGGCTCTTGCACCAAATGCGCTTGCACCTATCGCTGCGCTCATGGCGCTGTGTTCGCTTTCTACATGTATCATTTCTGCTTTAAGCTCTCCGTTCGCTATAAACTCTGAGATCCTTTCTACTACAGTTGTCTGAGGAGTTATAGGATATGCTGAAACTACATCCACGTCCGAATCCTTAACAGCTTGAGCTATAGCAAAGTTAGAGCTGAGAGGTAACCTTTTCCAAGTAATCTTAAGAACGCTTTCCATTTTATTTCTCCTCCTCTACCCAGTCTATAGCTTTAGGCTCACACTCTTCGACACACATGCCACAGCCTTTGCAGTAATCATAGTTAACTTCTACGCTGAATTTGAACTGTCTTCCGCTACTCGTTGCATAAGGCTTGTCTATAATATAAATAGCTGGTTCAGGACATACTATCCAGCATCTCAAACACCTTGTACACTTGTCCTGCTTTATGACCGGTTTAAATGTTCTCCAGTCGCCTGTATATCTGCTTTCGCTGTTTCCGGGTTCAAGTATAGACCCTCCACGTGGCAGCTCCTTCCATCCCAAAAGCTTTTCTTGAGTCAATTTATAATTTTCACCTTCTCATAGGAGGTTTTAACTATCTGGTAATTTAAGTCTGCTACTTTTTTGCTAAATGTTTCGTGTAAGGCCTTTTCAAGGGATTCCAGAGTTGCAAGTGGCACAACTTTAACAAGCGCGCCCACCATAGCTGTGTTAACTATAGCTGACTTAAGTATATCAAGAGCTATATGGGTAGCATCAACAACAGCTATTTTAACATCGCTTCTTCCAATCAATGCTTTTACTTCTTCATCGCTTTTAGATGAATTTATTAAAATCATACCGCCTTCTTTCAAACCATCCATGTATATTGACTTGTTTATGCTTGGATCTAAAATCACCACGATGTCTGGATTTATTATAGGAGACCTAGAATAGATCGGTTTTTCTGAGACTTTTGTGTACGCTTTAACCGGTGCTCCCCTTCTTTCAGCTCCGAATTCTGGGTACGCCTGAGCATACTTGCCATCAAGTATAGCAGCCTCAGCAACCAGAACCCCAGCTGTTACAGCTCCTTGGCCTCCCCTTCCGTGCCATCTAATTTCATATCTTTCTTGCATGGCCAATCTTGCTTAACTATTTATATGATGCTCTTAAAAACTTTATTAATAAAACTCATTTATGTTCAATCTTTTGAAATAATAACGCGTTTATATTTTTAAATATTTAAAAACTGCATTGAAAGTTTGGAGGGGCATGTTTCGCCTTGCGACTGGCTTCTCGCGTATTATAATTTAATAAAAGTTAAATACTATTTAAGCTTCGAAAGATTAAAGTTGAGCAAGTATTTGGTTTTTTCAGCTTGGCCGTACATAAATAGCGAGCCGCACTTAGGAACTTTACTGCACCTTATATCTGCTGATTATTATGCAAGGTTTCTAAGAAGTACGGGGGAGGATGTTATTTCTGTTTCAGGGTCCGATGAACACGGAACACCAATAGAAGTAGAAGCCATCAAACAGCACAAAAATCCAAAAGATCTTACCGATGAAATGCACAAAAAGATTCTTGAAATACTTAATGCTTTTTCAGTAGAGCTTGATAACTATACGAGAACAGAAAATGAAGTTCATAAAGAGTTTGTAAGGGATTTTTATTTACAGTTAGAAAAAAATGGGTATATATTCAAACAAACCACGGTTCAGCTTTACTGTGAAAAAGACAGGATTTTTCTGCCAGATAGGCTCGTTGTTGGAAAATGTCCTTACTGTGGTTATGAAAAAGCTAACGGTGACCAGTGCGATAACTGTGGCAGGCTATTAGAACCTACTCTGCTTATAGAACCCAAGTGCGCGATATGCGGTGAGAAACCTGTAAAAAAAGAAACTTATCACTGGTTTTTTGACCTCCCAAAGTTGAGCGAAGAAATATCAGAGTATGTAAAAACTCTAGATGAAAATGTACAGGGTTACTTAAAGAGCATGCTAAGCGAAGGCCTTAAGCCAAGATCAATAACTAGGGATAACAGGTGGGGAATACCGGCGCCTTTTAAGGGAGCTGAAAATAAGACTATCTACGTTTGGATGGAAGCTGTGTTGGGGTATCTTTCAGGAGTTGTTGAGCTCGAAAGAAGAACCGGTAAAAATTTATTTGAAAGCTTTTGGCTTGATCCTGAAACAATATCTGTGTATTTTATAGGTAAAGATAACATACCTTTTCACGCTATAATACTTCCTGCCCTTTTGATGGCATCTAAAAAAGGTTATAACTTGCCAAAGAAGATAGCTTCTACCGAATTCATTCTATTCGGTCAAGCTAAATTCAGCAAAAGCCAGCATATAGGAGTATGGGCTTCTGACGCTTTGAGCGTAGCCGAAGGAGAGTACTGGAGGTATGCTATTTTGGCGCTCAGACCTGAAAGAGGTGACTCGAGTTTTAACTGGCAGGATTTTGACAAGATGGTGAACAGCGACCTGAACGACAAAGTAGGGAATTATATTCACAGGGTGCTGATGTTTTTAAACGAAAGGTTTGGAGGCGTAGTGCCAGCAAATGAAAGCGCATCAAAAGAAGACGAAGAATTTTCAAAATCCGTTATGGCCCTGCAGGAAGATTTTATCAAATTGAACTATGATTTGAAAATAAAAGATGCGGTAAAAAAATTCGTAGAAGCTGCAGAGCTTGGCAACCAGTACTTCAGTTCTCAAGAACCTTGGAGCAAAATAAAAAACAATAAGCCAAGAGTGTCTTCAATATTATTTAACGCTGTACAATCAATTGCGCACATCTGCTTTATGATGTATCCAGTAATGCCAAAGAAAGCAACTAAACTTGCGGAAACGATAAAACTTACTAAAACAGGCGCACCTGAAAAATGGGAAACTATCCCAAGTGGAACAAAAATCGGTCACCCTGAACCGCTCTTTCAAAAAATTGTCATTAAATATTAATTTTAGAAAATAATTCAATTTAATTAATTTTTTTCTTATTATTGTTTTATGATAAAACGTTATATTTACCCTTGGCTAAACCTTATTTGATGATATCGATTATTGGTTCCGGTAAAGTAGGCGCAACAGCAGCTGCATTTCTGATGCTGGGCGAAGCCGACAAAAAGATAGTTCTTGTGGACATTCTTCAAGGAGTTCCTCAGGGAGAAGCGCTCGACATGAATCATGCCGCAGCAATACTTGGAAAGTCAGTAGAAGTCATTGGGTCAAATAATTATGAGGATATAAAAGGAAGCGATATTGTCATAATAACAGCCGGGCTAGCAAGAAAGCCAGGAATGACCAGGGAGGAGCTAGCTGGCAAAAACGCAGAAATAGTTGCCGGCGTAGCTGAACAGGTCAAAAAATACGCTCCAAATTCTATAGTTATAATAACTACAAATCCTCTGGACGCCATGGTCACTGTTCTTTATAAAAAGCTAGGTTTCCCAAGAAACCGTGTAATAGGTTTTAGCGGCGTTCTTGATTCAAGAAGAATGGCTTACTACGCTTCTCAGTACATAGGGGTTTCTCCAGCATCTATAGTGCCTCTGGTTCTTGGCCAGCACGGAGAAAATATGTATCCTGTACCTGAACTTTCCAGCGTATACGGAAAGAGCTTAAAAGACTTCTTGACAGAAGAACAGTATAACAAAGTCGTAAAAGACACGATCGAAGCGGGGGCCCAGATAACCAATCTAAGAAAATTCAGCAGCAACTGGGGTCCGGCAGCGGGTCTTCTGTTGATGGTAGATGCCATAAAGAAGGACAGGAAGCTAGTAGTAGAAGCTAGCGTATTGCTTGATGGGGAATACGGCGTAAAAGGTGTGTTCGCAGAGGTACCTGTAGTACTCGGAAAAGACGGCGCAGAAAAAATAATAGAAGTACCACTTTCGTCTCAGCAAAAAGAACTTTTCATGAAAAGCATAAATGCAATAAAGGAAAACTTAAAGCAGGTACCGCCACAGTATCTGGCTTAATCACTGCTCGACAACAAGCATAGTAAGTGTTGATTTAACGTTTTCAATTTTTCTAATTTTCCAAGTTATTGTGTCTTTTAGTTTTTCTGGAGACGGCGCATTTACCTTTACTATCGTGTCGTAAACCCCGTAAACTCTGTGAGCTTCTTCTACTTCAGGTATTTCCTTTAGCTTAGCTAAAACTTCTTCTTCCTTTCCCGGTTCTACTGTTAGCAACACAAAAGCTATTGGCATGTAATTTAATTACTAAATTATATTTAATAAATATTTCTTTTTTATATTGATCGCCGTTTAATTTAAACGCTTATCGAAAGGATTTCATTAGCTATACTTTCTGCAAGTTCATGCGTAGTAGAGCTTCCGCCCAAATCTAAAGTGAGTTTATCACCTCTTTTAAGTGAATTGATAACTGCATCTTCTACTACATGCGAGGCGTTCTTTTCTCCAAGCCAATCAAGACACATTGAAAAAGATAATATAGACGCGATGGGGTTCGCTATGTTTTTGCCGGCAATGTCTGGTGCCGAACCGTGTATGGGTTCGAACATAGCAAAGTTTTCTCCTATATTAGCGGAAGGAGCCATCCCAAGACCGCCAACTAAACCAGCAGCCAGGTCAGATATTATGTCGCCATATAGGTTTTCCAATACTATTACATCATAGTCCTGTGGTCTCATCACAAGTTTCATAGCTAATGCATCAATGTGTTCTTCCTTAGCTTCTACATCAGGATAGTTTTTTGAAACTTTTTCAAAAACATCTTTGTACAAACCATCTGTCATTTTTAACACGTTTGACTTGTGGCCGAGGGTTACTCTTTCCTTTCTTTCACGGGCAAGTTTAAAAGCTACATTAATAATTCGTTCTGCGCCCCTTTTTGTAGCAACTCTTATCCCTATGTTTGTGCCTTCGCTGATTTTATATTCGAGCCCTGAATACATGCCTTCCGTATTTTCTCTAACTATTAATAGATCTACGCCTTTAAAAATTGAGTTAATCCGCGGAAAATTCTTCAACGGCCTGAGGTTCGCATACAGATCAAAATATTTCCTTATTTTTACGGGCACCCCAAGTTCTGTTCCTTCCCCTTCTAAAGAAGTCGTTGGCCCCTTCAGCAGACAATCGCTATGCTTTATCTTTTCAAGCGAGAAATCAGGTAAATTTGTGCCATATTTTTTATATGCCTCAAGACCAGCTTCTACTAAAATTTTTTCAAATTTTAAAGAAAACTTTTCTTCTACTGCTTCAATTATTCTTTCTGTAGCGCTTATTACTTCAGGCCCTATTCCGTCTCCTCTAATAATTGAAATTTTGTAATTTTTCATGCTCTTGCGAGCATTTTTGAAAGTACATATTTAAGTATTCCTCCGTACTTTATGTACTCCATCTCTAATTCACTGTCTATCCTAATGATCAGTTCTGTTGATTTTTGATTTCCTGCTTTATCATAAAATACAAGATATGCTGTGCCATGCGGTTTTTTATCCTTAAATATAACTGAAATCGGTTTGGAATAATCTATGCCAAGAGATTTATAGTTCTGTCCTTCTTTAAACTGTAGCGGTACTATACCCATTCCGACGAGATTTGATCTGTGTATCCTTTCAAAGCTTTCAGCTATAACTGCTTTTATTCCAAGAAGCGCTGGACCTTTTGCAGCCCAGTCCCTAGAACTTCCAGAACCGTATTCTTTACCTGCAATAACTACCAGCGGAATGCCTTCTTCTTTATATTTCATTGCAGCTTCGTAGACTGTCATCACCTGCCCATCAGGGTAATGTATTGTATATCCTCCTTCTACATTAACCATTAGGTTCTTGAGCCTTCTATTTGCAAATGTGCCCCTTATCATGACCTCGTGATTCCCTCTTCTAGCACCGTAAGTATTGAATTCTGTTATAGGAACGCCATGTGAAATAAGGTATTTGCCAGCTGGGCTGTCTGGCATTATTGCGCCTGCAGGAGATATGTGGTCGGTTGATACTGAATCCCCAAGCACAAGCAGTATTCTTGCGTTTATTAAATCTTCAATGTCTTTCTTTTCTCCAGCTTTCCATCCATCAAAATATGGAGCTCTCTTTATGTATGTGCTTTTTTCGTCCCATTCAAAGTATTTACCAGAAGGGGATTTTAATGAATTCCAGTAGGGGTTTATGTTAAATATGTTATCGTTATAAACAGCCTCATAAAGGTCTTTACTTATAGATTTCTTAATTGTTTCCTGAACTTCTGAATTGCTCGGCCATATATCTTTTAGATATACAGGTTTACCGTTTGAATAACCGAGAGGTTCTTTAGTAAGGTCCTGGTTTATGTTTCCAGCTATAGCATATGCTACTACAAGCGGAGGCGACATCAAGTAGTTTGCCTTTATATCGTTATGCACTCTGCCTTCATAATTTCTGTTTCCTGAAAGCACGCTTACCGTTGCGAGGTTTCCTTCATTAATTAACCTGCTGAAATCATCCGGAAGGGGACCGCTGTTACCTATGCATGTAGTGCACCCGTAAGCTACTACATAGAAGCCCAGCTTTTCAAGATATTCAAGTAACCCTGATCTATTCAGGTATTCTGTTACTACCCTTGAGCCAGGAGCCAGACTCGTCTTTACTTTATTCGTATTAACCGTTAACCCGTGTTCATATGCTTTTTTTGCTACAAGACCAGCCATAACAAGCACGTTGGGGTTGCTTGTGTTTGTACAGCTAGTTATTGCAGCTATTATAACATCGCCCTCTTTAAGTTCGCCAAGAGATTTGGGCTGATCCTTTATGAATGTCTGCCTGAAGCTTTCGGGAATCTTTTCTAAATCTAGCCTTTGGTGAGGTAATGAAGGCCCGGATACGCTTGGCTTTATTTCGTCTAGGTTAACTTCAATGATTTCTGAATACTCTCTTTCTCTTGCACCAAACAAACCTTGCGCTTTATAATATTCTTCTACCAGCTTGATTAGCCAATCTGGTCTGCCTGTCAGACGAAGGTATTCAAGGGTTTTTTCATCTACTGGAAAAAGGGAAACGGTTGAACCGTATTCAGGGCTCATGTTTGATACTGTAGCTCTGTCAGGAACTGAAAGGTTTCTTACACCTTCACCAAAAAATTCAATAAATTTGTTTACGACGTTGTGTTCTCTGAATACTTTAGCGAGAGTTAACGCCAGATCTGTAGCAGTAACACCGTCCTGCAACTTACCGCTAAGCTTCACACCAACTACTTTTGGGGTTATAAAGTATATTGGCTCGCCCAGCATTGCGGCCTCTGCTTCTATACCTCCAACACCAAATCCAAACACGCCGATCCCATTTATCATAGTTGTATGCGAATCTGTCCCGACCAAGCTATCAAAATAAGCTATTCCGCTATTATTCATTACAACCTTTGCTAGGTATTCGAGGTTTATCTGATGACAGATACCTGCAGAAGGAGGAAAGATCCTTAACTCCCTAAATGCCTGACCTGCCCATTTAAGGAATTTATATCTCTCTTCGTTTCTTTCTATTTCTTTTACCAAGTTTACTTCAAAAGCCTTCGAACTGTTATATTCATCAACCTGCACAGAGTGATCGATTATTAGGTCGATAGGAACTCCTGGCTGTATCAGGTCTGGATTTTTTCCGTTTTCTTTTGCATAATCTCTCATAGAAGCTAAGTCAACTATAGCAGGGACACCAGTGAAATCCTGCATAAGTATTCGTGAAACTTTAAACGGAATTTCTTTTTCAGCCGGGTTTTTACTGTTCCAGTTTAGTAGTTCTTTAATGTTTTCTTCATTTACGGCCTTGCCATCATAGTTTCTTAGCATGTTTTCAAGAACTATTTGCAACGAATATGGCAATCTTTCAGGGTCCCCCAGTCCTAAATCTTTTACCTTATTAACCGGATAGAATCCGTATTCTTTCCCTGAAACTTTCAGAACTTCCTTAAAATTTTCGGCCCCTGAACTCATACTATAGGCTCTATTTAGAAAAATAAAAACATTAACCTATTTATGGGTTTATAATCAGCTTTTAATAAGACCTAGAAAACGGTAATTCGCCAAAATATTATTAAGAGTTAAAGCTTTAATGTAAAACGTGAAGCTCTATATCTCAAGCAGAATTTATCCATCAGAGGACCCTGAAAAGGTAAAGAAGGCAGTAATTAATTTAACAGATTCTAAAGATGATATAAAACTGGAAATAATGCAGGACTTGATCAAAGTAGAAGCAGGAGAATTGACTTTAAAAAAGTTGCTTCGATCGATAAAAGATAAAGATATGACGTCTTTAATGCTGAGGCTTTTAAACGAGGGAAGAAAGGGCGGTAGGTTTTTTCTGATGCTTAACAAACAGGCGGCTTTTGTGAACCACGTTGTTATGTGTGACGATCCTCAAGAATCGCCTCTTGGACCTATAACTGTAGAGTTTGATAACGATGCGATAAAGTATATAATAAACAACTTAAGAAATGAACGATAAATTATTTGCCCGACTTATTGAGCCGGCGTTTCTATCGGTTTTACAAGCTTATTAAGAAGCTTAAGGCTCAACAGAACTGCGTTCTTTATTGGATATATCTTTTTAGCTTCTTCTGTAACTTTATCTAAAAGGGTTCTATCCTTAAGAAGCTGTTCCAACAGCTGATCGTACGTGAGGTTTGGTACGTTTTCGCTTAAAACCTGATTTATCGTAAGCCTTATTTTGTGCATTCTGGACCAGTTTATTTTTTCTGGAGTAAATAGGGAAATGTGAAGCCTAACTTCCATGCCGTCGGACGTTTTATAATCTCCTACCCATTCTATAAGAGAACTGCCTCTCCTTATCATGGCCCTGTATACCTCTCTTGCATATTCTATTCTCTTAACTATAGTTTTAGCTTTAAGGGATTCAACTTTTATTATCTGAAGGTAAAGTTTAATGTTATTGTTCTCAGGGTTTTCGTTATTAACTTGAAAATAAGATATAGGTACGACCCTGCCAACTGCAGATTGCTCGTCGTTTGCGGGTATCTTAGCTATTGAAACGTTACCAAATATATCCGGGGCTAGAACTTCTATCCAGACCTTTGTCTTCCATCTGTCTTTTACCTTAGCTACCTTAGGCATACCAAAAAACCTATACAGAGTACCTTATTAATCATTTCTGTTTTTGTATCATTTGATCAAATAAGACCTTTTGGCTAGCTCTTTGTCCATATTTTCGTAAAAATAATAGTTAATTACTTCGTATTGTTGTGCTCGCGTCATTAGTTTATCCAATATTTCTTTCTGAGTGCCTTCATTAATAAGAACCTGATAGACTTCCTGCATTGCCTTTGCGGCCGCTCTAAATGAAGTAACTGGAAATATGACGTACCGATAGCCCAGGTCTTTGAACTTTTGAGCCGTTATATAAGGTGTTTTTCCAAATTCTGTCATGTTTGCAAGAAGCCTTGCCTTCACTTTATCTGCAAAAATTTTGAATTCTTCTTCGTTTAAAAGCGCTTCAGGAAATATGATGTCTGCCCCCGCTTTTATATAAGCCTGGGCCCTATCTATTGCATCATCAATCCCTGAAACCCCTCGTGCATCGGTTCTGGCTATCAAGACAATGTTCTTTGATGCCTCTTTAGCGGCTAGTACTTTTGCTATCATTTCTTCTTTAGATATCAAAGCCTTATCATCCAAATGACCGCATTTTTTTGGATTTACCTGATCCTCTATCTGGACAGCGTCTGCTCCTGAGGCTTCTAGTACCTTTATGGTTCTATAGACGTTTAGAGGCTCGCCAAAACCCGTGTCAGCGTCAACTATTAGCGGTAAGTTTACGACTTCTTTTATCTTTTTTACCATGTAAGCTAGTTCCTCTAATGATATTACTCCAAGGTCTGGTAGCCCATATGACGAAGTCAGCGCAGCCCCTGAGAGATATATAGCTTTGGCGCCAGCCTTTTCTGCTAGTAAAGCGCTAAAAGGGTTATAAACTCCAGGTACTATCAAAAACTCGCTGTTAAGCAAAATTTCCTTGTTAGAAGACAATTTTTACCGCCTCTTTGTTTTCAATGTTTTCAATATAATCTATGACTTTTTTATCTAACCCTAACTTTTGGGCTTTAGCTACTATTTCTTCCCTGCTCATAGGTCTCTTATAATGCCCCTTAGGAACCTCTCTATAAGATGAATCCTTAGTTGAATCCGAGTATTCTACAGTTATCTTTACAGGCAGGCTAGAAGGATACATCCTTGTATATTCCTCGATTTCGTTTACTTCAACTTTTGAAGTTAATTCAATAACTTTTTTATCCTTTATTAGATCATAACTTTCAAACCAGAAGTTTTGTGTAAACAAAGTAACAGATACCAGAAACGGTAGACTATGATCCGCTGTTTCTCTGGTTTCAGGCCTCCATTTAGAAGCGTCATCTGCAAGTATAGTTTTTGCGGCTTCATATGTATCAACTGTTACCTTTTTAACATCTTTTTTTAGTTTTATGTCGAGTGCTGCTTCTATTGCCGCCTGAGCGTGATATTCTGCTGGAAATTCCTTAATGAGCGTCCTTAGCACGCCCTTGCCGTCCATTTTATCTAGTACAGAATCATCAAAATCTTTTCCGCTAAATATTACATTTATCAGACCCATTTTTCCGCTAAAAGGTAGCTCGGGACCGGTTATACCAGATTTAGCCAAAAGCGCAGCAAAAATTGCGTTCCTTACCGATTCTGCCGCGGCTCCTCCTTTCCACATCGAGAGCGCTCCGCTTCTTGTTTCCCTCAACGCTATATGAGGCACGAGGGCAAGAGATATTGCGTTTGCTGTCTTGTTTTCATCTAACTTCAGAAGTTTTGATGCTGCGGCCGCCGCCCCAACTCCAAGAAATACTACATGATCAACGCCCCTTTTTCTCAGCGAACCAGCGTCACAAAGGGTTATACCTACCTCATAGCCAGTAGCAATAGCTTCTATTATATCTTTTCCGCTCGATTTTAATTCTGAAGCTAGCGCTAAGATGCCTCCTATCATATCGCTGGGGTGTAAAGGTTCTTTTGAAAGGTAGGTGTCGTTAAAATCTAGATATCTTATAAGAAAGCTGTTGTAAAAAGACGCATAGTCTACTGAAGCTGTTTTTCCTGAAAGCGTTATGGCATTGCCTTTAAAGCTTTCGAGCAAAGGATCGAGGTATATCTTCAAACTTTTGTATGAATAATTTGCATTAGCAACCGCGTCTATTATTCTGTTAATTATTTCTTGTTTAACTCTTACATCAATGTCTTTATATGAAAAGTTTTTTACAAAATCAGCTATTTTTTTGGCTGCCTCCATAAGACACTATTATTTTTACCTGTTTAATAATTTTAATGTTCTGAGATAAGCAAAATGTGGGTATACCTGTATTGGACGTAACGGGTATGCCTGATGAGCAGGAGACAAA
>JAVBJD010000022.1 GCA_030756715.1 Conexivisphaerales archaeon
TTAAAAAGCCCTTATAAAATTTTACTTATCGCAAGTAACGATAAGCTGCTCTTCTTTTATGAGTTTGTTTTCCCTTAGCGCTTTGCATATTTCACAGAATTCTTTGGCTATCTTTATTGATGACTCGCCTTTCGCCAGCCTTTCTGCGGATTTTTCGGCTTCCTTTTGAAGTAGCTCTACATTTTCATACTTCGAAACACCTTTCCCTCTTTTGTTAGATACATAATAACTAACCACAGCCTGTGATACGCCCATTATTTTTGATACTTCTTCTTGTGTTAACCCGTAATCATTAACTAGCTTTTTTGCGATCAGGCTTCTGTACGCAGGTAGCACATATCTTACAACTTCTTCACAGACTGTTTTCAATACAGACTTCATATATATGCGGAAATAATAAATATTGCTAATAAATTAAAGCGCTACTTTGATACATACAAAACATAGTGATATCTGAAATTGATTTTCAAGATCGAAGCAAAACCAGAATTTTTAAACGAGTTTTCAACTGATTCAGCGGGTAAGTCTGAAGGCCGGTAAAAAGGGGGCGAGTGTACCCCCAGAACTATTCCTGACCTTATACTTTCATCTTTCATTAATAAATTAGATATCTTTGATAGACATTCCAAGCTCATTTCCCTTGTTTTGATGAAAAACTTGTTTACGCCTTTTATGCTTATTTCAACGCATGGGTCTTCATTATGCGGTATCACGTTTTTTGCTCCAAACTTTGCGGCAAGCCTCTTTACGTATTGAAACCACAGGTCTTCTGGGAGCAGTACGTGAACTTCCTTTGCATACTTTCTGAACACTAATGAATAGTAACCGTTCAGATCGCCTATGCTCAAAACCGCATCATTTTCTCCCGGCTTAAGTATTCTTATGATTTCTTGTAAAGGCACAACCTCATCTCCAAACTCAGAAGTCAAGTTTCTGTTATACAAACTGATGTTAATTCTGTGATTCTGATTTAAAAACGTTAACGGCTCTGTTTTTTCAGAACTTTTGATTAATGAGCTTTTTTGCAAACTAATGCCAAATAAGACGCTCATTGTGGTTTAACATGCTGTTTTTAAGAAAAAGTTATTTTTACCTTTGATATATCAAACTTTATGGAAAGGGGTTTTCATGAAATAGTGCTTACAAGCGAAGCGGCCATAGCAAGTGACACTTTAGGTTCATCCTTAGTTGGATTTATAAGCGCTCTTCCAGAGAGCGTTCTTGGCGATACTTTAGCAAAGATGATATTCAAAGTGGGCTCTTACCCGGACGGAACAGTTAAAAGGGCTCCTTATGGTCTTTCAAAGGTTGAAGCTAAGCTGAAGTCTTTGGGATTCGATGCAGCAATAGTCAGCCCTTACGAACTTAAGAAGTCTTTAGGCCCCGGCACTAAACTCGTCGGAATTTATACTATGGACGGAATGGGTTACAGCTATGGATCAGGCATAACCTACTGGATGCTAAAATTGGCAGGGATAAAGTACTCTGGCCTGCCATTTATAGCTAAATCTTTCAGGAACGTTCTAGAGACCCTTAACGTTTCTCCTTATAGAAACAATTTCAAGGTAATAGTGGGAGGTCCAGCGTCTTGGCAGGTCTATGACAGCGGATTAAGGAAAGAGCTTGGAGTTGATTATGTGTTCGAGGGAGAGTTTGAGAAAGACGGTCCAGCTTTCATCAGAGGAATTTTGCAAGGACAAAAGATGCCTGAAATGTTTTACGCGAGGCCCGCAGGTATAGAAGACATAATACCTATAGAAACTCCCAGCAACGGTGGCCTTGTTGAAGTCACCAGAGGGTGCGGAAGAGGTTGCGCGTTCTGCACCCCAAATTTGAGCGGCATGATAAGGTCGATACCTTTTGAAATAATTCAAAAAGAAATAGAAGTGAACATATTAATGGGAAAGCTAAAGGACATAAACCTTCACAGTGAGGAATACTTTAGATATGGCGCAAACGGGATAGACCCCAATCCTGAAAAAGTATTAAAGTTAACCGAAATTGCTTACAAGACCGTTAAAAAATACGGCAAAGAAAACACGATATCTACTGATTTTACAACGGCTGCAGTAGTGGTTCAAAACCCGAATCTCGTTAAAAAGGTCGCAGAATACATCAATGAGGGCGGAAGAAAAACCTTCATAGAAATGGGTATAGAAACCGGTTCGCCAAAGCTGATAGAGAGGTACATGAAAGGTAAAGCTCTTCCTTACAGGCCTGTGCAGTACCCTGACGTAGTGGTTCAGGCCATAGGAACGCTTAACGACAACAACTGGTTTGTAGTGGGAACAATGATCCTGAATTTCCCGGATGAAACGGATGAAGATATAATGGCAAACCTAGAACTTCTTGACAGATTAAAGGATCTTAAAGTTGTAACGTTTCCGCTCCCGCTAGTACCAGTTGCAGCGTTCAGGAAGAAAGGTTTTACAGCATTAGATGAAATGCTGGAAGACCCGCTCAGAAGAGAGTTTATCCTAAAGGCTCTTGTCAAAGCGTTTGACAGCCTTAAGGAAACTACCAAGATGGTGGTTGATAACGTAAGTAATCCGCTCGTGAGAATGCTAATGTACAGATTTGGACTTTTTTCTCTAGAAATAATTAAGAAGAAATATGAAGGTCAGCTTTCGATGGTTGAGCGTCAATACAACGACGTAATACCAAATGAAATGGCTTAAGGCCGGCTGAACAACCTTTTGGCTATTTTGTACGCTTCTTCATACCCTCTCGATAACAACCTGCTATCGTATGCAGAAACAAAATCCTTTAATGTTATGATCTTCAGATCGATAAGTTCTTTGATCTTTTCTTGCTCCAGGAAGTTAACTAGGGAGGACACTGGGTAAGAGCCTGTCCTTTCTATAAGCTTTTCAAGCCCATTTCCGGGAGGATACTTCCAGGCCACGACCCCCATCTGTTTGCAGTTAGAAAACACTACAGCTTCATCGGAGACCTTTGTATTGGTTACCAGATTTGCCTTTGAAAAATTGTTACCAGAATCGTTTAGATCTATAAACCTCATGTAAGTGTACATCGCTTCTTTGAGCCCCGTATATATGCCAAACTGGTTATGGTATTTCATTTCAGCAAACTCTTTTCCGTTTTGACCGCTGTAAACTACATCTAGCTCGTGCACAGCGCAACTGCCTCTGTACATCTGTCTAACTTTCACGTTTTCTACTCCAGTTTCGATAAGGATTTTTGCGTAAAAATCCTCAAAGTTATATCCGGCAGGTCCGAGCTTCATCATATCCTCTCTCAGGCCAAACTTGACGGCAGCTTCAGGGTAGCTCTTCCACATTTCTGACCTGATTTTAAAAAACAGGTCCTCAGTTTTAACGGTCTCAGGTAAATCCCTTGCTACAGACTTGATGATCGTTATAGCGCTGTCAGAATCAAGGCAGCAAAGGAGGCTCTTCAAGAGTTTTTCTTCTGAAAAAGTTTCAGTCCTGCCGTCCCTTTTTATAACCCATTTTATCATACCGATGTTCTTAGCTTTTATTTTTATTAAGTTTTCAAAAATAAAATAACAGCAGTTATAATTTAAAGCACCAGTTCAAGCTATGTGAATTTCCGGTCTAAGAAGAAATGAGCGAAACCATTTCGGGGTATTTTAATCCGCTTCCGGTAAGTATTATTACGACCTTTTCGCCGCTTTTTATTTTACCAGCATTCAAAAGCTGCATGTAGCCAGCCAAAGCGCTTGCAGAAGAAGGTTCAACGATTGTCCCGGCCTTTAACAGCTTTGCTAGCGCGCTCAGGATTTCTTCATCGTTCACAACTAGGGCGTCGCCGCCTGATTTTAAAATGGCTTCTTTCATCTGTTCAAGCCTTGGAGGGTTAAGAACCTGCAGCGCGTCGGCAAGCTTAGAAGGTTTACCTTCGTGCTTTCCATTAATAGCGTCGTAAAGCGGAGAGTATCCTGAAGCCTGTACTGCATAAAGCCTGGGCAGTTTCTTGCTCTTTCTAAAACCGTTATAAAGGCCTAAAAGAAGAGTTCCAGAGCTCACTGGGGTTATAACCGCATCTGGAGCCTTTCCGAGCTGTTCATTTATCTCTGACGCTATGGTTTCCATGCCTTTTATAAACCATGGGTTCCACTGATGACCTATGTATGCACAGCCTTGCGTTTCCATTTCTCTAGCCCTGTTTCCAGCCGCTTCTCTGTCTTCTGCTTCTACGATTTCGGCGCCAAGAGCTTCTATAAGATGCCTCTTACCGGGCGCACATCCTTTTGGAACCACAACTGTTGCCCAGATTCCAGCGGCGGCTGCATAAGCAGCTACAGAAATTCCAGCATTCCCACTTGAATCCTCTACAATGCAACCTATGCCTAACTTCTGCGCTTGTGAAAGAGCCATCGCGGATCCCCTGTCCTTAAAGGAGCCCGTTGGGTTGAGGTACTCCAGTTTAAAATAAACATCCCCTCCAAAGCCGAAAAGGTTAACTAGCGGCGTGTTTCCTTCACCAAGAGTTATTTTCGGAGATTCTACCTTTCCCTCTATTTCAAGAACGCCACCGCAGGCTGGACACTTCCAGAGCCATTTATCAGTTTCCGTCTTAAAACCGCATTTTTTACAAACGTACTTTGTCATACAAAATATATTTTTAAGGTTCTAAATAAAGTTTAAAAATCCAGGATTATGCCAGCAGGTCAAAATCGAGAGGCAACCTGTTCACGCGTTTACCAAGAAGGTTTTCAATGGCTCTGGCGGCTGCTGGCGGCGCACCAACCGTTCCAGCCTCTCCAACACCTTTAGCTCCATGCGGTGTGTTCGATCGTCCAAAAGTTGCAATTTGAACGTGGTACTTTGGCGCGTTTATAGAATATGCTATCCCCGCAGCGGCCAGGGTTTCAGGAATGGGTTTTCCTTTGCTGTCGTATTTGAGCGCTTCTGATAGAACTTCCTGAACTCCCATCAGCAATCCTCCTGTTATCTGTCCGTAAACTGCCTCTTCAGAGAGCGGCTCTCCAACGTCGTAATAAGCCCAGACTTCTTTTATGACGGGTTTTATACCATCCTGGATCTCGGCTACAGCCGCTGTCAGCAAAAACGATATCATGGTTGGGTCAAGCTGCATGTTCTCATAATATTCTGAGCTCAGGTCTGATTTTAGCAGGTTTTCTTGGTCATTTATGTTCATCTTTTGAGCTTTTTCCTTTAAAAGTAAAGCGGCTTTGTAGAGCGCGTTTCCAGCAGTTATGGCTGACCTGCTTCCCCAGGTCCCTATCCCCTTTTGAAGTTCAGTGGTGTCTCCGTTCATTAAAAACACTTTATCTTCTGGAATCCCAAGGATTTCCTTCAATATCCTTTTTACGAAAAGCTCGTGCCTCTGCCAGTGCGCGTTGCCTCCCAGCCACACCTTTATTATTCCGTTTTCAACCTTTATCTTGGCGCTTTCTCCTCCGGAGACCGCAGGTAAAAGAATGCCAAATGAAATGCCGGCGTTTTTCTTTTTTAATTTGGAATAGCCAATTTTCTTTATACCATCTTCGAAAAACGCCTTAGAAGGGAGTAACTTCAAACCGGTCGGTGACTCAAAGGCTTTTTCAGGAAGGTTTTTCAACCTGAGCTCCACGGGATCCATACCTATGTGATCCGCATACATGTCCATCATGCGTTCAATAAAAAATGCGGCTTCTGGCCTGCCGGCTCCTCTGTATGGCCCAAGCGGAGCTTTGTTGGTATAAACGGAATAACCTTCGATAAAGACATTTTCTATCGAATATGGACCAGTTATCTGATAACCTATCCACGAAGGTGAAGTTGATGAAAGATCATCCGCGTAAGCCCCAACATCAACGTAGATCTTTCCTTCTATACCTTTTATTCTTCCTTCCCTGTCGCCGTAAATCTGAAGCTCAGCCTTTGCGCCTCTGCCAGGCCTTGTGCTTGTTATGTGCTCATCCCTGCTTTCGATCCATTTAACAGGTTGCTTTGTCTTCATGCTTAAGTAACACGCTATTACGTATTCAGGATATACGGCGCTCTTTGATCCGAAGGCACCACCTGTATCAGCCTGATAAACGTTAATGTCAGAAGGATCTAAGCCCAGAATCCTGGTAAGGCCGTTTTTTATCGAGTAAACGGACTGGGTTGAAATCCATACGTTAAGCTTGCCAGAGTTATAGTATGCAACGATACCCCTTGTCTCTAAAGGATTTGGCAGCACTCTTTCTATATAAAGCTGATCTGAAAGCTTTACTACAGAGTCAAGAGAGAACCTTTTTCCGATCTCAAATTTAGAGACAACGTTGTCTTTTCTGCTTTCATGGATAGGAGCAGAATTCAATGATTCTTCTATGCTTAAAACCGGTTTGAGCTCATCATATGATATTTCCACGGTTTCGACTAGATCCTTAGCCTTGTACCTGTCCCTGTCATAAACGGCTGAGACCGGCTGCCCATAATACAGCGCTTTTTCCTTTGCAAGCACGGGTTCAACTTCATAATCTCTACCCCTTCTGTAGGACTCACCTGTGGAAGTCAGATTTAATGGCAGGTCATTAGCCGTCAGCCCTCCTTTTACGCTCAAGATCCTTGCGTGAGCCTGAGTTGAACGAACTATTTCCAGGTAGAGCATGTCAGGGAAAGTTATGTCGTCTACGAACCTTCCTTTACCCATGAAAAACTTTTCAGTTCTTTCGCTCATTTTTAGCAGCCTCCACTATTGAATCAATAACCCGTTCATAGCCCGAACACCTGCACACCACACCTGCGAGGTCAGTTTTGACCTTTTCATAATCGATTTCTCTTTCGTTTTCGAGTATCCAGGTACCCATTATAGAAAAGCCTGCAGCACAGAAACCGCACTGCAAAGCTTTTCTTTCAGAAAGTGACCTCTGAACGCTGTTAAGTTTGCCTCCTGCGGAAAGCCCTTCGATAGTTACTATTTTCTTGCCCTGTGCCTGAGCAGCAAGCATGAGGCAGGATTTTGCCGGCATCCCGTCAAGAAGAACCATGCAAGCTCCACATGAGCCTGTTTCGCAGCCGACATGAGTACCCTTAAGCCCGGCAACGTCTCTTATAAAATCAACCAGCAACATTCTCGGCTCGATCTCAGATTCATAATCCTTTCCGTTTATGTTAAGTTTTACCTTCATGGTCCTAGCACCTCATCTATAGCCTGAAACATCAGAGCGGAGAGGATCCTCTTTTTGAATTTGATGGTGCCAAAACGATCGTCGTGCATTGGCAAACTGTTTAAACAATCTATCAGCTTCTTCTTAATGGAAACTGCATCATCAACGCTTGAAAAGCCTGAAATGTCTATTTTTACAGGAGTCCCTATAGCTTCGCCTGCAGCTGCCATCCTCAAGTCCTTAATGCTCTTCCCTTCAACCTTTGCGAGTGCAGCCACTATCCCTACATAGTGATCGAGGAAGTTCAGGAAATGTTTTTTGTAAGACGTCCTGTAGCCGTACAACCTTTTGTAGCTTACCCCTAACAGTATTTCCCCTTTTTTGAGCACGTTCTTGAAGGGTTTGACGTAAAAATCTGATACTGGAACTCTCCTGATGCTTTCCTGACTGCCAATGACAGCATAAGCCCCAATGGCAGTTAATGCAACTGGCAGGTCGTTTCCAGGATCCCCAAGACAAACGTTTCCACCTACCGAACCGACAGACCTTATGGCAATGTCTCCAACGGTTGAGGCCGATTTTGTTACCAGCTCGCTTGCGGAATCATCCGGCAGGAGGCTCTTAAGCCTGTAGAGCTTTATGTTCGAACCCATGAATACCTCATCTTTCTCTTTGTCTAAATTTAGAACGTTGAGGTCTTCTATGCCGCTGATGTCTATTACGGCATCTGGTCTGATTACACGGTTTTTGAGCATCAGAACAGCTACAGTTCCGCCAGAGATTATCAGAGGAAATGAGTATTGATTAACGTTTTTGTATAAATCGTTCAGAGAATCTACCCTTACATATTCAAAAACTGGTGGTACTTTCACTTTTAAATTTTAAACGCATAAAAATATATGTCTTTCGAATAAAAATTCTTAAATTAACTTCAATTCTTTCAGCTTTTCGAGTACCTCTTTGCTGTGCCCTACTGGAACCACTTTTGGAAAAACGAAAGCGATTTTGCCGTCTTTGTCTATTATGTATGTCATCCTCCTTGTTCTGTTCCCCACCTGAGCTCCGTAGGCTTTTATGACCTTTCTTTCTGGGTCCGAAAGAATGTAAAATCTGAGCCCAAGTTTCTGACTGAACTTTTTATGCGAGTCTACAGAATCAGCGCTTATACCTATGACTATAACGCCCTTTGAAGATATGCTTTCTATGTTTTCGTTAAAGTCCTTTGCTTCAGCTGTGCAACCCGTTGTAAAATCTTTCGGATAAAAGTAAATAACAACAGGTTTACCTTTAAGATCGCTCAGCTTTACAACTTTACCCTCCTGGTTGAGAAGCTCGAAGTCTGGAGCTGTATCCCCTGTTTTTAGCATAACAAAAATTATACATTTAAAAATAAATAAGCTTTCCCATTGGATCCTGCTGGATTAGATTCTCAGGTTTTAAATAAAATTTTGTATTTTGGTTCAGGAATATTTATATACTCAATCTTTATAATCATAAAGGCAAGTGAAAGATTTTGAGCGAAGAACAGGCTTCAAAAAGCACTGAAAACAACGTTCTGCTGATCGGCAAAAAGCCAGCAAAATCATACGCTGCAGCAGCTATGTACAAGATGGGTTCAGAAAGCTCCATAATAATAAAAGCCAGGGGAAAGGCCATTTCTAAAGCTGTTGACGTGGCCGAGATAATATTGAACAAGCTCGGGAACGGAAATTATGAATTAGGAAGCATTTCAATTGGAACTGTTGAAGTAGAAAGTGAAGGCCAGAAAAGAAGCATTTCAACAATTGAAATAATATTGAACAAGAAGTAAGCAGAACTTTAACTCGTGTTTTTTATTGTTTTGTTTTTGATCAATTTTTTAAGGTTAACATTTTAAAATACAGCGAACCTTTAAAAGATAGGTCATATGTTGCTGGCACCAATCAATTATGAAATAATACTGATATTTATTTTACTTGGAGTCCTTGTAAGCACCTTTTCACATAAAATCAACGTTTCTTACACGACATCACTCCTGATACTGGGGATGCTGATAACGTTCCTGAACATAAAGCTGAACTTTTTTCCCCAGGCAACATCTCTTACTACTTTGCTTTCAGCACAGCTATTCTTTAACCTTATACTTCCTCCTATCATATTCAAGGCCACTTTGGATTTAGATTACAACAATTTTGTAGACAACCTATGGCCAATACTTTATCTAGCTACAGCAGGGGTTCTTATTTCGGTTATAGTGATCTCAGTTCTGATTCACTTTTTGCTAAGATTGTCTTGGTACTACTCTGCTCTTTTCGCCACTATAATATCACCTACAGACCCTGTTGGGGTTATAGCAACGCTCAAAAACACAAAAGCGGTTCCAAAAACAGCTTCGCTGATAGAAGGTGAAGCGCTAATAAATGATGCGACAGCAGTTACACTTTTTTCCGTTCTTTTGATGTTTCACACAGGATTTTATCTTGCAGATGTTTTTAAAGTCATAATGACGGTGTTTATCATATCTCCGGTATTGGGTTTTGCGTTTGGTTACCTTTCAAACAGGCTCACTCCCCTCGTTACGGGTTTTGAAGCAAAAATATCGCTTATTTTTGTAATTTCATACCTTTCTTTTTTTGTTTCTCAGGCTATAGGCGGATCAGGGATAGTTTCGGAAATAATAACAGGGTTTATGATAGCCACAAGGCTTGGAGACTTTAAAACAGAAGTCAATAATTTCTGGTCAGTAATAGATTACATAGTTACTTCTTTGCTTTTTATATCGATGGGACTGGTTTTTAACCCTCTTCTGATAGTTTCTTATTTTGCGATAATAATCGTTTCTTTTATAATCGTTTTTTCATCTAGGATTGCACTGATAAGAACTCTTAGGTTTTTTAAAGAGGGCCCTTACGACTATCAGCTAGCTTTCCTGTCAGGAATAAGGGGCGCTATCCCCCTCGTGCTTGCTCTGAACCTGCCGAATTTTGTGAGCGATGGCATAAACTACACAAACCTTATAGTGGCAATGACCATTGGCGTAGCGTCGATTTCTCTGCTTGTACAGACAGCGCTAGCTCAGAGAAGAATATCAAAGATTTCAGCTTTAGAGCCTTTGGACTCAGAAACCGCTTTCTAACCATTATATAATATAAAATTCGCTAAAAATAATCAAAAAATTGAAGAATTTAGTAAGCTTTTTCCACTTCTAATGCCGTTATCTGCCATTCGGGTTTTAATGTAGAGGCAACGTTAAGCAGATGCTGCAGCGAGTCAACGTTCCATTTGCAAACTGCCATGTTAGCGTTTTTCGCCAGATGAATCTCAACAAGGTTCAGGCCTTCTGGGAGCTTCTTGTTTTTTGCGAGATCCATTATAGTTGAGGCAAACTTCATGACCTTTTCTTTTTGTTCTGGTTTCCATTGATGTATAACGATTACGTCTACCATACTTTAATAAATCCATCCATTTTATTTAAATTTTTACCACTTTCTTTTAAAATCGTTAGAAAACCAAAAGATTAAATTTTTATGCGCATCAGCTAAATTTATATAAGCTGTAGTTAATTTTATATTAAAAATGCATTCGCTGATGAACTCTATACTTAAAAAATTTGAGGGTAAACCAGCAAAGATCAGGGTTATAAAGATAATTATTTCTTATGGGCTGTCAATAAAAGATGGATCTATTTATTGCAACGATATTGAAATCCCGTTCGCATCTCTGGCCAGGGTTGCAGAAGTAGATCAGAGGGTTGTTAAAGAGCTCGCAGAAGAAATTTCTTCTGATCAGTTTTTATCAAAAATATTCTCGAAGCTGAGGGCTGCTGCAAACATGGTTTCTGTTGCCTCAGAGCTTGGCTTTGGGGTGATAGAGATAACCGCAAAGGACCCAAAAGAAGAGGGAATAGTAGCGGCTGTAGCTTCTATAATAGCTTCAGCAAAGCTAAGCATAAAGCAGGTAATAGCTGAAGATCCAGAAATATACGAAGAGCCAAGGCTCTACATAATTACCGACGGTCAGATACCCGGGGAACTGATCCCAAAAATAAAAAAGATAAGCTCAGTTAAGAGCATTACAATATTCTAAAGCTTGTACTTTCGATTTTCATGTATACATAGTTGCATAGGAACCCAGGTCAAGGAGACCGTGTCCAGAAAAGCTCATTAGAACTACCTTTTTCTTGCCTTCTTTTTTAGCTTTTTCAGCTATTTCTTTAATTATGGGAAGCGCGTGGGCTGTTTCTGGTGCGGGCACGTAGCCCTCTGTCCTCGTGTAAAGCTCTGCATACCTGAATGCGGTTTCTTGGTCATAGTCTCTGGCCTCAACAATTCCTTTTTTCATGAGAAGGCTGAGGCTTGGCGCCACTCCGTGGTACCTTAGTCCACCTGCATATATTGGCGGAGGTATAAACTCGTTCCCTATGGTGTACATCATCAGCTGCGGTAGTATTTTTCCAGTATCAGGGAAATCGTATCTGTATTCTCCCTGCGTCATCTTTGGGACTTCTAATGAGCCGGCTGCTATGTAGCTTATCTTGTCCCTGAACTTGCCGTAAAACGGGTAAGCTAAACCCGCATAGTTAGAACCGCCCCCAACTGCCCCTATTATATAATCCGGAACTATGCCTTCCCTTTCGAGCTGCTTTATTGCCTCATTCCCGGCTATCGTTTTGTACATTATGTCTGAGTTCACAACACTTCCAACATTATACTTGCCGTTGTTCTTCAAAGCATACTCTACGGCTTCGCTTATAGCTATTCCGAGGGAACCGTGGCGGTTCTTTTCGTCCTTGAGAAGCTGCCTTCCGATTTCAGTCAGCTCGCTCGGGCTTGCGTGAACTTCAGCGCCGAGCATCTTCATCAGAGTGACCCTGTATGCCTTCTGATGATACGAAGAACCAGCCATGAAAACTTTAGCCCTTAAGCCGTTGAGAGCCGAAGCAAGTGAAACGGCTATTCCCCACTGTCCAGCACCGGTTTCCGTTGTGACCAGCGAAACGCCGTCCTGCTTCGCGTAATAAGCTTGAGCTAGGGCGCTGTTTATCTTGTGGGAACCAGAAAACGTGTAAGCTTCCATCTTCATGTATATTTCTACAGGCGCGTCAAGCAGCTTCTCAAACCTTCTGGCCCTTATTATTGGTGTTGGCCTGCCTACCTGGTAGTAAAGCTCAATGAGGTCTTCAGGAATCTTTATGGTCCTTTCAGAAGCGAACTCATGCTTGAGAACTGTTGAAGGGAGCACCTTTTGAAGGGTATCAAAAGACCTCCCCGTCTCATCTTTTGGCGCTGGAAGTGGTTCCGGTAGGTCAGGAAGAACGTTGTACCAGAAATCCGGCATTTCGTCCTGTTTAAGGTCGATCCTGTTCACCATGCCATAAATATCGACAATAAAGTATAAAAACTTTACTTAATGTATTTTTTATTACATTAAAGTAATAAGATTTAAAGACTCAAGATCAGAACATTTCCTCAAAAGATACATAACCTTTTTCAAGTTTAAAGTCAGCCAGATAAACGTTGCCAAGAGGTCTCAGGCTCCTCCAGAATAGGAACCCATCTTTTATTATTATTTTCCTGAGAATGTTGGAGTATTTTGCTCTTATTCTGAGGGCTTCCTGGTTTGAATAGCCAAAGAGTATGGTTATCCTCTTTAATTTCAGGTTTTCTTTGGTCGCGTTTTTTACAAATCGTTCGTACTCCATGGGTTGCTTTACAGCGAAATCCTCCTGAGAAAGAAGGTGTATGATATCGACAGCGTTGTCCCTGCCGTAAGCCGAAACTATATTCCTCAAGAACTCATCCGAGTTATATTCAAACTCCTGAGGATCAACGTATATTGTTTTGAGCTTATCTATGTTTGAACCGGCAAGCTGTCTAACGCTCTTAATAACCTCCTCTTCGCTTTCCTGAGGGCCAAGCCAGTAATCGACGCTATAGCCAGACCTTAGATAGTCAGCGGCCAAAGCTTCCCTGAATACTTTAAGCATCAGATCTGAAACAGAGTAATCAACGTCATAGAGTATGTTGTACCCTAACGCGATTTCAGCATCTACAACACCTTCAGGGGGCCTTTTAAACGTCTTTAGCGCTTTCATTTTCTGGGTGTGATAAACCTGAGAAGGCGTGAAGATCTTAAGCTTATCAGAGATTGCATAATAATAGAACCTGTTCTTTATCTGATAATCTCTATCTTTTATCACCCTTGCCCTTCTAACATAACTTCCAAGGACTTCTACGCTGTCAAGGCTCACAAGGGCATCACAGATAAACCTCACGTGCCTTGATGCCGGATTTACGTTTTCAGAAATAAAGAGCAGGGATCCCTTCTTCTGTTTTGATGAACCGTACAGGATCTGCAGGAAAGACCTCATTTCTCCTTCGTCTTTAAGGCTGTACATCAGAGCGTCAAGAGAATCCACTATGACGAGCTTCCCTTCGCTGAGCCCGCTTATTATTTCAGAGAAAACCCGTGACGGTTCACCGGTAACCGCGCTCATAACATCGAGCTTTGCCATTTCTCCTTTCTCAATGTTTGAAAGCTTTTTCTTTAAAGAGTGCTCGGGTTCTGCGTAAGATATGTACTTGCATGAGCCCTTTAAAGCGCACGCCGCAAGCGAAATTGTGGTCTTCCCCTGCCCCGGTTCCCCTTCGATAAGGGCAGTGTAGCCGTCGGTGCTGATTATATCCAAAAGGTTTCTTTCCATTACCATTTTTTCTCTTGAAACCTCTGTATTTAAAGTTTTATGCGACGAAGAGTTCATGCAGGCACAGTTTATATAAAAGCTGCTCTTTCAATGAATCATGATAAGGAATACAGACGAGATCGAGCTTGCTGAAAAAAGCAAGGTCATCTTGCCCCTTATAGAAGAAGCCATAAAAGCTGCCGACCCTTATGCGAGGCTTCTAAATACTGTTGAGTTTTTTAAAGAAAACGTTAAGGGGAGAAAGATAGTGATAGCTGCAGGTAAAGCCGCCCCAAGAATGTTTGACCCTTTCAGGGAAATTTCAGATATTGGTTTTGCTGTATCTAACGTTAAAATAAAAGGAGGACTGGAAGCAGGTCATCCGTATCCAGATTACAACAGCTACGAAGCTGCGAGGATCATTTCAGGGATTCTCAAAAACACAGAACCTGCAGACACCGTAATATTCCTGGTTTCAGGAGGAGCTTCAGCTCTTGTCGGGGATTACGTAATAGGCCCCGAGAGGCTAAAAAGAGTTACGAAACAGCTAATGAACGCCGGAGCCAACATTTATGAGCTGAACGCTGTCAGAAAACATCTTTCTTACCTGAAAGGAGGAAGAGTTGTAAAGATGACAGAAGCAAAAATTTATTCCTATATCGTATCTGACGTCATAGGAGATGACCTTTCAACGATAGCTTCAGGGCTAACCGCCCCCGACAGCACAACTTTTGAAGATGCGCTGGCCATAATTCAAAAGTACAAAATTGACGACGAAACAGTTTTAGGTATCCTGAGAAACCCCGAAAGGTATGGTTTAACTGAAACAGTTAAACCAGACGAGTTCCCCTATGAGAGGGTTAAAAACAGCATAATATGCAAAAATTCTGACGCGCTGGCTGCCGTTGCAAGCAGGGCGAGAGAAATGGGTCTCAACGCCGTGAGTCTGGGGACAATAGTTAAGGGAGAAGCAAGAGAAGAAGCGTTAAAGCTTTTTTCCTTTTTAAAAAAGGCACAGGAAAAAACGGTTATCGTGTCAGGAGGTGAACCAACGGTAACGGTAAAGGGTAACGGCAAAGGGGGGAGAAACCAGGAGTTCGTGCTCTCTCTTGTCAACTTTATTGAAGAAGGAGAGGTCGTTGCATCTGTGGGCACAGACGGTATCGATGGGCCTACTGACGCTGCAGGAGCTGTAGCTGATTGGACTACAAAGGAAAGGGCTTATAAATTGAACATAAAACCGGAAAAATACCTTGAAAACAACGATTCCTATTCTTTTTTTGAAAAAGTTAAAGGTCTGATCAAGACCGGGCCTACAGGGACCAACGTTATGGATGTGCAGATTATGATAAAACTATAGTATCAATATTTTCTGATCCGTATCTGTCTTAAAAGGTGAAGCTTTCACTAATTGTAAGGAAGGAATAACAAATTTTGCATGTGACGGCAAATAAAGGGTAAAATTTAAATCATAACGTTATTTACTCATTAATGCCCGCGGTAGCTCAGCCTGGTAGAGCTTCCGGCTGTAGAGGCCTGCGGAGGCTGGCCTTGTCAGCATGCCAGGCTCACAGATACCGGAGTGTCGCAGGTTCAAATCCTGCCCGCGGGATCCATTTTAAAAATGCAATTTTATTGCTGTAGATTGAATATAGAGCAGTTATTAAAGCGTCAAGATAGCAAACTGTAAAAATCAACGCTAGCAAATTATTGATATATCAGATATTTAGAAAAGGTTAATAACAGTTTGAGTTCACGTGAAAAAATATGAGCTGTTCTGAAACCTTAAAAGCTGCGCTTCTTAAAGAAGCTGTGCCTTCTGCTGGTTGTACTGAGGTAGCATCGATAGCTTATGCAACATCTCTTTCAAAAGAAAACAGCTCACCACCATATGATGTTGAAATATACTTGGATCATGGGACTTTTAAAAACGCAGTCGCGGCCGGCGTACCTGGCAGGAAATCGGGGATTATGGATGCTGTAGCTAAAGCTCTTGCGACAGAGCCAAGATCGCTCGAAACGCTTCTGGCCTCATCTGAGATAGATAAAGGGCTTTTTAATCTGAAGGTTTACCCTTTAAAGCTAGATCAGATATTCATATACTCCAAAGTCAATGAAAATTCATCAATAATAGCTGGCAAACACGATGCGGTAGTTTATACTGGAAAGGCTTTTGGATCTCTGAAAGATGCTTTAAAGGTTGCGGAAAACGAAAGCAAGTACAGCCTCAAAGAACTGTTTACAGAAAAAGGATCTGTTATGCCTTACAAAGAGGTTATTTCGTGTTCAGAATATCTTGTAGAAGACCCCGAGATAATAGCTCTTGTTAAAAAAGCCCTTGAGCTGGACATGAAGCTGGCTGAAGACGGCTCAAAACAGATATACAGAGGCTACTCAGCTTACCTCGATGATGGCACAGCCAAGGAAAAAGCAGTAAAGATTTCATCGGCTGCGGTTGAAGCCAGGATGTCAGGATCATTCTTTCCCGCTATGGCAGTAGCTGGATCGGGAAACCAGGGAATAACGGCAACCTTGCCGATCTACGTTTTTGCAAATGAAAAAGGGTTCAAAGAAGTGGATACGCTCAGAGCTATTATCGTGAGCTGGTTGACAACTCTGTACGCAACAGTTTATCTGGGCTATATTTCACCTCTTTGCAGCGTTGGTATAAAGGGAGGAGCCGGGCTTGCAGCAGGTCTGGCAGGTCTGATTTCTGATTTTGATCAGGAAGTTTCTGAAATGGCAGCAATAAATCAAGTTGAAGCTCTTGGTGGTGTGTTCTGTGATGGGGCAAAGCCTTCTTGCTCTATAAAAACATCGACAGGCGTTCAGACTGCCTTCATGTCAGCCGAGCTTGCAGCAAAAAGGATAGCTGTTGACTACAGGGAAGGCATATCGGGCAAAAGCTTTGAAGATGTTATAAAAAACGTTAAAGAGATAGAAGAAGGGTCAGAAAAAGAAATTAACGCCACCTTAGTAAAGATTTTCACAAAGAAATTTCCATACGTAGACTTAAGCTACTACAAATAAAGATCTTGAAAATTTCAAG